>NZ_JANUED010000005.1:0-324755 GCF_024810155.1 Mycetocola sp. BIGb0189
CCGGCGTGTTGAAGTGTGGGGATGATCCCGCTTGAGGCCGGCCGCTTCTCGCTTGCCGCACCTTTGGGGTGATGAGTATTACTTTACGCAGGTTCTGGGGTTCGGGCAAATCGGGCCCGAATAGTGGCGTGTCGCACTTGCATTCGCCGCGAGAGATCCCCGGTTAGGAGGCGTCGGTGCGCAGCGCGGGACAGCTCCCTCCGGGGGTCGTGGCCAGTTCGAAGTGCCAGGGCTCATTCGCGTAGATCCGGCAGAGACCATACCGATTCCCGTGCTGTTCCACCCAGGCGGCGGCATCCGTGGGACCGATGTCCACGGCCTTACCGCTGACGTGTCGGGAGGACTCTGGGGTTGAGACAAACCTGCGGGCGGCGTTCTCGCTGCCGTAGTCCTTGATCGCCTGCGTGAGCATCCACTCCTGCAGCGCCTCCGAACGCCACCCGCTGTTCACCCCGAGCTCGATCCCCGCCCCTCGCGCATCCTGCGCCGCCAAGCGCACAGCCTTCAGAAGTTCGGGATCCAGATTGGTCAGTGCCGGAAGATCCACGCTCTCGGTCCTCAGTGACTCCCCCAGCCGGATATAGCCGTTGGCCTCGTCCAGGGCAAAGGGCGGCTGGGTGAATCTGGGTTCAACGATTCCCGCCGCAGCCCCTCCGCTCGGATTTGTGGTTCCCCCGGGAAACGAACCCAGTACGGCGATGAAGTAGGCCGCCAGCCCCGCGGGCACCAACAGGACGAGGGTGCCCAGGAGGAGTGCGCGGCGACGCCTGACGTGTCGAGAGGAAGAACCAGGGTGAATCATCATGCGTCGATTCCATCCGGATGCGCGTTGCCACGGCGTATCCGGATTTGCATATGTTTTCGATAGCCCCACTTCCTAGACTGTGTGCATGCGTGTGCTGATAGTTGAGGACGAGCCGTTTCTGGCCGAGGCGATCCAGGATGGTCTCCGCCTGGAAGCCATCGCCGCCGACGTTGCCCTGGACGGTTTCGCGGCGCAGGAGCTCCTGTCCCTCAACACCTACGACGTGGTACTCCTGGATCGGGATATCCCCGGTCCCTCGGGCGACGACATCGCCCGGGAGATTCTGACCGATGGGCTGGGCACCCGCATCCTGATGGTCACCGCCGCCGATCGTCTGGACGACAAGGCGATGGGGTTTGAACTCGGTGCCGACGACTACCTGACCAAGCCCTTCGCCCTCCGCGAGCTGATCATGCGGGTGCGGGCACTTGCCCGGCGCTCCCCCGCGGCCGCACCACCGGTCTTGGAATCGGCCGGACTGCGCGTGGACACGTTCCGCCGCGAGGTTTATCGCGACCAGCGCTATGTGGCGCTCACCCGGAAGCAGTTCGCCGTGCTGGAGGAGCTGATGCGCGCGAACGGCGGAGTACTCAGCGCCGAAACCCTGCTTGAGCGCGCCTGGGATGAGAATGCCGATCCGTTCACCAATTCGGTGCGGATCACCATCTCCTCGCTGCGCAAACGGCTCGGCGAGCCGTGGTTGATTCACACCAGGCCGGGATCGGGGTACTATTTCGCCGCTTCCACACCCGGCGGCACGCGGTGACGCCCCGAGCGCGCGGTCTCTCCGCGCGGGTCAAACTCACCCTCAGCTATACCGGTTTTCTCCTGGTTGCCGGGATCGCCCTGATGCTGTTTGCACAGTACGTGCTGCAGTTTGTGCCCACCACATCCCTGATCCAGACCAATGCGCCCGATGGGAGCACCTTCGCCCCCAACCGTGGCGATCTCCTGCGGGTATTTTGGCCACGAGCATTTGCGGTGCTGGGGTTTCTCACGGTGGTTGGACTGCTGGGCGGCTGGTTTCTGGCCGGAAGAATGCTGGCACCGCTGACCCGAATTACCGCGGTTACCCGGGCCGCCGCCGAGGGGGTCCTGGATCGAAGAATCGAGCTCCCCGGCCGCAGGGACGAGTTCCGCGAGCTCGCCGACACATTCGATTCGATGTTGGATCGGGTCGAGGGCATGCTCGCCGAGCAGCGGCGTTTCGCGGCCAATGCGTCACACGAACTGCGCACTCCGCACGCGGTGATCCGGACGATGCTTGAGGTAGCCGAGGCTGCCCCCGACCGCGTGGACGTCCCGAAACTGGTGGCCCGACTCTCCCACACGAACGATCGCGCCATCGCGCTGACCGAGGCGCTCCTGCTGCTCGCACGTGCGGAGGGCGAGCCGACAACCGATGAGGAGATCGACCTGACCGCCACGGTGCTGGCGGCGATCGCCGAACTGGCTCAGGCATCCGAACACGCCCAGATTCGGGTGGACACCACACTCTCGCCCGCACGGGTTCGCGGTAACCCGGCGCTGGTACATGCGGTGGCCATCAACCTGATTCGAAACGCCCTAATCCACAACACCGCAGGGGACGGATGGGTGCGGATCGTCACCGAAACCCGGGGCGATCTCGGTCTGCTGCGGGTGGAAAACAGCGGGCAGATCCTCGCCCCAGAACTCGTCGCCACGCTGACCGAACCGTTCCAGCGTGGGGCCGCGCGTCGCCACGATCCCGAGGGCGGCGTGGGATTGGGGCTGGCGATCGTCTCCGCGATCCTGCGCACACACGCGGGAACGCTCAGCCTCGCACCCCGGCCCGAGGGTGGACTCGTTGTGATCGCCGGGATTCCCACCTCCGCGCGGTAACTCCGCGGCTGGTGTTCCCGGTGAGTTAGATTCCCAGGATTACCTTGGCCAGGCTGAAGTAGATCAACAGGCCGGTGGCGTCACAGAATGTGGTGATGAACGGGGTCGAGAACACCGCCGGGTCGACCCGAATGGCCTTGGCGATCAGCGGCATCGCGCCGCCCACGGTCGCGGCCATCGCGCAAACGCACAGCAGGGTCGAGCCAATTACCAGACCCGTCGGCACGTCATACACCAGCGAGGCCAGGGTGAAGCCGAGGATTCCGAGCAGGAGTCCCAGCGTGGTACCCACCCGGAATTCGCGCAGCAGCACACGCCCCACGTCCTTCGAGGTCACCTCCCCCATCGCCAGCGCACGGGTGATCGTGGTGGCCGCCTGCGAGCCCGTGTTACCGCCGGTTCCGGTGAGCAGCGGAATGAAGAGCGCCAGCACCACCTTCTGCTCCAGGGTGGCCTCAAAGATACCCAGAACCTGAACCGTCAGTAGCGCCGAGACAGCGAGCACCAGCAGCCATACCACGCGAGCCCGGGCGATCTTAAACGCCGAGGTCGAGAGGTAGGGGCGCCGCAACGGCTCGGCACCGCCGGCGCGGGCGATATCTTCATCCTCGGCGTCGCGCAGAATCTGGTGGGCATCGTCGATGGTGAGGATCCCCACCAGGCGCTTTTCGCTATCCACGATCGGCATGGCCAGCAGGTTCGCCTCGCTACAGCGCCGGGCCACCTGCTCGGCGTCATCACTCACGGTCGCCAGCTCGGGGGTCTGCATCAGCTCGGACACTCGAGCATCCTCGGAGGCCGCCAGAATCTCGCGGAGACTGACCACCCCGACCAGTCGTTTTTCGCCATCGGTGACCGGAATCATATAGATGGTTTCGGCCTCGGTGGCGCGGTGACGTACGATTTCCAGCACCCGTCCCGCGGTGAACTCGGGGTGTGCCCGCACGTACTCCGGGCTCATCCGGCGACCCACCGAGCGGGCCGGATAGCCGAGCATCAGCGTGGTTAGCGCGCGCTCATGCGGGGTCAGGTCCGACAGTAGACGTTTGGCCAACACCGCGGGCACCTCGTCCAGCAGACCCACCCGGTCATCCGGGTCGAGGCCGGCAAACAGGCCGGTCACATCCTCATCACGCAGCGCCCGAACCAGATCGGCCTGGTGCGCGGGCTCAAAACGCTCAAAAACCTCCAGCGCGCGCTCCTTGCTCAGGAGCCGGAACAGGACGGCCGAGCGTTTGAGACTGCAGCGCCACAGGGTCGAGGTCACCTCGGTGGTCGACATCCGGGCGAGTTTCGCCGCCGCGAGGGGAAGATCAGCCTCGGCGAGCGCACCCTCGCGTACCAGATCGATGTCGATACCCTGACCCATGCGTTCTCCTCGATGACGTCACTCGGGCGTGGTACACGCGGCACCACAGTCCCAAATTTTCCCCGGCCGGGCCGCGATTTTGCCGCTGGACCCGCCCCAAAGATAACAGGTTGGGGTGTCCGATTGGGGACGAGTGATCGAACGACTAGGCGCGTTGCTCGGCCGGCGCGATCGAGTTCACATCGACGTAGCGACAGTCCACCAGCGCGGCGGCCGGTTCCAGGTCGGGGTTCTCCAGGCGCTGGATCAGATCCCGTACACCCCGGCGCCCCAGCTCCCGGCTGGGCGACTCGTAGACGGTGAGTTCGGGATCGGCGGCGCTGACGATATCCACCGAGGCCCCCACCACGAGCACCGAAACGGCCTCGGGCACGGGTCGCCCGTGTGCGGCGAGTGCGCTGACGATCCCCGGGGAAGCGTGCTCATTGATCAGGAGCAGCGCGGTCACATCGGGCATCTCGGCGAGAATCCGCGGGACCAGCGCCCGCCCGGCCGAGGAGCTTTCGGCGCAGGAAAAGATTCCCGGGGTGGCTCCGATTGCGCGCATCCGTTCGAGATAGGTATCGCGGGTGCGGGCGACCGGCCCATAGTCGCTGGTACCCGGATCCCCATCGTCATCAAAAACGATGCCGATGCTGCGATGACCCAGCGCCTCGAAGCGGGCGAGCGCATCGATCACCGCGCCCTCGAAGTTCACGTCCACATAACTGATGCCCGAGAGCTCCCGAGTGCGACCGATCAACGTGAAGGGAACGCCGAGTTCGCGCAGACGCACCACGCGCTCATCGTCCAGGTGGACCTCCATCAGGATGACCCCGTCGATCAGGCCATTACTCACCACACGGTCGATGTGTTCGGCTCCGTTATCGCCGGGCCAGAGGATCAGGTTGTAGCCCAGCTCGGAGGCGGCCTCGGCGGCGGCGGTGAAGAACTTCAGGGCGGTCCCGCTCAGGCTGTGATCCTCCATCGGAAACAACAGCGCGATGATCCGAGTGCGCTTACTCGCCAGCGCACGGGCGATCGCATTGGGACGATAGTCCAGGGTGTCCATCGCCTCGCGCACACGTTCCAGGGTGGCCGGGGCGACCGGCTTGGTGTTGTTGATCGCGAACGAAACCGTGGCGAGAGAAACGCCCGCCAGTTTCGCGACGTCGCGCATGGTTGCCATGGGGTTCCTTTGCGAATTGGTGTGTGCAGTCTCTCACACCCCTCGACCGCGACGAGACCGACGCGGCGCACAAATAACAAAACAGTGAACCGGTTAACTTTTTGGTTGACACGGGCTCGGAGTCGTGAGATTGTTGCGTCACCCACGAAATTACACCTCGACACGATCCCCGGACTGCTGCGGATCAAAGCGGTTTACCGAACGGGTCGAAGTCTCTCACCGGCAAAGGAGCCGCATCATGGAGAAAAAACATCGTCTGACCGTCTTAGCGAGCCTCGCCCTGGTTCCCCTCGCCCTGAGTGGATGCAGCGCGGGCGGATCCGGCGGCGGGGCCTCATCCGACGCCGACACCCTCAGCGTGGTCGACTACTACGTCAACGACCCCGACCAGGGACTCGTGGTGGCGGCACTGGATAAGTGCGCGGCCGAGCTCAAGGTGAAGCTGAACCGCACCGGCGTCCCGGGGAAGGATCTGATTCAAAAGGTCCTGCAAATGTCCTCCTCGAAGACGCTGCCCGACGTGCTGATGCTGGATAACCCCGACCTGCAGGAGATTGCGTCCTCGGGTGGGCTCACCCCGCTCAGCCAGTTCAACGTGGACACCTCGGGTTTTGCCCAGGGCATCCTCGACGCGGCCACCTATCAGGGCGAGGTCTACGGGCTCGCCCCGACCGTGAACACCCTGGGTCTGTTTGTGAACAAGGCCATGCTGGATGAGGCGGGCCTGGCAATCCCCACCACCTGGGATGAACTCAAGACCACCGCCCAGGCGCTCTCCTCGGGCGACCGCTACGGACTGGCGTTCTCCTCGATCGCCACCTATGAGGGCAGCTGGCAGTTCCTCCCCTTCCTCTGGACCAACGGAGGATCCGAGGACAAGCTGGACAGCCCGGAGGCCGCCGAGGCACTCCAGCTGCAGGTCGATCTGGTGAACTCCGGGGCCGCGTCCAAGAGTGTGATCAACTGGAGCCAGGCCGATGTGAAGGACCAGTTCATGGCCGGCAAGGCCGCGATGATGATCAACGGACCCTGGCAGATCCCCGCGCTCAACGCCGATCCGAGCCTGACCTGGACCAGCGTGCAGGTGCCGATCAACAAGGCCGGACAGACGCCGACGGCTCCGCTGGGCGGCGAGGTCTGGACCGTCCCGCAGACCGGCAACAAGGAAAAGCAGGCCAAGGCGGCCAAGTTTGTTGAGTGCATCACGAGCGATGACAACCAGCTCTCGCTCGCCGAGTCCCGCTTCACCGTCCCGACCAAGACCGCACTAGCCGCGGAGTATGTGCAGAAGGTGCCGGATATGGCAGCCTTCACCGAGCAGGTCGCCAACGCCCGCTCCCGCACCGGGATCCTCGGGGAGGACTGGCCCAAGGCGGCAACGGTTATGTACACCGGTATCCAGCTCGCGCTCACCGGCAAAGAGAGCGCCAGCGATGCGTTCTCGAAGGCGAAGGCGGGATAGTTCGATGACGCTCCAGGTTCCCGCTTCCGGGACCGCCGGTCCGGCATCCGAGACACGGCGGCGCCCCCGCCCCCTCGGTGCCGGGCCCGGCTCCCCGGAAATCCCCGCGGCACCCCCGCGACGTCGCCGACGCCCCGAACGTTTTACCCGCCTGCTGTTTGTGGCCCCGGCTGCGCTCTACATCCTGGCGTTTTTCGGCTACCCCATCGTGAAAAACCTCACGATGAGCTTGCAGGAATACACCACCAAAACCTTCTTCACCGGCGAGGCCCCCTGGGTGGGATTCGCCAACTACGTGTCGGTCTTCACCAGCAGCCTGTTTACCCCGGCGCTGTGGAACACCGCGCTGTTCACCATCGGATCGATCGCCGGCCAGTTTGTGATCGGGTTGGCCCTGGCGGTGTTTTTCCGGCGTCGGTTCCCGCTCAACGGCTTCCTGCGCTCGATGCTACTGCTGCCCTGGCTGCTGCCGATGATCGTTTCGAGTGCCACCTGGCGTTCGATTCTCGATCAGGACAGCGGCATCCTCAACCGTTTCCTCGGATCGATCGGGCTGACCGATGCGCCGATCGGGTGGCTCACCGATCCCAGTGTCGCGCTAATCGCGGTCATCATGGTCAATATCTGGGTGGGCATCCCGTTCAACGTGGCACTGCTCTATGGCGGGCTGCAGGATATCCCCGAGGAGCTCTACGAGGCAGGCGCGCTGGATGGTGCCACCGGATGGAAGGCATTCTGGCACATCACCGTGCCTAACCTGCGTCCGGTCATCAGCGTGGTGCTGGTCCTCGGGGTGGTCTACACGCTCAAGGTGCTGGACGTGATCCTCGGACTCACCAATGGCGGACCGGCCAACGCCACCCAGACCCTCGCCGTGCGCTCCTATCAGGAGTCGTTTGTGAACTTCGAATTCGGGATCGGCTCGGCCTGGAGCAACATCCTGATCCTCGTTTCGCTGATTTTTGCCGTGATCTACCTGCGTGCGAACCGGCGCGCGGTGGATGAATAGGAGTCGTCATGACCACGCTGAATCTCCCCACTGCCGCCTCCCGGCGGGCCCGCCGGGGACGCCTCTCGCGCGGAACCTCCACCGCGCTGGGCATCCTCTTTCTGGCCATCATGCTGTTTCCGATCTACTGGATGGTCAACGCCTCCCTCCAGCCCTCGGGGAACACCCTCACCGCCGGCATCTTCCCGTTCGCCCCCGATTTCTCGGGATATGAGCGGGCGATCGCCGATCAGGGACACAACCTCCTGACCAGCCTCATCATCTCGATCGGGACAGTGGTGCTTACGCTGCTAATCGCAGCGCCCGCCGCCTATGCGCTGGCCCAGTTCCGGTTCCGCTGGATCAACGTGGCCCTGCTGGTGATCATCATCGCGCAGATGGTGCCGGGTGTGGTGATCGCCAACGCGCTCTACAGCGCCTATAACGACCTGGGACTGCTCAACTCGATTGCCGGGCTGATCCTGGCCGATGCGAGCCTGGCCATTCCGTTTGCCATTCTGATCCTGCGTACCTCGATGATGGGCATCCCGCCCGCCATCGTGGAGGCCGCCCGGATCGATGGGGCCGGGCTCATCCGGGCATTCGTCTCCGTCGTGGTGCCGGTCAGTCGCAACGCCCTGATCACCGCCGCGCTGTTTGGATTCCTGTTCTCCTGGAGCGACTTCCTCTTTGCGCTGACCCTGACCACCACCGAGGATGTGCGCCCGGTCACCCTGGGCATCTACCAGTACCTGGGCACCCAGGTATCGAACTGGTCGGCCGTGATGGCGACCGCCGTACTGTCCTCCATTCCCGCCATCATCCTGCTGGTGTTGGCCCAGAAGTTCATCGCCGCCGGGGCCACCGGTGGCGCCGTCAAGTAACCATCCACCATTTCATCGTCGAAAAGGAACACCATGACTCAGTCCACTTCCCCACTGCGCGTCCTCGTCTGGGGCGAAAACCGGCACGAGCAGATCGAGCCCAAGGTTGCCGAGATCTATCCCGAGGGCATGCACAATACGATCCGCGCCGGGATCGAGGAACACCTGGGTGCCGAGGCGCGCGTGCACACCACCACCCTGGATGAGCCCGAGCACGGACTCACCGAGGAGGTCCTCGCGGACACCGACGTGCTGGTGTGGTGGGGTCACGCCGCCCACGCCGAGGTTGCCGATGAGGTTGTCGAACGCGTGCACCAGCACGTCCTCGCCGGCATGGGCCTCGTTGTCCTGCACTCGGGCCACTGGTCCAAGATCTTCCAGAAGCTGATGGGCACCACCTGCACCCTGCGCTGGCGGAGCGAGGAGGATCGCGAGCTGGTCTGGACCGTGGACCCGACCCACCCGATCGCGCAGGGGGTACCGCACCCGTTCATCATCCCGCAGCAGGAAATGTACGGAGAGTTCTTTGATATCCCGGCCCCCGACGAACTGATCTTCCTCAGCACATTCTCCGGCGGGGAGGTCTTCCGCAGCGGCTGCACCTGGCGTCGCGGCCACGGCAAGATCTTCTTCTTTAGCCCCGGGGACCAGGACTACCCGGTCTACCACCACGAACATGTGCGCCGCGTCATCGCCAACGGCGTGAGCTGGGCACACTCGGTGCGCCCGACCCGCGAGGTCCCGACCCTGCTGCGCTACGAAACCGAGGACTTCTATAACGGTCGCGACTACCGCGGGGCGCTGGTTCGATGACCCACGCCCTGCTTGCCGGGACCGGCGCGCCCGTGCGCATCATCCTGGTGGGGGCCGGGGCGATGGGACAGCAGTGGCTGCGCGCGCTGATCGCCTCCCCCGATGCCGAGATCGTCGGACTGGTCGATCTCAACCTCGATGCGGCCCGGGCCGCGCTGGCCGCCACCGGCCTCGTCGATCTGCCCGTGGGCACCTCCGTATCGGCGCTCGCCGCGGAAACCGGCGCGCAGGCCGTGGTCAACGTGACCGTGCCGGTCGCCCACCACGCGGTGAGCACCGAGGCGCTGTTTGCCGGGCTGCCGGTGCTGTGTGAAAAACCCATCGCCCCCACCGTGGCCACCGCGCTCTCGCTCGCGGCCTCGGCCGAGGCGAGCGGGCAGCTGCTGATGACCAGTCAGTCGCGCCGCTACTATCGGGCCCTCGCCGCGCTGCGCGCACGCGTGGGTGAGCTGGGAACCGTGGGCACCGTAAGCTGCGAGTTTGCCAAGGCCCCGCGCTTTGGCGGATTCCGCGACGAGATGGATCATGTGCTGCTGGTGGACATGGCGATCCACCAGTTCGACGCGGTGCGCTACCTCCTGAACCTGGATCCGGTGGCCGTCTACTGCGAGGAGTACAACCCCGCGTGGAGCTGGTACGCCGGGGATGCCAATGCCGCCGCCGTGTTTGAATTCGAGGGCGGCACCCGGTTTGTGTACTCGGGCAGCTGGTGCACGCCGGGGGCCGAAACCTCCTGGAACGGCAGCTGGCGCATCGGCGGGGAACACGGCACCGCGCTGTGGGACGGGGAATCCGCGCCGAGTGCCGAGCTCCCCGGGCAGGCGCTCGCCGCGCTACCCGCATCGCTCACCGACTCCTCGATCCCCTTTCCGGAGGAGATCAACGGGTCCCTCGCCGAGTTCATCGCCGCCCTGCGCACCGGGGACGTGCCCGACACCGAGGTGCATGCCAACATCCACTCGCTGGCCATGGTCGAGGCCGCGGTACTCAGCGCGACCCGGGGATCGCGCGTGCTCCTTGCCGACGTGTTGGCCGAGGCTCGGGATGCGGCGATTGCCGCCGAAACCCGCTCGGACGTCCGCGACATCCTGACCCGCGGATAACCCGGACACACAGCAGCGCGGCACCGGATCACTCCGGTGCCGCGCTGTTTTGTGATTTAGGCGGTGAAGATTCCCGCCAGGGTCTTCTTGCCGCGACGCAGTACCGCGACGCCACCGGGCAGCAGATCGGTCAGGACCGCCGCCTCATCGGTAACCTTCACGCCGTTGAGCGAGACGCCGCCCTGGCCGATCGAGCGACGGGCATCACCCAGGCTCGAGCACAGCTCAGTCGAGACCAGGAGCTGGGCCACCGAGGTGCCGGTTTCGGCGGTGATGTTGGGCAGCTCGCGCAGCGCGGTCGCCAGGGTCGCCGGATCCACCTCGGCCAGGTTGCCCTGTCCAAACAGCGCCTCGGAGGCGGCAATGGCGGCGTTCGCGGCCTCGGCACCGTGCACCAGGGTCACGGTTTCCAGGGCCAGACGCTTCTGCGCCGCACGGCGGAAGGGCTCATCCGCCACGAGCTTGGCGAAGTCCTCGATCTCGGCGCGGGAGAGGAAGGTGAAGACCTTCAGGCGGTCGACCACGTCGGCATCATCCGTGTTCAGCCAGAACTGGTACATCGCGTACGGGCTGCACAGCTCGGCGTCCAGCCAGATCGCGTTACCCTCGCTCTTGCCGAACTTGGTGCCGTCGCTGTTGGTGATCAGCGGGGTGCCGATCGCGTGCACGTTGGCCTGCTCGGAACGACGAATCAGGTCAACGCCACCGATCAGGTTGCCCCACTGGTCGCTGCCGCCGGTCTGCAGCACGCAGTTGTACGTGTTGTACAGCTCGCGGTAGTCGAGAGCCTGCAGAATCTGGTAGCTGAACTCGGTGTAGGAGATGCCCGCATCGGAGTTCAGGCGTGCACTCACCGCATCCTTCTTCAGCATGGTGCCCACGCGGAAGTGCTTACCGATGTCGCGCAGGAACTCGATCGCGCTGAGCGGCGAGGTCCAGTCGAGGTTGTTCACCAGGCGCATGCCGTTCTCGCCCTCGGTGTCGAGGTGGGTCGACACCTGAGCCTGAAGGCGCGTGACCCAGGCGGCCACGGTCTCCGGGGTGTTCAGGGTGCGCTCGGCGGTGGGACGCGGGTCACCGATCAGACCGGTGGATCCACCCACGAGACCCAGCGGGCGGTGCCCACCCAGCTGCAGACGACGCATGAACAGCAGCTGCACAAAGTTACCCAGGTGCAGGCTGGGAGCGGTCGGGTCAAATCCGCAATAATACGTGATCGGTTCGCCGTCGATGAGCTTCTTGAGCTCCTCGGCATCGGTCGAGACGTGGATCAGGCCACGCCACACCAGCTCGTCCCAGAGCGAGTCAAAGGACGAGTCATTACTCTGCTTGGCAAAATTGGGATTAGACACGCTCCCCAGAATAGCAGCGGAATGGCGGGGATTTGTCCGGGAGATCCACGCCGGAATCCGCGCACCGAATCCCCCGTCGCGATAGTGTGATTTTGCCCGCGGCTCGCCCGCACCCTCATCTCAGGAGCACCGTGTCCACACCCCCGATCCCCTCCCTGGAGGACCTCCCACTCGACGTGCTGGCCGCCCCGGCCACCCCCGAGGAGATTCGCGCGCTCAAAAACCGGGTGCGCGGGGATAGTCGCTGGACCCAGGCCATCCCTACGTGGGGTGAATATGGATCCTCGGTGATCATCATGCTCCTGGTGGGCGCGATCGGAGTGTTCCTCGCCTATCTGATGATCAGCGGTGGATCCACGGCGATTGCCCCGTGGTTTCTGATCGGATTCTGTCTCTTGCAACTGGTGGCCCTGCCCTACTGGGTGCAGAAAAACCGGCCACGCTGGAAGGACTGGGCGCGAATGGTGCGTTTTGCCGACGCGACCGGGCTCCAGTTTGCGCCGCTCCCACTTAAAACGATGGAACAGACCGCCATCCTCGGGCCCAGCGCGCGCGACTACAACGGGTTCACCTCCCGCGGCGGCCTGCGGCTGGCCCAGCGGGCCGACAACATGTCCAGCAAGCGGATCAAGCGCGAGCTGATCGATCGTCCCGGTGAATATGCCTACCTGCGCATCCCGCTGGGCGTGCAGATGCCCCATATCGTGCTGGACTCCCGCCACAACGACGGGGTCGCCGGCTGGCGCTCGCGCCGCACCCGGCTGCGCCTGGCCGATGACCAGCGGATCGAGTTGGAGGGCGACTTCCCGCGCGCATTCGGCGTCTACGCCCCCGAGGTGTTGCAGCGAGACGCCCTCTACTTCCTGACCCCGGACTTCATGGAAACCCTGGCGCTCTACGCCACCGAGTTTGACCTGGAGTTCTCGGGTTCCGACCTGATCCTGGTGAGCACCCGTCCGATGGACACGGGTGACCCGAACGTGTGGCTACGCTTTTTCACCGCCGCCGACGCGGTCCTCTCTCATCTGCGTCCCACCGCCACCGCGTATCGCCGCGGGACCCCGCTGGACCCGATGGCTCCGCCGTCGCGACTGAAGTGGGGCTTCCCGATCGGGACCGCCCTGCTGATCTCGGGCTTTATCGCCTGGCGGATCATCCTGGCGTAGGTGCTTCGGCGCTACGCGTTCAGAGCCTCGGCAGCGGGTCGCTCGGAATCATCGAGGAGCTGATAGATCCGGGCACGTGAAATCCCCAACACAGTCGCCGAATCTATCGCGCTGAGTCCGTATGCGTCACGGAGCGCTCGCGCGGCCGCACGTCGATCACGAGCAGCCTGTTGCGCAGACTCGAGCGCAACCCGATCAAGTTCGGCCGCATCGGCTAGCCGCCGGGCAACGTCCGCTGGCTTCTCGATGGTCACGCTGATGTCGAACGAGTCCTCCTCACGGTTGTGCGCGCCCGCGACAAGCGAGCGCCCCATCTTCTCAACCTCGGACAGTGTGCGGGCCTGGGTGCGATAGTCAATCGCGGGCACATCGATGATCCACCATCTGCCCTCTCGCGAGACAACCAACTCAAAACTGTTTCGTTTCATGAGCACGCTCACTTCCACTCGTCCGGAACAAACCCAACTACCTGCTCCACGTCTTTTCGCTTGGCATCCTTCATCAGGGTAGTCTAGATGGGGGTTTACAGCAAGTGTCAAGGGGGGCATACACAACCATCACCAAGGCTCGGGAAGTTCCCGGCTAGAATGGGTCAAATGGTCACGAGACGAGAAGCAGCACAGCGCCTGGACATCCCCCTGGAGATGGCGGTGCGGCACGGACTGCCGCCCCAGCTCACCGAGGCGGCCGTGGTCGAGCTCGATACGACTCCCCCGGCCTGGCTCGCGCAGTCGCGGGCAAACCGCACCGGCAAGCGTCCGGTGTGGTCTGATCTGGTGTGCGCGGTCTGCGGGTTCACCGAGCGGGCGCGTCCCAAGAAGTGGTGGCCCGAGTTCACCTATGTGGTGTGCGATGACCACGAGATCGAGGAGTGGCCCAAGGCCGCTTCCGGGGCGATCCGCGCCGAGGTCTTCGGTGTCGGTGGACGGTTCGTGGGCCTGGTCGACGACGTCGCCTAGCGGCTACGCTGGTCCGTCTGGCGGCCGCGCCGATCCATCACGATCAGCCCGATCACCGCAATCGCGGCGAAACCGGCGGGGATCACAAAGACCATCGGCAGACCCAGCGCGGCGACGCCGAAACCACCGGTGAGGCCGCCGAGCGCGGAGCTCAGCGCGGTTGAGCTGAGGAAGATCGCCGAGGCCGTGGCCACGGCGGTGGGCAGCAGGCGCTGCGCCACAAGGATTCCCAGGCCGGCGAAGATGCCCCAGACGATACCCATCAGGACCTGTCCGGCAAACAGCGCCGGAACGGTGCCGATCAGCGCAAAGCAGAGGTTCGCGGCCACACCCATCGCCGCACCGATCGCCATCAACCGAACCGCCCCGAAGCGACGGCCCAGCATCACTGCGACCGGAATCAACGGCAGCTCGACCAGCGGCTGGATTCCGATGACCGCCCCGACCAGCGCCGGGGAGAGCTGCATCTGCTCGTTCATATAGATCGGTAGATAGGCGTACTTGACCGACTCCCCCGCGTAGACGCAGATGTACAGGGCGGTGAAGAACAGCAGCGGCAGCATCGCGCGAAGGCCCGGACCCGGGCGACGCTCGGCTTCGGCAGATGCGGCCTCGGCACCGCCGGCTGCCGCGGCCGTCGCGGTACCCTCGGGAAGCGCGGCCTCGGTGGACGCCCCACCCAGCGCAATCGGCCCGGTTTCCGGTGCGACGACATCGTTCTGGGGCGCGGTACGGGGACGTCCATCGCGGATACCGCCGAGTGGGAGGATCTGCGCCAGGGTCGCGATGGCAACCACCACCAGCATGGCGCGGTATCCGGCGGACGCCGCCAAGAACGATCCGATCACCGGGCCAATGACCCAGCCGGCGGTCAGCGCGGTCCGCACGATCGCCACCACACCGTCATTCAACGGAGAGGGACGCCGAGCCAGCTCATCGTGCAGCGCCGCAAACAGCTGCGAGGTGGACGCCCCGGCAAACCCCAGCACCACCGCGCTGATCACAAACGGCATCCACAGCTGAGTGGAAAAGGCGATGCCCATCCAACCGAGGAATCCCGCGGCCGCACAGATCCGGAACAGCCCCAGCCGCGCGCCCGTGCGATCCGAGCGCGCCCCCACCAGATAACCGGCGACCGGGGCGGCCAGGTTCGTGAGATAGTACAGGCCGGCAACCGGAAGCGTGGCGTGCAACTCGGTCACCAGGAAAGAGGCGATCAACGGTGCCGCGGCAGAGATCCCGACACCGGACAGAAACAGGGCCAGTGTGGCCGCTCGATAGAGCGGGTGCCGCAGTGTCAGGCGAATCGAGGATTCACGGTTAGTCGATGTTTGAATGCTCACTTCGCACCCCGCATATTCGATTTTGGCATGCGTTAAACATACATTCCATATGCACGTTTGAAAACATTAATATTTCGAAGACGCAAGATCGGTCTCATCGATAGAGGCGCGGTATCACCGCCAATAGGACCCCCGCTCCGAAAATGATCCCGCCAACATAGCCGTAAACCCAGAGAGATTCCGTCCCGAGCTGGCCCGTCCCCAAAGCCAGACCGGCACCACCGGCCGCAATGCCTAGTGTCTGCCCCAGCTGCCTACTCGCCGATGCCGCGGCCCCGGATACACCGGCTTGCTCCGCGCTGACCTGCGAGACGACTAGGAAATTCACCGGTGTATTTGCGGCCCCAAAGCCAAATCCCATCACGCACAGGGCGAGCATCAACAGCACAACGCCCAACGCGGGATTACCATCGTGCTCGAAAAAAACGCATCCAAAAACTGCGATCCCCAGACCAAGCAGAACTGACCCCGCTGCCACACGAATAGCCCTCACAACCTGTTCAGGACGCACCGCACCACCTGACCATCGGCCACCCACGATAGTAGCCAGCGCCAGCGGGAGGGTTATCGTGCCCGCGATAGCCGGATCGAAGCGAAACCTGTCCTGCAGCAGAAAGGCCAACACAAATAGGGTGGTACCCAGTGCCAGATAATTGACGAACGCGATAACAAGCGACACCGAAAACGCTCGCTTGGTGAATACCCGGGGTGGAACGATGGGATGTGTGGAGCGACCGTTAACCCCCCACCACGCTAGTGCAGCGGCCACCGCGAGAAGCCCAACCGGAAGCAGAACAAGTACACCTTCGCCCGTCAGCAGGATAAAGAATCCGATAATGGCACACATCATCGTGCCGAGCAAGAGGTGGAGGGGCAGTGAAATCTGCTGCGTTGCGGTCCCCGGCAGGGACGGCAGGAATGCCACGGAGAGCAGGATATACAGCATGCCAATCAGGGTCATCCCGATAAAAAAGCTGCGCCAACCCCAGATACTGGTCAGAACCCCGCCGAAGACCGGCCCAAGTGCCATTCCTGCTCCCACGGCGACTGCCCACACGGACATCAACCTCGCCAACTCGCGGGCCGAGTCCGAGACTTCCCGAAGTACGGAAAGCCCCACCGGAACAAAAACCGCAGCCCCGGCGGCCGCGAGCACCCGGCTCAAAACGAGAATGTCGGAGCTTGAAGCCATCGCTCCGAGTGCGGAGCCACACACATAGAGAACAATTCCCACAAACAGAACGCGCCGTTTAGCGTACCGATCCGCCAGGGCACCGCCCAGCATCGTCAAACTGGCCAGCACGAGCGCATAGGATGCTGCGACCCACTGCAGCTGCGCAGTACCGAGCAGCAGTTCGATTCTTATCTGTGGCAGAGCGAGGGCGAGCGCCGTGTTGTTGAGGTTTACCGAAAAGGTGCCGAGCACACAGGTAAAGATCAGACCACGGCGGTACGTCATTGCGCTCTGACGAATCCCTGAGGTGCGGGGACAGTTCGTTCAATTTCACCGGCGATGCGCGCCATATCTTCGCGGTAGCGCCCGAGTCCGGCACCGGCGTGCAGGGTTTCGAAAACCTGGTCCTTGTTTGTCAATGGCAGGTAGCCGTGCTTGTGCATTTCGTGAATGGTATCGGCCACCAAATCCTCATTCGTTGCCAACGACATCCCATTCTCGGGATCAAACCTAAATGGGGTGTCTTCCAAGCCTGCACGAATGATATCCACGGGCGCGTTGGGCTGGCATGCATATCCAACGATCCGCTGGAGCGGTCCGACCACTTTCCCCGAGTCCTCGCCCACATCCATCGGAACGCAGACTTCGGCAAGCCGTTGTGGGATGACTGCCGCGCCTACGGAGATGGATACCCTCAGTTTATTGTTGTTCGGGCCAACCTCTTCCAGACTCTTCGCAAGCATGACGACGTCGAGAAACTCGTCGAACGTCTTCGGAAATGGCAAATCGGGAGAAAACCCAAACAATAAGGTGACGTTGAGTTGCCCTGAACTCCCCAACCCGGTCTTCGGGTCTAAAATCGAAAACCTTGTAGCGGCATAACTCCGATCACGCTGAACCCATTCGATTTCATGAGGAAGATAAAGGTGGTTTCGGGCCCGAATGCTCTCTCTCAGAGTCGCTAGCTGCGTTGCGGCCGAGGTACTCCCATAGCTGGAACCGTGCGTCGTAGAAAACACTTCGATGGTTGCCGGCTGCACTCGCATTGATGGAACATATGCGCGCACAACCTCGGAAAAGGATGGAGATGAAACAAAGTCTCGAGTAAGACGTCCATTTTGTCGCTCCAGATCCATGACAATTTGAAGCTCCACCGCGGCCTGTGTAGTTACGAAGTGCGCCTCCTAGATGAAGTGGTAGTGCCGACTGACTTACGCGTTCCCACTCCCCTTGCGTCCGAATCGACTCCTTGACCTCTTCGCCATTTCGGCTCGCCCCAAAGCTAATCGCCACCGAGTTGTCGTACTCCTGTAACGCCGTGCTGACGTGTTGATAAATGCGATTGTCAGTGGATTGTTCGTTTGTGCGGGGATTTCTTGCATGGAAATGCCAGTATCGCGCACCCAGGTCCGACAGGGCCTTGGCTTCTTCCACGACATCGGTCAGCCGATGCTTGATTGTGGCGCCAGAAGCAGCAGCGTCAAGGAGAGGTGAGCGGGTTCGACGGTGGTTTCGTGGAGTGAATTTAGCCCCCGTGACCGCAGTGCCTACGATCATGTGTTTCATGTTGACTCCAGTTTCTAGTGGATGCAACGATCGCCCGAACCGCAGTGCCTTTCGACGTCACACCCTTCTGACAGGTTGAGCAAGTCAAACAAGAGTTATAGTGCAGGTCAAACATGTTTTCCAGCATTCAGATTAGAGATTCTCATGGAGATTCAGCAGCTCAGGGCGTTTGTGAAAATAGTCGACTGTGGATCGTTCACCGGGGCCGCCCGGTCGTTGCACGTCACACAGGCAGCACTGAGCCATGCCATCAAGGCGATGGAGCGAAGAATTGGGGCTCCGGTTCTCAACCGGCGTAGCGGTCCAGTTACGCTCACACCCGCTGGACGCGCGCTACTCCCCCACGCCCGCGCGGTGGTCCTCACGTTGGAGGTCGCGACCCGTGACCTAGCCGAACTACATCAGCAAGAGACCCTCCGCATCGCATCCCTTGCAAGCGCCGCGGCACAGTATCTGCCAGGACTCATCCAAGACTTTCGTCTCGAGAATCCGACGGCCAGCGTAGACATTTATGAGGGCGACGACGCCGAGTGCCTCGCACTTCTACGCGATCACCGGGTGGATATCGCGTTGATCGTCGACCGAACTCCGCATACGCGGTTCTTTCCGCTCTACCAGGATGACTTTGTTCTCGTAACCAAGCGTCAGAGCTTGCCTGCGTTCCACGTCTCACCCGTTCACATTTCCGAGCTTGAAGGATCCTCACTAATTGAGTCAACAGGTAGCTGCCGTGACTTAGTGTCCCAGGCTCTCGGTGATGCTCACGTATCCATCAACTCGGCGGCTCAGGTGTCGCACATTGCGGCGGCCTTGTTGCTTATTACCGCAGGCCTGGGCAGCGCAATACTCCCCCGGGCCCTCACCCGTGATCTACCGGAGGAATTCCTGAGGCTGAATCTGCTGCCCCCGATTGTTCGCACCGTGGGCTTTGCAGTGCGCGACGACGAGCCACCCGGGAATCCGGTGAGTTCGGTTCTCAGGGGCCAAAAGTCTGCGATTTTGTTGGCACACACTATCCCTCTTCCCAAGGGCGAGGTGACCTAGGCAGGCAGAACGGGCACCGGGGAGAGCTTGCGGACGCCACGGACCTTGATGCACACGCGGATACCGTTGCCGAGCAGCAGGGCCGCGATGATCGCCTGAACGATCGAACCGCCCACCACACCCAGGGAGTCGTAGAAAACCGCGACAAACCGCGGAACGCTAAAGGAATCGCTCAGGCCATCGGTCTGGAACAGGGCAAAGATCAGGGCCGAGCTGGCCAGCCACAGTGTACCGATAAAGATTTGCCAGATTCCCGGAGCATACCGCGGGAGGTTTTTGATGCGCTCGGCCTCGGCCTCCGGATCAACCCCAGCGGCCGCCAGGGCGGCGTTTTTCCGCTTGGTCTTACGCGCGCCGAGAACCGCCATAACCCCGGCGAAGATCGCGAAGACGATCAACGCACCCACAACCACCACGATGATCAGATCTGTATCGTCCATCACGTATCTCCCCGATAAAGTGCAAAAAGTACGGGACAGACGCTACCGGCACGAGCCACGCTACCGTGCAGATACGTCGTGCGCTGCACGGGGTACTGTCGCCCGTTCTCGGTGACCCGCACGGTGGGCTACTAAGCCATTGGCACCCACACGACCAGTAGCGTCACCCTCGATGGTCGGCACCTCGCTTCCCGCGGGCAGCTGCTCATCGGTGGGCTCTAACCGTCAAAGCTTTTCTTCTCGATCCAAATCGGATGCGGAAAAGACGGCGTTTTCCTCCACCAATGCGTCTTCACGTGGGAGCGCCGACGGGAACTGTGGCAGCTCTTGGATCAACGCGTTCAAAAAGAACAATGATCTGGTCGCATTCAGCACGGGATATGTCGTATTTGGACGCGTCGTGGACTCGCAATGGAAGGTAGTCGCCACCGGTTTTGTATCCGGAAACTCAGTCACATTGAGTCCAGGCCATAACTCCGGTACCTGGAGTGCTGAGGGAGGCATCTCTGGTGTTGTTGGTCCTGGGTGGGCGATGCCCGCTCCCGCTGCGTCATTCGCAGTTCTCGCAGATGGACAAGTTTGCTATTCGCAAGGGCCAACCGCGTCTTTCGGGTAATGACCGATGAGGGGTGAGAGTGAGGTAATGGGAGCTCACTCTCACCCCTTGCCCTAACCGCTATCGTCAGTTTCACCTGTAGCAAGCGTCCGGTCGTGCACCCCAGCTGATGCAGATAGTCGTCGGCTCTCATCAGCGCTGTTTGAGTATCATGCCTGCAGAATCGCCCGGATCGTGTGCCGCAATAGTCACAAATATCCAGTCGCCTTCATTCGCAGGTTCTCCCGCGAGCGGATTCTGAGAAGTGATGTAGTACAGACCCGGCCAGGATAATGCGCCAACGGGCGGCCCATCAATGTCTATGTTGGCCAGGGAAAGCCCGAGTTCGCGCGCGGTGTCTCGGGCAATGTGAACGGGTTGCCCCACACAATCAGGAACCAACAGTTTCGATCGCATCACGCAATCATCCTCCTGTTCCCCGCTCAACCGCTGAGAGCTCGGAACGCCGAACGCCCCGGGCTCCACGAAGGAGAACGGGGCGTTCGGGGGGGGGCAGCCGAGCGGGCAGCTCGGCGGGGTGGCCGTGCGTGTGCGGGCCCGCGGCGATCTAGCGGAAGTCCGCCAGGCGGCCGCGCAGGTTGGCGAGCTGCTCGGTCACGCGGACGGTCGCGGTGCCGCCGGCACCCACGCGGCTGTTGACCGAACCCTCGATGGTCAGCACCTCGCGGACCGCGGGCAGCAGGTGCGGGGAAACCGCGGCCAGCTGCTCATCGGTCGGCTCGTGCAGTTCCAGGCCGTTCTCCTCGCAGAAGCGCACGAGTTCGCCGGAGATCTCGTGGGCATCACGGAAGATCACACCCTGCTTGACCAGCCACTCGGCCACATCGGTGGCCAGCGAGAAGCCCTGCGGGGCCAGCTCGGCCATCCGCTCGGTGTTGAAGGTCAGCGTGGCGATCATGCCGTTGAACGCGGGCAGCAGTACCTCGAGGGTGTCCACCGAGTCGAAGATCGGCTCCTTGTCCTCCTGCAGGTCGCGGTTGTACGCGAGGGGCAGGGCCTTCAGGGTGGCCAGCAGGCCGGTGATGTTACCGATCAGACGACCCGACTTGCCGCGTGCAAGCTCGGCGATGTCCGGGTTCTTCTTCTGCGGCATGATGCTCGAGCCGGTCGAGAAGGAATCATGTAGGCGGACAAATCCGAACTCGCGGGTGTTCCAGAGGATGATCTCCTCGGACAGACGCGACAGGTTGATGCCCACCTGAGCGAGAATGAACCCGAACTCGGCCACCACGTCGCGAGCGGCGGTCGCGTCGATCGAGTTCTCCAGCGCACCCGACAGCCCCAGCTCCGAAGCCACCAGCTCGGGATCCAGACCCAGCGAGGATCCGGCCAGCGCACCGGCACCATACGGAGAACGCTTGGCACGAACCGACCAGTCGCGCAGACGCTCCAGGTCACGCACCAGCGGCCACGCGTGCGCGGCCAGCTGGTGGGCCAGCAGCACCGGCTGCGCGTGCTGCAGGTGAGTACGCCCCGGCATGATCGCACCGCGGTGCGCCTCGGCCTGACCCGCGAGGATCTCGACCAGCTGCACCAGCAGGCCGCGGATCACACTCTCGTGCTCCAGCATGTATAGTCGCACCAGCGTGGCGATCTGGTCGTTGCGGCTCCGACCGGCACGCAGCTTGCCACCCAGGTTTGCTCCGGCGCGCTCGACCAGTCCTCGCTCGAGGGCCGAGTGGACGTCCTCATCCGACTCGGCGGCGACAAACGCACCCGAGGCCACATCCGCGCGCAGGGTTTCCAGCGCGGCATGCATCGCGACCAGCTCGTCGTTGTCGAGGTAACCGGCGGCGTTCAGCGCGACCGCGTGAGCCTTGGATCCGTCGATGTCGTAGGACGCGAGGGTCCAGTCAAACTGGGTCGACTTGCTCAGGCGAGCGAGCTCCGGCGAGGGGCCACTGGCGAAGCGTCCGCCCCAGAGGGCCCCCGCCTCGGCGGCGCGGTTTCCGGAATCGTTGGTGTGAGAGGTCATGGTGTGAAGCGTCCCGTCGTGCAGTGGTCAGGCGTGTGAGCGAAAAGGATAAGAGTCAGTCTATTGAGTGGTGCGGGCGGGCCCGGGCACCGAGGCGGCGGCCCGCGAGCAGGCGGACACCAGTTTTTCGAGCGGACCCTGCCGGAACAGCAGGATCCAGGCGGAGCAGCCGATCAGGGTAACCAGCACAAACCACCAGGTTTGGGCCACCGGATCGATCCGGTCCACCCCAGTGGAGACCAGGATCACCAGGGCAACCAGGTGCAGTGCATAGGCGGTCAGGGCCATCCGGCCGGTGGCGGCCAGCGGCCAGAGCACCCGTTGGGCCCAGCGGGGCAGCGCGAGCGCGGCGGCGATGATCAGCAGCGCGACACCCGTGGCACCCAGGATTTCGAACGTGCTGCCCGAGTGTGGTGCCGCACCCAGTAGGTTTGCCCACTGCGGATAGCCGACAAACACCTCGCCCTGCTCGGTCCCGGTGATCTGGGCGAACACACTGGCGCCCCCATAGCCGAGGACCGTGAGTCCGGCACCCACCAGGGCAATCAGACCGAGCGAGGATCCGGTCAGCCCTCCGGCAAACAGCCAGCGGGCGACCGCCAAGCCGACAATCATGAACACGACCCAGATCAGCGCCGGGTAGTACCCAAAAATCATCAGCAGGGCCAGGGCCGAGGTGCCGCCCCCGTTGTCCTGGATGAACAGGGCGATGCCCACCTGGGCGATCGGTGCCAGCACAGCGAGCACCCCCGCCAGGATCAGCAGGTTTGGCACCCGCCAGCGGATGATCGGCAGAACCAGCAGGAAGGCGATGGCGTAGTACTCGAGGATCACCGCGATGCCGTGATCCCCCAGGCTGAGGATCCCACCCAGGGCAAAAATGACCAGCGCACGGGTGCCGATCCGCAGTCGCATGCGCAGCACGGCCTCGCCCTCGGGCGGGGTGCCCCGGCCCGAGAGCAGCGCCAGCGAGAACCCGGCAAGGACTGCAAACAGTACCGCCGAGCGCCCGTTGACCAGGCCGATCCAGGTATCCGGATCCGCCGACACGGCCTCTTCCGGGCGAATAATGTGCGCGATAAACATGCCCAGGATCGCCAGCCCGCGGGCGATGTCGAGCCCGGCAATACGGGTGGGACGGGGATCGCCGGACACCGACGGTGCGGACAGCACCGTGCCCTGAGCGATCCCCGAAGACACTAGACCGCGGCCTTCTGGTTCTGCTTCAGCAGCCAGACCATCAGCGCCTTCTGCGCGTGCAGACGGTTCTCGGCCTCGTCCCAGACGACCGAGCGCGGGCCGTCGATCACGTCGGCGTCCACCTCATAGCCGCGGTAGGCGGGCAGGCAGTGCATAAAGATCGCGTCATCCTTGGCGAGGCCCATCAGCTCGGAGGTCACCGAATAGGCACCGAATGCGGCAACCCGATCGGCCTTCTCGTCCTCCTTGCCCATCGACACCCAGGTGTCGGTGACCACAACGTCGGCACCGGCCACGGCCTCACGCGCATCGGTCGTGATGAACACCGATCCGCCGGTCTGCTCGGCCAGCTTGATCGCGTCGGCCACCACGTCGGCGGCCGGGGTGAATGCCTCGGGGGCACCGATCCGTACGTGCATACCGGCGTTCACGCACGCCAGCAGGTAGGAGTTACCCATGTTGCAGGCACCGTCACCGAGGAAGGCGAGGGTCTGACCCTTGAGCTCTCCGCGGTGCTCGCGAATGGTCTGCAGGTCGGCCAGCAGCTGGCACGGGTGGAAGTCGTCCGAGAGAGCGTTGATCACCGGAACGGTGGTCCCGGCGGCCATCTCCTCGAGCCCTGCGTGGGCAAAGGTGCGCCAGACGATGGCGGCGACCTGACGCTCCAGCACGCGCGCGGTATCGGCGATCGATTCCTTGGCACCCAGCTGGCTCTCGCCGCCGCCCACGATCAGCGGCACGCCGCCCAGGTCGGCGATCCCGGTCGCAAACGAGATCCGGGTGCGGGTCGAGGTCTTGTCAAAAAACACGGTGACGGTCTGCGGGCCGGCCAGCGGCTTCTCGCTGAAACGGTCGGCCTTGAGCTTGATCGCGAGATCCAGAACCTCAGCCTGTTCGGCGGGGCTCAGGTCGTCATCGCGGAGGAAGTGACGGGTCATAATCGGTCTCCTACTTCTCGAATCTAGGCGGCGTGTGCCGCGAGCAGGCCGTCGAGGATCGCCACGAAGGCGTCCACGTCGGCGGAGGTGATGTTCAGCGGCGGGGCGATGCGGATCGTCGCGGCGTTGGGGGCGTTGACGATCAGGCCCGCGGCCAGGGCCTCGGGAACCAGCTCGGTCGCGATGTCCCGGGTGAGGGCGATGCCCAGCAGTAGACCGCGGCCGCGCACTCCGGCAATCAGCGGCGAGTTCAGTCCGGCAATCGCGCCGCGCAGCTGGGCCTCGCGCTCACGCACGTTGATCAGCAGGTCGCCGGATTCGATCTCGTCCAGCACGGTCCCCGCCACGGCGGTGGCCAGCGGGTTTCCGCCGAAGGTGGTGCCGTGATTTCCCGGGGTGAAGATCTCCGAGGCGGCACCGGTGGTGACCAGGGCACCGATCGGGAATCCGGCACCGAGCCCCTTGGCCAGGGTGAAGGCATCGGGAAGGATGTCCTCGGACTGGAATCCCAGCCACTCGCCGGTGCGCCCGATTCCGGTCTGAATCTCGTCGATGATCAGCAGCGCGCCGCGCTCGCGGGTCAGCGCCCGCGCGGCCTGCAGATATCCCTCGGGCAGTGGCAGCACGCCGGCCTCACCCTGAATGGGTTCGATAATCAGGGCAGCCACGGTCTCATCCAGTGCCGCATCCAGCGCCTCAATGGTGGCGGGGATGTGCTGGACTCCCCCGAGCATCGGGGCAAACGGCGCGCGATAAGCCTCCTTGGCGGTGAGGGCCAGTGCCCCCATCGTCCGCCCGTGGAATGCGTGCTCCAGCGCCAGGATGGTGGGGCGAGCCTCGCCGCCAAACTTCCGAGCCAGCTTGAACGCCGCCTCATTGGCCTCGGTGCCCGAGTTGGTGAAAAACACCCGGCCGGTCTCGCCGACGCCCGAGACCCGCTTCAGCTTCTCGGCAAGCGCCAGCTGCGGCGGGCTGGAGAAGAAGTTGGAGACATGGATCAGGGTGGCCGCCTGCTCGCTGATCGTCTTGACGATCGCCGGGTGGGCGTGCCCCAGGGAGTTGACCGCGATGCCGCCGAGGAAGTCGAGGTACTCCTTCCCGTCGGTGTCGCGTACGCGCGCGCCATCACCGGAGACCAACAGCGCCTGGGTGGGCCCAAACGTGTTCATCATGGTGGCGGCGGAGGTGTCCTGCCAGGAGGTCATTCTGTCTCGCTTACTACCTGGGTGCCGATTCCGTTTGACGTGAAAACCTCCAGCAGGATCGAGTGTTCGATCCTGCCGTCGATGATCGCGGCGTTACGCACGCCGTTATCCACCGCGTCCAGGCACGCGTTCATTTTGGGGATCATGCCGGATTCCAGCTCCGGCAGCAGCTCGCGCAGCTCGGCGGTCGAGATGACCGAGACCAGCGAATCGCGGTTGGGCCAGTCACTGTAGAGACCGGCAACATCGGTGAGGACCAGCAGCTTATCGGCGTTCAGCGCGATCGCAATCGCGGCGGCGGCCGAATCGGCGTTGACGTTGAGCAGGCGCTCGGGATCGTCCAGGTCATAGGCGATCGAGGTGATTACCGGAATGCGACCGGCATCGAGCGCGTCCAGGACGGCCGAGGGGTCCACCTCGAGGATGTCGCCCACGCGGCCGAGATCCTGCATCTCCCCGTCCACCAGCACGCCACGGGTGCGGCCGCCGAAGAGGTTGGCCTGCTCCCCCGAGAGCGAGCGGGCGATGTTTCCGTGCTGGTTGATGTCGGTGACCAGCGACCGGTTTACCCGGTTACGCAGGACATCGCGGACGACGCCGATGGCCTCGTCGCTGGTGTACCGGTAGCCGCCGCGGAACTCGCTGGCGATCCCCTTTTCGGCCAGGCCCGCGGAAATCTGCGGGCCGCCTCCGTGCACCACAACCGGGCGCAGGCCCGCGTGGTGCAGGAACACCATGTCCTCGGCAAAGGCCGCGGCAAGCTCCGGGGAGATCATCGCGTTGCCGCCGAACTTGATGACCACGATCGCGCCGCGGTACCGCTTGAGCCACGGCAGCGCCTCGATCAGGACCGAGGCCTTGGCGTGCGCCTCTTCGAGCGAAATATCAATGGTGGTAGGCATGGATCAGCTCGAGTACGCGCTATTCTCATGCACGTAATCGTGCGTGAGGTCGTTGGTCAGGATGGTCGCGGCGGCCGAACCGGCGTTCAGCTCGATCTCGATCTTGACCGCGCGCGGGGTTAGGTCAACGAGGTCGCGAGACTGGTCGGGGCCACCCTCGTGGCAGACCCGGACGCCGTTGAAGGAGACGTCCACGTTATACGGGTCAAACGGTGCCGAGGTGGTTCCGATCGCGGCCAGCACCCGGCCCCAGTTGGGGTCGTTACCGTAGATCGCGGCCTTGAAGAGGTTGTTGCGGGCCACCGAGCGGCCCACCTCGACGGCGTCGGCCTCGGTCTCGGCACCGGTCACAACGATCGCGATGTCGTGACTGGCACCCTCGGCGTCGCCCTGGAGCTGCTCGGCGAGGTCGGAGCACACCTGGATCAGCGCGGCGGTGAAGTCGGCGAGGTCCGGGGTGACGCCCGAGGCACCGGAGGCGAGCAGGGTGACCTGGTCGTTGGTGGACATGCAACCGTCGGAGTCGAGACGGTCAAAGCTCACCCGGGTGGCCTCGCGCAGTGCCGCATCGAGGTCGGCGGGGGCGAGGGAGGCGTCGGTGGTGATGACCACGAGCATGGTTGCCAAGCCCGGGGCGAGCATGCCCGCACCCTTGGCGATCCCGCCGATGGCCCAGTCAGTGGCCAGGAACTCGCTGGTCTTGGGCACGGTGTCGGTGGTCATGATCGCGGCGGCGGCGTGCTCGCCACCGTTTTCATCGAGGGCGGCGGTCGCGGCCTCGACTCCGGCGGTGAGCTTGCCGAGATCCAGCTGCTCACCGATCAGACCGGTCGAGCACACCAGCACGTCGGTGGCCGAGATGCCCAGCCCGCTCGCCACGGCCTCGGCGGTGGCGTGGGTGGTCTGGAAACCCTGCTGGCCGGTGAAGCAGTTGGCACCGCCGGAGTTCAGCACGATGGCGTCCACGCGCCCATCCTTGATGACCTCCTTGGACCAGATGATCGGGTTGGCCAGGGCGCGGTTGCTGGTGAACACGGCGGCCGCGTTCTTCTCCGGGCCGGTGTTAACCACGAGGGCGAGGTCCGGCTTACCGGTGGACTTGAGACCGGCGGGAACACCCGCGGCGATGAATCCCGAGGGGGTGGTGACGCTCATAGTGCTCCTTGAAGGGTGGTGATGAGGAAAAGAGTGGTGGCGGCCATTACGGGGCGACCCCGTCGATGGAGAGGCCGGTGGCCTCGGGCAGGCCCAGGGCGATGTTGGCCGACTGGATCGCCGCGCCCGCGGTGCCCTTAGCCAGGTTATCCACGGCGGTCACGATGATGACCCGGCCGGCGGCCTCGTCGATCGCCAGGCCCATCAGCGCGGTGTTGGCACCCAGCACATCGGCGGTCCGCGGGAAGACACCCTCGGGCAGCACGTGAACAAAGGTCTCATCGGCGTAGGCGCTCTCCCAGGCCGCGCGGATCTGCTCGGCGGTGGTGCCCGGCACGATCTTCGCGGTCGTGGTGGCGAGGATTCCCCGCGACATCGGGACCAGCACCGGGGTGAAGGACACGGTGGCCTGCTCGGCCCCGGCCCAGCGCAGACCCTGGATGATCTCGGGGATGTGACGGTGCGTGCCACCCACCGCGTAGGGATTCGCGGTGCCCAGGATCTCGGCTGCCAGCAGGTTGGTCTTGAGGGCCTTACCGGCACCCGAGGGGCCCACGGCCAGCACGGTCACGATGTCCAGCGGCTCGATCACTCCGGCGGCGATACCCGGGGCCAGCGAGAGTTCCACGGTCGAGGCGTTGCAGCCCGGGGCGGCGATCCGCTTGGTGCCGACCAGATTCTCGCGCTGCTTGCCCGAGCCGATCAGCAGCTCGGGAACCCCGTAGGTCCAGGCCCCGAAGAAGTCGCCGCCATAGAACGCGGCCCAGTCCTCCTCGGATTCCAGGCGGTGGTCGGCCCCGCAGTCCACCACCAGGGTGTTCGGGTCCAGCTGCGCGGTCAGCGCGCCGGAGGCACCGTGCGGCAGTGCCAGGAACACGATGTCGTGGCCGGCGAGGTTTTGTGCGTTGGTCGCCACAAAGACCTTATTGGCGAGCGAGCGCAGGTGCGGGTGGACCGCGGCGACGGTCTGCCCGGCATTGGAGTGGGCGGTGACGGTGGTGATTTCAAATTCGGGGTGGCTGGCGAGCAAGCGCAGCAGCTCTCCCCCGGCGTATCCGGATGCTCCGGCGATCGCGACAGAAAAAGACATTGAGGCTACCTTCAAGGACGAGTTGTGGGTGTGAATTCCGGATTCCGGCAACGCCCGGTCTCTCTCGCTATCGCGAGAAAAACAATTAGGGGGCGTCGCCTATCGTCGCTCGTCGGTGGCGTCAACAAAGCTACGACGTCGCTCGTCGCGGCGGGCACGGCGTCGCGCCGGCGCAGGTGCAGATACCTGAGCGCTGTGGGCGGAGCGTGCGTGAGCCATGTTGGTTAGCGTAGCGCGGACGATACGACACGCGCAATCTGTGACGGACGCACGAATGATCGTATTTATTCCAACGCCACATCCGAGTTGAGGAAACTCTCAGATTGATACTTTTGCCACGCAAAACGAGAAATTTATCTCAAATGCGGTATAGCATCGGGTCATGGCACTTTCTACCGACACTTCCCCCGTAGACATCACCGCCGCCGAACCCATGCGGCAGGTGGGCGCGCTTATTCGTTCGGCCCGGCAGGACCGTTCCCTCACCCAGGCCCAGCTGGCCGAACGGGTGGGCACCAGCCAGTCGGCGATCAACCGCATCGAACAGGGCAGCCAGAATATCTCGATCGAGCTGCTGGCCCGCCTGAGCGTCGCTCTCAAGAGCGAACTGGTGACCTTCGGGGACCGCCCCCGTCCCTCGCACATTCGGGTGGAGGGTGGCCACAAGCTGCAGGGATCGATCGCCGTCAACTCCAGCAAGAACGGTGCCGTAGCACTGCTGTGTGCGGCGCTGATCAACCGCGGAACCACCCGCCTGCACCGCGTCGCCCGCATCGTTGAGGTCGACCGCATCATCGACGTGCTGCGCAGCATGGGTGTGCAGGTCACCTGGTACGGCGATGACAACAGCGTCGAGATCAAGGTGCCCGAGAACCTCAACCTCGCCGAGATCGACGCCGATGCCGGCCGTCGCACCCGCTCGGTGCTGATGTTCCTCGGCCCGCTGCTGGGCCGCTTCGACAACTTCTCCCTCCCCTACGCCGGCGGCTGCGACCTCGGTACCCGCACGGTCGAGCCGCACCTGATCGCGCTGCGCCCCTTCGGCCTCGAGGTTGAGGCGACCACCGGCTGGTACCGCGCCACCGTGAGCCACGATGTGCCCGAGCGCGTCAAGGTGGTGCTGACCGAGCGCGGCGACACCGTGACCGAAAATGCGATCATGGCCGCCGCCGTGCGCGATGGCGTGACCGTGATCCGCAATGCCAGCCCCAACTACATGGTGCAGGACCTCTGCTTCTACCTCCAGGAGCTCGGCATCCAGGTCGAGGGCATCGGCTCGACCACCCTCACGATCCACGGCAACGCCAACGTCAACGCCGATGTGGACTACTGGCCCAGCGAAGACCCGGTGGAGGCCATGAGCCTGCTGACCGCGGGCATCGTGACCGGCTCGGAGATCACCGTGACCCGCGTTCCGATCGAGTTCATGGAAATCGAGATGGCGACCCTGTCGGAGATGGGCCTGCGCTACTCGATGACCGATGAGTACGACGCCCACAACGGCAAAACCCGCCTGGTGGATATCACCGTGTATCCGTCGGAGCTGCGCGCCCCGATCGATAAGATCCACCCGATGCCCTTCCCGGGCCTCAACATCGACAACCTGCCCTTCTTCGTGGTGATCGCCGCCTGCGCGACCGGCGACACCCTGATCCACGACTGGGTCTACGAGGGCCGGGCGATCCACCTCACCGATCTCACCCGCCTGGGTGCCAACGTGCGTCTGCGCGACCCGCACCGCCTGGACGTCTCGGGCCCGACCCACTGGTCCGGCGCCGAGGTCTCGTGCCCGCCGGCGCTCCGCCCGGCCGTGGTGATCCTGCTGGCGATGCTCGCCGCCAAGGGCACCAGCGTGCTGCGCAACGTGGACATCATCTCGCGCGGCTACGAGCAGCTGCAGGAGCGACTGATCTCGCTCGGCGCGAAGATCGAAACCTTCCGCGACTAGCCGCTACAACGCAGAACCCCCGCCCGAGTATCGGGCGGGGGTTCTGCGTTCACGCTAGAGACTCAGGCGTCCCTCGATGATTTCGCGCAGGAGGCGAACGACGTCCTCTCGCTGGCTCTCGGTCAGAAAACTGGGGAGGGTATGCACCTCGCCGGGCGCGACGATCAGGCGGTCCTTTTCGGCCCGGATCGCGGCCGGATCGATACCCGCACGCGGGGTGCTGACCGGATCCTTCATCAGGTCCCGAGAGTGGATGGCTTCCCCGGTAAGCACACTCCCGTACGGACCGGCGAGGGTACTGTCGGTGATCGAGAGCAGGATCGGCTCGGCGGCGGTCAGCTTCAGCACCTTGACGAGCTTGGCCCGCTGCTTAAGCCGCTTGGGAGACTCATCCGATCCCAGCACCACGATGTCCCCCAAACCGAGTTCACGGAGACGCTCCGGCAGCGAGGTCGCGGACGCGGGGGCCTCCGTGGCGACGCCGCCGCCGAGCGTGGGTAGCAGCGCCAGCACCAGGGCAACCATCGAGGAGAGCCGCTGGAGCGCCGCGGACCACACCTCGGCCGAGGCGACCTGGTGTGCCCACTTCCACTCGAACCTGGCGATCGCCTGCTCGGTGATGGCCTGCGCGCTGGCGGCGATCCCCTCGGGACCAGAAAATAGCGGGACGATGCGCGGGGCCTGAGTGCCGAAGAGTCCGCTGGGCGAATCGCGCACATAAACCGCGCCGCTGGTCAGCAGGAATCCCACCGGTTCCCGGCTGCGGGTGATGCGGTTGAGCGAGGAGAACCCCAGAAACAGCAGGGGGAATTCGCCGGTGCCCGCAAGGTCGGGCGCAATCCCGTCCGTGGCGGCCCAGAAGATCTCCTCGGCGTCGGAGAAGGGGTGATGGGCAGGTGGAATCGCGGGGAAGGTGAGCCGCTCCAGGTCCTCCCGGGCGAGAGCGGGCGCGCCCTCCAGCTCGGCGGATATCGCAGTGGAGAGCGTGATCCACTGCGCCCGAGCCTGTGGCGTCAGCGCGGCACTAAACTCCGCCTGTGTGGTCATCGTGGGCCCCTCCCGTCGAGTGCGGGTCGCGATTGCAACCCGCACTCAGTGTAGGAATCCGGTCGTCCGCTGACAAGAGTTCGCCGGTATCTAGACGCTGCCTAGGCGGGAATCGGCCCGCGAGCGGCCACCGATCCGGTGCCGGTCACGGTTTCCCCGCAACTGTTCGTGCCGGTGAGCGTGTAGCTGATCTGTGCGGTGTAGTCGCCAAAGAGACTGCCGGCCTCGATTTCGGCACCCGGGTGCTGAGCCTCCAGCTCGGCGGTAATCGCCGCGATCTTCGCGTCGATCTCCTCGCTGTTCGAGGTATCCCCGCTCTCGGCATAGTCCAGCTCGAGCCAGCCGTCCTCAACCTGGTAGATCCCGCGCGGAATCGAGGTGTGCGCCGTGTACCGCTCGGTGTGCAGAGTCACGCGTCCACCATCCCCGTCGGGCATGCTCCAGGTCACCGTCTCGGGGACACTGAAGGTCTCAACCAGGCTGGTCACCAGAGCCGGATTGGCGATTACCAGGTTGTTCAGCTCCTCGTTTTCGAATCGAATCCGGGGCGCATCGCTGTCCCAGTCAAACCGAGCGGCGATACTCGGCGTGATCGGCGAGACCTCCGGCACACAGGCAGCCGGACCCGAGGGGGTGGGTGAGGGCGTCGGGGTGGGCGATGCGCTCGGGTCGGGCGTGGGCGTCGCACTGGGATCGGCACTCGGCTGAACACTCGGCTGCCCCGAGGGAGGGGTGGACGGCGCCGTGACGCAGTGCTCGGGTGCCTGAGCCTGCGCCGGAGCGGATCCGCTCAGCACGGGGAGGCCCACCAGGAGCAGTAATCCGAGGGCACCACCCAGCAGCATGCGCTTCTTCGAGGAGCGCGCCATGGCCCAGATCAGCGCGGCTCCGATCAGAATGGTGGCCGCGGCGATTGCTATCAGCACGGGGGTGTTTGCGCCGGTTTCCACCAGCACACAGTCGGTCATCACAGAGTTCTCCCTCGGGTCGGGTAATGGGAAGCTCTAATACTAACCAAACGATCGGTATTAAAACAGGGGCGTGTGGTTCGCGCCAGATGGGGCCGTTCGGGCCTACGCACGCGGGGCGAGTGGATAGATGCGACAGCAGATCGCGCATTTTCGGCACCACGCATCAAAAACTATACGTTTTTAAATACGATCGTTATGTACCCCAAAGGAGGGGCACTCACCCGGCGATCGCCCGAATCTCGCGCACAGGGTGGCACACACACGAGCGTCTCGCAGATCGTGCATGCGCTCACCAAGCAGGGAGACCCCCATGTATCCACGCAGTATTTGGCGCGCCTGCGCCCTCGGCCTTGGCGCCTTCTTGACGATCGGCCTCGCCACCGGAGGGGCCGTCGGTGCCCAGGCCGCGCTTCCCCCGCCGAAGGCGGGTTCCTCGGCGAGCGCCCCCGCCCGCCCGCAGGCAGACACCAATCCCAACCCCGCGAACGCCTCCGGTCAGGTGACCCCCGCGGCCCGCGCCGAAGCACCGTCGCTGGTGAGTGACCTCGGTACCTCGATTCATATCGCCGACGGGGTCATGCCCAACCAGGTGGCGATTTCCCCCGATGGCCGCCTTGCCTACGTGTCCGCGCTGAACTCGACAGCGCTGCACATCGTGGATCTGCAGACCCGCACAGCCATCGGGTCGATCGAGGTTGGTGCCGGTGTCGGCCTGTCCTCGGTCTCGCTGAACGCCGCGGGCACCCGCGCGGTTGCCGTCATCGATGCGAGCCCCACCAGAACCCACGGGGTTGCGGTCATCGACCTCACCACCCGCAGCCTGAGTGCGATCCACACCACCGATATCGGATGGTCCAGCTACGCCCAGCTCACCCGCGACGGCTCCGCCTACCTGACGGTGGCCGTGGGCGGCCAGATTAACCGGATCGACACCGCAACCGGCGAGGTTCTGGCCAGTGTCACACTGCCCACCAACAACTCAAACTCCGGCGTCCTCACCGCCGATGAGTCCACCTTCATCGTGGGACGCACCGGCCAGGGCATGAACGGCGCGGCCTATGCCACGATGAACGCGCACACCCTGGAGATCACCCGGGATGTCGCGACCCCCGACATCTGGTCCTACTCGGGGCTCGCCTTTGACACCAACCCGCAGACGCTCTATCTGGCCGAGGGCGGCAGCCGGGTCAGCGTCCTGGACCCGGCCACCGGCGAGGCACGCCAGCGCATCTCGGTGGGCGACATGATGACCGATGTGGTGGGCTCGGACGCCCTGAACCGGGCTTACTCCCCCTCGATGGGGTGGGATATGGTCATGGCCGCCGACTTCGGCACCGGCGAGCGCTCCGAGAGTTTCCGCAGCACCCCGGTGGGCGCCGTGAACCTGGTCGAGAACCCGGTCACCGGCGATCTCCTCACCGCCGACCGCGGCTACACCGGCGGCGAGGGCTCGACCGTAACCCTGATCACCCGCCCCGCGGTGACCAACCCTGCCGATGTGCGCCTCGACGCCGTCGACCAGGAGGTCACCTTCTCCAGCACCGTGACCGGGATCAAGCGCGGAAACGGCGGCGGTGTGGTGTGGCAGCGCTCATCCGACGGGGAGGCCTGGAGTGACATTGCCGGGGCCAATGGTAACGAGTACACCACCCTGGTGACCGCCGAGAACGCCGGCGACAGCTACCGGCTGCGCTTCAACGACGATTTCTGGGGCATCGCCGGGACCAGCGAACCCGCCACGGTGACCCTCCCCGCGCCGGAGCCGACGCCGACGCCGACGCCCGAGCCCAGCCCGGATCCCAGCACGGGCCCCGGCGTCGAACCCGGCCCGGGACCCGGTGTGGACCCGACCGGTGATCCCTCGCCGAGTGTTACCGCCGGTCCTACCCTGCCCGGCAACCCGAGCGGGCAGGATGCTCTCGCCGGCCCCACGGGCTCGTCCGACCGCCCCGAAGGGGGCCTGGCGGCAACCGGTGCCAGCCTCGGCGGCCTCGCCCTCCTGGGTGCCGCGATCCTGGCCATCGGCACCGGCCTGATCATGCGCCGCCGCAGCGCCTAACCCCTACGGCACAGCCCCGCTTCGAGTCAGTACCGTCCAAGGCTCGGCGCACGGAGCGAAAGTCCTTCACAACGAGTAAGCACAACCTAGAGCGTGTATCCCGCCCTTTTGACGGCGGGATACACGCTCTACTCTGATGCGTACGCGGGGTGTTCTTGTCTGCCCCTTAGCCCGCGCAGACTAGCCCTTCTCGCTGCCTTCCCGCTGGAAAAGATTCACGCCGAAACCGGAACCGACCCGGCCCGCCAGTGCTACCGCGGGTAAAGCCAAGACCCCGATCAGGTACGGACTCATGCCGCTGAGGGTCGTGATGGTGAATCCAACACAACCAACCACCAGACCATAAATGAGGACGAAGGCGATAGTTTTCATCTGTCTTTCCACTACTTAATATTCGCAGTCAAGCATCCGGCAACCGCGGAACTTACAGTTGTCAGTGCTCCAATTGTAGTGAATCGCACCTGCCAAGATCCATCGCCTTTCTGCTGCAGGTGAACAGGGAACGTCGATGCTCCAGTAATTGATGCCGCCGCGTAGCATCGCTTGGCCGCGGCCCCCGTGATTCGGCCTGCAACGGTCCTAATTACCGTCTGCGCAGCGATTGCTGCTGCCGCGCGGACTGCCGCAGCTCGAGTTGCGGCGTTGATTGCAACCTGCCCGATAACCCGTCCACCAGCAATAATTAAAGGCACAAACCAAACAGGATCCGCAATAATCGGGAATGCGTTGTCGGAAGTGAAATCAACGTGCTGAACAAGATTGTTTCCACGAATTTCATAGTGCGTGGGTACTTCAGCACCGTTCGAGTCCACGGCCCAGGGTGCCGGGATGACAAGCATTACTTCGCCGGACTCAATCCCCAGAACGGATCCGTCCGCCTGAGCTTCAAGCGTAAAATTCACATCAGAATCCACGTCATAGACATACTCAGTCGGTGCGTTTGAGTCGTGAATCTCAATGAGTGAGCGAAGCCCGTCGCTTAGCAACGACGGGTCTGGGGAAATCACCGGTTGCAGATGCATATCGTAGGAAGAATCCTCGCTGAGGTACGAGATAGTTCCCTCTTCGCTGACTTCGACAACGCTGTCGTCTGCTGCTGGTTGCTGAAAACGAATAACTGAATCACCTGACGAGATCGAAGCATATTCGTTCGCATGGTCGGGCACATATACGCCATCTGAAGAACTGCCCGGTTCAATATAAAACAAGTCGTTTGAGCCGGTCACTAATTCGACTAGCGCCGCAGGTGACTCTTCGAGATTCGTTACGACTCGGTCAGGAGCCTGAGACAATTGGGCGTTCCCGATGATGAGTGCGGTCGATGTGGTAAATACGGTCAGATATTTCAACTGAGAGATTGCCATACTCGGAAGGTATCGCTTGGCCTAGTTCGGCCGCCATCCCCCGTTGGGGACGACCCGCCGATAGCGGTCCCAACTCTGGCATTTGTTACCAATCACAAGCTCTTCCGCGACCGGCCGCCACAGCGCCTAACCCAAAAAGCACAGCCCCGCTTCGAGTCTCGAAGCGGGGCTGTGCTCGGTGTTTTCGGGTGCGCTAGGCCTGCGGGTAGCGGCGGTCCGCCTCGGCTGCGTCCACCGGGGGCAGCGCCGACCAGGGGAAGGTGATCCACTTATCGGTGTTCTTCCACACGAAGTCGGGCTCCAGGATGGTGCGCGGCTTGGAGTACAGGGTGACCGTGCGAACATCGGCGCCGTCGCCCTGCAGCATGCGCTGCACGAGCTCGAGGGTGCGGCCCGAGTCCGATACGTCATCCACCAACAGCACGCGGCTCCCGGCGAGCGCGGGACCGTCGAGCATCGGCGGCAGCAGGACCGGCTCGGGCAGAGTCAGGTGCACGTCGGTGTAGAACTCCACGTTGATCGAGCCGCAGTTCTTGACCCCCAGCGCATAGGCGATCGAGCCCGCCAGCAGCAGGCCACCGCGGGCGATGGCCACCACAAACTCCGGGGCAAAACCGTCCTGAACCACCTGGGCTGCCAGGTCGCGGGTCGCGTCGCCAAACCCGTCCCAGCTGAGGACTTCGCGCTCGGGATCGGTGGATACTTCGGTGTTCTTTGGTGCCGATGCGGCGGCGGGGGTCTCGGTCATTTCTCCACAGTAGCCAGTCGGGGCTGACGGCGCGAACTCTGCCCCCTCAAACTGGGTCTTGGCTCCACGGGAATCGCGTGTAAAGCTGGGGCGGACATCCATGTGCGACGGGGGAAAAAACAATGGTTGTAGGTTCTGCGCCGCTATTGGGAGTATTGCTGGCACTGGTCAGCGCGGCCGTTTTGGCGGTGGGGAATCTCTGGCAGAGCCGCGGGGTGAATCTGGTCTCCGCGGCGGCCGAACGGAACGGGGAGTCGAAGACCTCCTTCCTGCTGCTACTCAAGACCCCGATCTGGCTGGCCGGCAGTGCGCTGTTTGGGATCGCGATCCTGCTGCAGATGGGCAGTCTGGCCTTTGCCCCGCTGATCCTGGTGCAACCCATCGGCGTGACCGCGCTGGTGTTCTCGGCAATCCTGAACGCCCGGGTACGCCGGGCTCCGCTGCCGCGGCGGGTCTTACTGGGCATCGCCATCTCCCTGATCGGGGTGATCGCCTACGTCGTGATCGCCGCGCTGGTGAGTAAACAGAAGCCGATCAGCGATGGCCAGCTCATCGCGATCCTGGTGACCCTGGCCGGTGTGCTCGCGATCGCCGCGGCCATCCGCTTCGGAACCCGGGGCACCACCAAGGCCCCCATCTTCTATGTGGTGCTGGGCGGGATCTTCTCGGGCTTTGTCGCCACCCTCGGCAAGACCGTGATCCTGCGGGTGGAGACAATGTTTGCCGGACACCGGATGGTGTTTGACTCGGGCAGTGTGCTCACCCTGATCTGTATCCTGGGCATCGGCGTCGCCTCGGCCCTGTCCATCTACTTTGTGCAGTACTCGCACACCTGCAATCCGCCGGATGTGGTGATTGCCGGGCTCACGGTGGTGGATCCCGCGGTCGCCGTGGTCCTGGGCATCGTGATCCTGCACGAGGCCGCCGGTGCCCCATGGATCTCGTTTGTCGGATTCCTCGCCGCCGGGGCCGCCGCGTTTGTGGGGGTCGTGATCCTCGCCCGCGCCGAAAGCGCCGAGGAGGCGGATCCTCACACCACCGAGACCATCGAGCGCGGCGCTCAGCGCCAGGCCGAGAGCGGCTAGCCACACACGCCAGCGGGGCCCCACCAACCGGTGGGGCCCCGCATGTGTGTGACTACTTCTTGACCGCGCCAGCCAGCTGGCGCACCTCCTTGAGCAGTCCGGCGAACTCGTCCTGCTTCTGCGCGGCCACCTCAACAAAGCGCGTGGCCAGGTTCAGGCCCAGATCGGTCAGCGGACCCACCTGGTGGAAGTGGTGGCTGACATCCCCGGCCAGGCCACCCTCCAGGGCCAGCTTGCTGACCAGGTCGAGCCGCAGCTCCTCGGTGCCCTCGGCGAAGCTCAGCTTGTCAAAGTCGACCCAGACGATGTTGGGACGGGTGGTCGACTCGAACGCGTAGCGACGGTTGGTCAGATCGAGCACCACCTGCCAGATGGTCTGCGACGCATCGGGCTTGCCCGGGTCGGGCTGGCGGAAGGGCTGGGCGGCGTTGCGGATGATGCTGAACATCGCCGCGATGGCCTCGAGCTGGGTCTTGGGCTGCTCCTGACGGCCCACATAGTAGGAGGCACGGGCGAAGCGGTCGGTGGCCAGGGTCGATCCACCGAGGGGAGCATCCCCACCGAGGCCCTCGATCTTCGCCGCCAGCTCCAGCTGCTTATCGTAGGTGGGCGAATTGGTCATCACCGTGTACTCACGGCTGTGATAGACCGTGGGGGTCCCGTCGGTGTACTCGATGATGGCCGAGTCGCCGCTGGCGTCGTTGATCGCCAGGTGCAGTGTGGGCGGCTTGCCGCTGGTCGGATCCAGCAGTTCGGCGATGCGAACCTGGGTCTTCTCGGTCCATTCCACGGCCTCGGCCACGGTCTTGAAGTTGTCCAGGTAGTACTGCAGCCAGACGGCCTGGCTCAGCTGGACGTCGCCCTCGCTGGCGGTGCCGTAGTCGGATTCGGCGAGCCACAGGATGTGACCGGCAAACCCCTCCTCGTTCATACCGTCGCAGGCGACCAGGTCAAACGCGGTGGCGACCAGGCTGCCGTACTTGGCGGTCCAGGTCAGATCCCCGTTGACCCCGTCGTTACGCTCGATCCCGCGGGGCAGCTTCCACAGGTTGGTGAGCAGGTCCAGGTGGAAATCCATATTGCGGCCCACGATCACGGCACCGTTAGCATCGGGCCAAACAACTCTTGTGCACATAGTGTTTCACTTACCTTTCAGAGGGGCACCGCACGGGTGCCGGTTGTACAGCGATTACAAAGGGGGTCAAGAACGGGCATCGACCTCGGCAGTGCGCCGGTTCCAGCCGAGTTTGGGGAGCACAATCATCGAGGCGACAAAGAAGCAGATCGCGCCGATGAAGGTGCCCCAGTTGGCCAGGCCCGCGTCCTTGGCGCTGCCGTCGTTGAGCACAAACGAGCCCGCGGCCGAAAACGCGAAGGCGAGGCAGCCCAGCATGTTGATGTGGGCCGCCCAGAATCCCGAGCGCCGCGGCTCCCACAGCGTGCCACGGGTGCGGTAGTAGGCGGTGTAGACCAGGATCGCGCTGAGCAGAAAGGCCACCGATCCCCCGGCGTCGGGGTTCCACACCAGGTGCTTCTCGGTGTCCACGGACTTTGCCCGCAGCGCCGCCGAGGTGCTGATGTTGAACATGATCGTGCCAAAGCTCTGGGTGGCCGCCGCCAACCACTCGGCACGAAACATCTTGCCCGGAGCATAGGGCACCGCGACCACCGGATCCCCGCTCAGCACCAGCTGATACAGCCCCGCAGCGGTGAAAAACCAGGCCCCGATAAAGCAGGCCAGGTTCGACGCCGCCGTGTTATCAAAGTGCCAGATGTTCATCGCGCTGCCCAGCACAAACAGCGCCGAGCCGATCATGAACAGGGCGCTCTGCCTGCTCAGGGTCGGCACCAGGAACGGCAGCGAAGCCGGCTGTGCCTGCGGAAAGGGGGTGCTGCTCTGGGTCATGGGTGACGCTTTCTCTCTGCGAGTCCCGGTCCCGCCCACACGATCTGGGGTGTGGGCGGGACCGGGATGAAGGCTAGTGAGCGAACGAGGTATGTGCGGCGGCTCGCCTAGTGAGCGAACGAGGTGCGGGCCTTTTCGCGCGGAATCGGTGCGTCCAGGTTCTCCAGGAACGCCACCTCCTCCTTGATCGCGGCCAGCAGCAGCTCGGCGAGGTCCTTGCTCAGGCCCAGACGCACCACGATGCGCTGCACCACCAGGGCCGACAGGTCATCGGGCATCGGGTAGGCGGGCACCAGCCAGCCGCGCATGCGCAGACGGTCGGCCAAGTCGTAGAGGTCCCAGTTGCGCTGACCCGGGTTCAGCTTCCAGGCGAACACCGGGATGGTGTCGCCGCGGCTGACCAGCGAGAACGGATCGAGCTTTTCGATCTCCGAGGACAGGTAGGTGGCCACGTCGATCGAGTTCTGCTGCACCTCGCGGTATCCCTCGCGGCCCAGACGCAGGAACTGGTAGTACTGCAGCAGGACCTGGGCACCGGGGCGGGAGAAGTTCAGCGCCAGGGTCGGCATGTCGCCGCCGAGGTAGCTCACGTGGAACACCAGGCTCTCCGGGCACACCTCCTTGTTGCGCCAGACGACCCAGCCCACGCCCGGGTAGACCAGGCCGTACTTGTGACCCGAGGTGCTGATCGAGTTGACCCGCTCAACGGTGAAGTCCCACTCCAGGTCGGGCTGGCAGAACGGGGCGACCATCGCACCCGAGGCACCATCCACGTGGATGCGCACGTCGAGGCCGGTGGAGGCCTGGATCTCGTCGAGCTTGGCGGCGATCTCCTTAACCGGCTCGTACAGGCCGGTGTAGGTCTGGCCGAGGATCGCGACCACACCGATGGTGTTTTCGTCCACGTACTTTTCCAGCTCATAGCCGTCGAGAACCAGGTGGTCCTCGGTCACCGGCACGTAGCGCGCCTCAACATCCCAGTAGTTGCAGAACTTCTCCCAGACCACCTGCACGCCGGCGGAGAGGATCAGGTTGGGCTTCTCGGTGGACTTGCCCTCGGCCCGGCGACGCTCCTGCCAGAGACGCTTGAGCGCCAGGCCGCCGAGCATGCAGGCCTCGGAGGATCCGATGGTTGATGTACCGATGGTGTTGTGCGGGTCCGGCACGTGCCAGAGGTTCCCGAGAATGCGCCAGCAGCGGTCCTCGATGGCCGCGGTGGCCGGGTACTCGTCCTTGTCGATCATGTTCTTGTCGGCGGCCTCGACATAGAGCTTGCCCGCGTTGTCATCCATCCAGGTGGAGACAAACGTCGCCAGGTTCAGGCGGGAGTTCCCATCCAGCATGGCCTCATCGTGGACCAGCTGATACGCGGTGTCGCCGGACATCTGGTTCTCGGGAAGATCAAAGCGGGGCAGCACCGTGGCCTCACCCGGACGCGCAAACACGGGGTTGATCGAGATCTGCGACTCGTCCTCGCGTTCGGCGGCATTGCGATACAGCTCTGACATGGTGGTCCTTTCTGATTGACGGAAAAGCTCGCGACACTAAATTCTGAGAAAAACCCTGCGGGATAACCCGCTACACCTCGATGGGTGGGTAGAGCCGGTCCATGTTGTACTGGCGGTTGCGACGCGCAGCCCAGGTGGACACCGCCAGGAACACCAGCGTGAGTGCCCCGATCACGGCGAGCGCGACCCCGAATCGATAGTCGATCCCGCCCATGATCAGCTGTCTGAGCCCGGTCACGGTATAGGTCATCGGGTCGAAGGGATGCAGCCACTGGAACAGCGGACTGGTGGTCTGGACCGGATAGATGCCGCCCGCCGAGGTGAGCATCACCATCAGCAGGGCCAGGGTGGCCACGCGGCCCACCGCCGCTCCAAAGAGGGCATTGAGCATCTGGATCATCGCCAGGAACATCGCGGACATCAACCACATGAACGCCAGCGTGCCGATCGGATACTCCGGTTTGAGCCCCAGCCCGAAGTAGATCACCAGGAACAGGATCGTGCCCTGGATACCACCCACCGCGAGGGTGGGCATGAACGAGGCCAGCACGGTGCGGAAGGATCCCAGCCCCTGCGCCAACGGACGCGCCTGAAGCGGGGTGAAGAGCATCCAGGCGATGATGCTGCCCACAAACAGGGCGAGTCCGAGGAAGAAGGGTGCGAAGCCGTAGGCGAAGGTTTTGGCCTCGTGCTCGGTCTTCTCGACCAGCTTGACCGGTTCGGCCAGCGTCTGGATCACGCTGCGCTCCTGGTCCTTCCCCCACTTGGGAATCAGGCTCAGGCCGGTCTTGGCGGCCTCGGCCAGCTGCTCGGTTCCGGCGGCCAGCTTGGGGGTGCCCTCGGCCAGGGTGTTCGCCCCGGCGCTGAGTTCCCCGAGCCCGGTGCGGAGCTGATCGGCACCGCTGCGCAGCTGGTCGGCGCCGCTGCGGGCCTTGTTCAGGTCGCCGACAACCTGGTCGTTTTCGATGGCCTGTAGCACCACGTTGAACTGGGTGCCCGGGCTGTTGAGCTGGCCGGCGAGCAGGTTGGTGTCTCGCCGTACCTCGGCGATGGTGGTGTTCGCCTGGGCGACCTGCGGGTTCGCGGCGATCGAGTTGCGCACACCCTGGATCTGGTCGGCCAGGCCGCCCTCCCCCTTGGCTCGGAGGTCGGCGATGACGGCGTCCAGGTCCTGGGCGGCCTTCTGCTGCGTGGCCGCCGCATCGTTGAGCAGCGTTGCCGCGGTGTTCACCCCCGCGTCGATGCGCTGCACGGCCGAGCGGACCTCGGCCCCGGAAATGCCCGAGCCCTGGACCAGGCCCTGTGCCTTGCCGATGATGCCGTCCAGCCCGGTGACGATCTCGTCCACCGCACCGGCCAGCTTGTCGCTCCCGTCTTTCGCGGTCACCAGGTTGGTCGCGAGTTCCTGCGCCCCCTGGTTAGCCTGCTGCATCCCAGAGTTCAGGGTGTCCACCCCGTTGGCCGCCTGGATAAGCTTGGGAATCGCTCCCTTGGCACCGTCCAGTGCGGCCTCAAACACCTGGCTGCCCACCTGGGCACTGACCTGGTTGATGACCTCCTCGGCGGCATCCTGGCCGATCACGGTGGAGAGGTAGTTGTTGGTTTCGTCGTAGGTGAAGATCAGATCCGCCGAGCGCGGGTTATCCCCCGACACCGAGGCGATGGCCGTGGAGAAGTCGGCGGGGATCGTGATCGTGAAGTCGTACTTACCGTGGGACAGCCCGGTCTTGGCCTCCTCCTCGCTCACCTCGATCAGGTTGAGCTGCTTGGAATCGATCAGCCCCTTGACGACCTGCGGACCGGCGTGAATGCGCTGTTTGCCGGCATCCGCCCCGGTGTCCAGGTTCACGATCGCCACGGGGACCTTGTCCACGTTGCCAAACGGGTTCCAGAAGGCCCAGAGGTAGAGTGCGCCGTACATCAGCGGCATGATCAGGATGACCAGCAGGGCCAGCCGGGGCATGGTCCCGCGGTAGTACCGTTTGAAATCGCTCCCCGGGGAGAATGCGGCGATCATCGGGCTTCCTCAACTTCCTCAAGGGCCAGGCTCACAAACTGTTGGTTGGTGAGATTGGGCACCTCCACATAGTCGTCGGCGATCACCGAACCGCGGCGGCCGTTGACATCGGCGGTGATCACCGTCTGTTCGGTGCCCAGCGCGATCAGGCGTTCCAGAAGCTTTTCCGAAGCCTGGTCGCTGGAGAGGTTGTCCACCCCGCCCACCACGAGCAGCTCGGGTTTGCGCACGTTGGCCGCGGCGATGCGGAACAGCGCGGCGGTCAGCTCGGGGAGCTCCTCAACCATGTCGTCAAGACCGGGCAGTGCCAGATCGCCAAAGACCGGGCGACACATGCGCTCCAGATCCTCCTCGCGGGCGACACGCACCCAGCGATACCAGGGGGCGCCCCAGCGCAGCTGCTCGGTCACGATGTCGCGAACCCGGATGGCCTGCACGACCTCGTCCACCTCGTCGATCCAGCCCAGGGCTGCGTTTTTGAAAAGGTGACCGGGGTTGTTGTTCAGCCCGAAGGAGACCACGGTGCCGCTTGAGGCACGCATGCGGCCGGCGAGGGTCAGCAGGAGCGCGGTACGACCGCGTCCGCCGTGGCCGACCAGGACGGTGGTGCCCCCGCGCTTGACCGAGAAGTTCACCGGTCCAAAGATGTGCCCCCAGGAGGCGCGCACGCTGACCTCGGTGAGGGTCAGCAGGTTGTCGGGGCTCGCACCGTGGCGACCGTGGGTTTCCGCGGCCTCGTGCATGTCCTGGGACTGCCGTTCCTGGGCCTCGATGATCGCCGTTTCGACGGTTTCCGCGGGCGGCTCGTTTTCGTGCTGGCCGCCGTGTGCCGGGTGTGTGCTCATCGTGCACATCCTCGCCACCGGCGATTCCCATGCCCTCGATTTTGACCATAATTGCGCGCTACAAATGCGCCGGCCTGAGCCAGTTCCCCCATTGAATACGATCCATTCTCCGGATGTTTCCCCATCAAAGTCCGATCAACGTACCATCGTTTCGCGACGGGAAGATAGAGCTATCTTTTTGTAGGAATTTCAGATATTTTCGCGGACCGAACCACTTTTTATTGTTGGTCGCAGACAAAAAAGGGCGGGAGTCTTTCGGTCCCCTCGCCGATCACCGCGGGCATGGGGGACAAAATATTGACGCCACAATCCGGCGTCACCGCGGGCTTTCCCCGCGCCATACTCGCCCCGGGGCGGGATACCCCGGGATTCGGGCACACAAAAACGCCCCACGCGGGAGAAGGCTCTCGCGCGTGGGGCATTCATGGGGGACAAATTCCCCGACGGCCGGCTTGACCGTTAGGCGAAGTCGGCGGGCACCCGTTCGTGCCAGCCAATTCGATTCTCCAGCTGCGCGCCAAGGCTCAGCAGGGTTAATTCGTCGCCGGGGCGACCGATCAGCTGGATCGCGGCGGGCAGACCCTGCGCATCCTGGCTCACCGGGAGCGCGATGCCGGGCAGCCCGGTCGCGTTCACAAACGAGGTCCAGGGCGAGTACAGCACCTGCTGTTCGAAGCTCAGGTCGGGATCGGTCTGGCTGTACCAGTCCAGTGCTCGCGGGCTCTGACCGAGCGCCGGGGTGAGGATCGCATCAAACCCGGAGAACTGATCGATCACGTCGCGTTCGAAGCGGGCAAAGAAGCCCAGGGCGGCGATCAGATCGGTTGCGCGCACCTCCTTGCCCGACTCGCGCAGCTGCGCGGTCACCGGCTCCAGCAGTGCCTCGGCCCCCTCGGGGAGCGGGGCTGCCGCCGGGAAGCTGCGCCACAGGGTGCGGAAGGCGTTGGAGTATCCGGCGCTGCGTTCCAGCGGGATCTCGGTGAGTACGTGGCCGAGCGCACGCAGGTGCTCGATGCCCTCGGAGAAGGCCAGCTCACCGGACTCGTCCAGCCCGATCGGATACTCATCCGCCCACGGCGAATCGCGCAGGATACCGATCCGGAATCGGCCGTGCGGGGTATCGGCGGCGCGCAGCAGCGCACCGGGCTCCAGCTCGGGGGCGCGCAGCGCAAAGCGGGCGGGGGCCGGGGTGCCGATCATGCCCTCAAGCAGCAGAGCCGCATCGCCCACGGTGCGGGCGATCGGGCCAGCCACGCCCAGCCCACCCACGCTGCCGATACCCGAGCCGCCGGGCACACGGCCGCGGGAGGGCTTGAGCCCCACCAGGCCGGTCGCGGCGGCGGGGATGCGGATCGAGCCGCCCCCATCCGATCCCGGAGCAAAGGGCAGCAGCCGCGCGGCCACCGCGGCGGCCGCTCCCCCGCTGGAACCACCGGCATGCAGGCTGCGGTCCCAGGGATTACGGGCGGGCCCGGCCACCAGGTTGTCGGTGAAGCCGTGCTGGCCAAACTCGGGGGTGTTGGTTTTTCCCAGGCTGATCGCGCCGGCGGCATCCACGGCCTCGACGATCTCGTCGCTCTGCTCCGACACCACCCCGGCAAATACCCGCGAGCCGTAGCTGGTGGGCAGCCCAGCCCGGGCCTCCAGATCCTTATCGGCCAGCGGTAGACCCCAGAGCACCTGGTCGGGGTTCTCCCCGGGGGATTCGATCCGGAAGTGTTCGGGATCGCTCAGGCTAAACGAGCCAGTGGGGGTGGAACGGGGGTGCCCGGTGGCCTCCAGCGCGGCGGCGCGCTCGCGGGCGCCGTCGGCATCCACCACGATAAACGCGCCGATGGACGCGCCGTGCTTCTCGATGCGATCCAGGTAGTGCTCCACCAGCTCACTCGGACGCAGGGCGCCGGTTCGCAGGAGGAAGCTCTGTTCACGGGCGGTAAGTTCGTGCAGCTGTGCCATGTCCCCAGCCTATTCCGGTTTCGAGTTTGGTGCACACGCTAGGAGCGCAGGCCCCGGGCCACCAGCGCCTCGCCCAGCTCGTCGGCGAAGCGCATCGTGTGGACCAGCAGCGGCACCACAAACGTGCGCGGGCCCGGACGCACCCCGCGGGCGCGGTGGGCGGTGATGATGTCGCGGGCAAAGCCCAGGATCACCGGGATCACGGTGATGGTCAGCGCCAGCAGCAGCGCGATCCGATCGGCCCGCACCCCGATCCGTGACAGCGGGGTGAGGCCGCGCTCGATCGCGTCGAGCATCGCCGAGGTCTGGGTGGTCAGGCTGATCAGCGCCGCACACAGGATCACCAGCAGGATCCGGGTGGTGGTGATCGTCGCCGCCGGCCAGGGCACAAAGATCAGCTGGAACACCCCGGTGAAGACGATCAGCATCCAGACCATCCGCACCTGACGCCAGAGCCCGGAGAATCCCAGCCCGGCGATCAGGTATCCGGCAACCACGATGGCCGCAGCGATGCCGAGGGTCCACAGCGTGTGTGGATAGATCGAGATGGCCAGGACCAGCACCCCGATCAGAGCGAGCTTGCGCCCCGCGGGCATCCGGTGCAGCGGGCTGGTGCCCGGGCGATAGAGGGAGATCACGCGTAGGCCTCGCGGTAGCGGGCGATGACCTCGGCCGGATCGCCGTGTTCAAGCAGGCGTCCATCCTCGAAGCGCAGCACCACGTCGCAGCGCGCGGCAAGGTCCAGGTCGTGGGTGACCAGCACCAGCTGCGGTACCCGCTCGGAGAACAGGTGGTCGATGATCAGGCGGCGGTTGCGGGCGTCCAGCAGCGCGGTGGGTTCATCGGCGATCACCAGATCCGGCCGGGTGATCAGCACCGCACACAGCGCCAGCAGCTGCTTTTGCCCGCCCGAGAGCTCGTGCGCGGGTGCGTCGGCCAGCGCGCTCAGTCCGAATACCTCAAGCTCTGCGGTCACCCGCGCGGCGATTTCGGCCCTGGGTACCCCGCGGCCGCGCAGCGAGAAGGCCACGTCCTCGGCCACGGTGGGCATGATGATCTGCGCATCCGGGTTGGCAAACACAAACCCAGCGATCTGGCGCACCCTGGCGGCCTCGGCGCTCGGGTCGATCCCGTGCACACGCACCTCCCCGGCACCGGGGAGTACCAGCGCATTGAGCATCCGGGCGAAGGTTGACTTGCCCGAGCCGTTGAGCCCGATGATGCCGATCCGCGCCTGGGTCAGCGTGATCGTCACATCCCGCAGCGCATCGTAGTCGCCAAAGCGCACGCCGACCCGGTCAAAGGTGATGGTACCCGCCACGGGCTAGGCCTGCGGGGTGGTGGGGGCGGATTCGTTCACGGAGGTAACTGTATCCGACGATGCCTGGGGGCGGCGCGACGTCTGCCCGAATGCACGCGGGTAGGCGCGCCACAGCGCGAGGGTCAGCGCGACGGCGATCACGGCCTTAATCAGGTCGCCGGGGAGGAAGAGCAGGCTGGAGAGGAAGGTCGGCCCGAAGCCCAGGCCGGTGATGCCCGCCTGGAAGGGGATGCCGAACGCGTAGATGGTGACGATGCCGCCGAGAACCACGCCGATCGAGGTGCGCAGGATCGTGGGGCGACGACGGTCAGCCCGTACGATCAGGCCGATCACGATGACCCCGGCGATCCAACCGATCAGATAGCCCACACTCGGGCCCACAAAGACGCCGGCACCGCCGCGTCCGCCGGCGAGGACCGGGAGACCGGCGAAGGCCAGCAGCTCCAGCACCAGCACGGCGGCCGCGCCACGCCAGGGTCCGAGGATCGTTCCGGCGAGCATCACACCGAGGGTCTGCGCGGTGATCGGGACGGCCCCACCGAATGCGGCGATGGCCGGGGGCATGCCGAGGACCGCGATCAGCGCGGCAAAGACGGCGATACGGGCGAGGTCTGCGCCACCAAACGAGGTACGGGTGGTCATGGGGATCCTTCCGACGGGGAGTGCCTGAACGGTGTTCTCCTGAACGGTGTTCATGTGGTGTTCACTGAGTATAGTATGACCATGACGAGTTCACGCAACCCCCGGTCCGCGCCGACCCGTCACTCCCGGGAGGACGTGGCCGATGCGGCCCTGGATATCCTGAACTCCTTCGGCCTCGCCGACCTCACGATGCGCCGCCTGGCACAGTCCCTCGACGTGCAGCCCAGCGCCCTGTACTGGCACTATGAAAATAAGCAGAGCCTGTTGGCCCACCTGGCCGATCTGATCGTCGAGGTGCCCTCATCCGAGACTTCCCCCGGCACCGACCGGGTGCGCGCCCGCTGCCTGGCCCTGCGCGAACGCCTGCTCGCCTACCGTGACGGTGCCGAGGTGGTCGCCAGCACGCTCGCCCTCGGTCTGGGTGCCGAGGCACCGGGCATCGACCTCACCGCAGCCCTGGTAGATGCGGGCACCGACCCCGAAACCGCGGCGCGGGTCTCCGGCGTGCTGCTGCACTTCATCCTCGGCCAGGTCTCCCACGAACAGCAGCGAGCCCAGGCGGGCTCGCTCGGTGCCGCTGCACCCACCGGCACCTCGGAGAGCGAGAGCGCCGAATTCGGCTTCGGCATCGACCTCATCCTGGGTGGGCTCGCGACCCTGCGCTAGAGCCCCACAGCGTCGGCGATGCGGTCTGCGCCACACAGAGCCGTTTCGACGCTCGAGTCGTCGCATCCTCACAGCTTACAGCATCGCAGTGAGCACACCCCCATCGACCCGAATCGCCGCTCCATTGGTGGCCGATGCCCGTGGGCTGGCGAGATACGTCACCATGTTCGCAATCTCGGATGGCTCGATGAACCGCTCCAGGAGGGTTGTTCTGTTCTGGCCGATGATCGCCTCCTTGACCGCCTCCACGGAAGCGGACTGCGACCCCGCAAGCGACTCGACGGCCGCCGCGACGCCATCTGAGTAGGTGGGGCCGCCCAGCACCGTGTTTACCGTCACGCCGGTGCCGCGAGTGAGCTTAGCCAGCCCATTACCCAGCGCAATCATCGCAGCCTTGGTAACGCCGTAGTGCACCATGTCCGCCGGCACGTTCACCCCGGACTCGCTACTGATGAACAACATGCGCCCCCACCCACGCTGCAGCATGCCGCCCAGCAGATGACGCGAGAGGCGCACACCACTCATCACGTTGACGTCGAAATACCGCATCCACTCGGCGTCGGAGACCGACTCGAACTCGGCGAGCCCGAAGAGCCCGACGTTGTTTACGAGGATGTCCACATCCTCGAGCTCGTGCAGCAGGCGATCCACCTCGTCGAGCACACCAAAGTCCGCGCTCAACCCCGCATGGTCGGCATCCGGGTACTCGGCGCGGAGCTTCCTCACGGCGTCCTCGACACGATCGGAGGACCGTCCGTTCACGATCACTCGCGCCCCTTCGGCGGCCAGACCGGACGCGATGGCGAACCCGATCCCCTGTGTTGATCCGCTCACAAACGCCGTCTTACCGCGCAGCTGTAATTCCATGTGTCGCTCCCTATCAGACTATTCCATGCAGGCAATTCACTTGCCTGGGCAAGTAACAATATGCGGGTTTACTTGCCCAGGCAAGTTAATCGGCGTGGCGAGTGAGCAACTCCGGGCCGTGGCATAGCCTTGTGTCATGCACTACTCCTCCAACGAGCCCGGGCTGAGTGCTGGCCAGCTCGAAGTATGGGCATCGGTCGCGACCCTGATCGAGCGTCTTCCCACAGCGCTCGATGCACAACTGCAGCGCGACAGTGGGCTGACCCACTTCGAGCACGGCCTGTTGTTTGCGCTCGACACCGCACCCGAACGAACGCAGCGCCTGAGCACACTCGCCGGCTACGCGAGCAGCACGCTCTCCCGGCTGTCGCGCGCGATCTCCCGGCTGGAGAAGAAGGGCTGGGTCCGCCGAGAAATCGACCCAACCGACGGGCGTGTAACCCTCGCCGTGTTGACGGACGCGGGGCACGAGCACGTCCTGCGGTCGACGCCGGCGCACCACGCCCTCGTCAAGAGACTCGTGTTCGAATCGCTCACCGATCAGCAGGTGCACCAACTCGGCGTGATCAGCACGCGCATCGCCCAGGCGATCACCCCCGACACCGCCGCCTGGAGCCCAGACGGCGGTGGCCAAGGTGACTGAACGCGGGGCGTGAATTCGGTTTCCGCCGCCTCCGCGCTTCGCTAGACCTCTTCGGGGCGTTTTTGCTGGGCCGGGATGGCGGGGGTGTTTTCCCCGTTCCAGACCGAGATGATGCCCCAGGCGACCGCGGCGATCGGCACGGCCAGGACCGCGCCGATGATGCCGGCGATCAGCGTGCCGGCGGTCAGGGCGAGCAGCACCACCAGGGCGTGCAGCTTGAGCGAGCGGGCCATCAGAACCGGCTGCAGGAAGTTCCCCTCAAGCTGGTTGACCAGGACCACGATACCGATCACGATGATCGCGGCCACCGGGCCGTTGGCGACCAGGGCCACCAGTGCGGCCACGGCACCGGCCAGGGTTGCACCCACGATCGGGATAAACGCCATGATGAACACCACCACGGCCAGCGGCAGCGCGAGCGGAACGCCCACGATGGCCAGACCGATCCCGATGCCGATCGCATCCACGGCGGCCACCGCGGCGGTCCCGCGGAAGTAGCCGCCGAGCACGCTCACGGTTTTGTCCCCGACCCGGCGGGCACGCTCATAGCCCTCACCGGTGAAGGGACGCAGCAGGAACTCCCAGATCTTCGGACCGTCCTTGAGGAAGAAGAACAGCACCACGATCATCAGCACCAGCCCGGTGAAGAAGCTGGTGGCCGCCGAGACCCCGGCCAGGGCACCGTTGCCGAACTGCGCGCTGGTGAGGAAGCCTGAGATCGAGTCCTTGAAATCATCCAGCTGATCATCGGAGATGGTGAAGGGCAGATCCTTGAGGTAGCCCTGGAGCGTGCTCAGCCCGTCGGAGGCGGAATCGGCTAGGTCGTCCCACTGGCTCTGCACGGCCCAGACGATCAGCCACACCACGGTGCCGAGAATGATCACGATGGCTAGCAGCGATATCCAGGTCGCCAGCATCGTGTGCACGCCGCGCCGGCGCATCCAGGAGACAAACGGCGAGATCGCCGCCGAGAGGATGAGCGCCAGGATCACCGCGATCAGGATCACACTGACCTGAGACACCAGGTACAGCACGGCCGCGACCAGCGCGAGCACCACGAGAACCTGCAGGCTGCGGGTCGCGACCCGGCCAAACCCGTCGGTCCACAGCGTGGGCTTTTTCGGAATCGGCGCGGCCTGCGAGGACCGGCGACGGGAAAACAGGGGCATGCGGGTGCTCCGTTCGATCGGCTGTGGCATCCACACCCATCACGATCTGGATGCCCGGGCTGTCACGTCAGGCTGTCACGTCTGCGTCCGGGAAGCAAGGATCCGCCGGGCGCGTTTCCGGTTACGCCCCGCGCGATCACGGGGCCCACGGGCATCCGGAAGCCGCGATCCGCCGGGCTGCGAGTCCTCGATCAGACACCGCACGGCCGACACCGCGGCGAGGCCGAGACGCGGCGCAGCCGCCAACCGGCGGCTATGCCCCGGGCTGCGGGATCTCGCGTTGGAAGAAACGCACCCCGACCCAGCGGTCAAACTTATACCCAACCCGGGCCAGGGCACCGGCATCGGTGAAACCAAAACGGCGGTGCAGGGCCAGGGAGGCCTCGGTACCCTCGTCGGTGATCACCGCGATCATCTGGCGCAGACCGGCGGCGGCCGAGGCATCCAGCAGTGCACCAAGCAGCAGCGACCCGAGCCCCTGTCCGGCGGCGGCCGGGTCGAGGTAGATCGAGTGCTCGACTGTATAGCGGAAGGCCGACTTGTCGCTCCACGGGTTGGCGAGGGCGTAGCCGAGCACCGCGTTGGTGTCCGTCTCGACCGCGACTAGGAACGGCAGCCCGGCCGCATCCGCCCGCGCGATCCGCGCCTCCCAATCGGCGACGGGACGCGGCACCTCGTCAAAGGTGATCGTGGAGGTGGCCACATAGTGGTCGTAGATCGCGGCGATGCCGGGGGCATCCTCCGCGCGAACGGGACGAAGCGAGATCATGGGGAAATTCTAGAACAGGGTGTCCTCGGGGAGCGACCAGTCCACGGGTTCTTGTCCCGCCGCGACCAGCGCCGTATTCGCCGCCGAGAACGGCCGGGACCCGAAAAAGCCGCGGGAGGCCGACAGCGGACTCGGGTGTACACCCTCGATCACCGTGGTCCCGGCCAGCGCCGGGGCCAGGGTGCGCGCATCGTTGCCCCAGAGGATTGCGACCGGAGGCTGCGGGAGCGCCGCCAGGACCGCAATCGCCCGGTCGGTGAACTCCTCCCAGCCGCGACGACGGTGGGACCCGGCTCGTCCCGGGGCCACGGTCAGTACCCGGTTGAGCAGCAGCACGCCGCGCTCGGCCCAGGCCGAAAGGTCGGCCGAGGCGGGCGGGGTGATGCCTAAATCGGTGTGCAGCTCCCTGAACATGTTGGCCACGCTGCGTGGGATCGGGCGCACCGCGGGATCGGCGGAGAAGGCCAGGCCCACCGGGTGTCCCGGAGTCGGATAGGGGTCCTGTCCGACGATCAGCACGCGGGTGTGCGCGGGCGGATGGGCAAACGCCCGCAGCACCAGCTCGGGCGCGGGCAGAAAGTCCGGCTCGTCCGCCAGGCTCGCGACCGCCCGCGCATACGCCTCCGCGGCCGGCGCGAGCGCCGCAGCCCACTGGGGGTGCAGCAGCCCGCGCTCGGCCGCGGAAGAAAGTGTTGCAGGCAGCAGCCCGTACTCGTCCGCCGAGGCGGGCGTTGCAGGGAGGCTCAAGCTCACGCGCCGCGGGTGGAGACCGTGACGCCGTGCTCGGAACCGATGACCTGCCACAGGCTGCCCTTGCCCACAACCTCGAGGCGGCCGTCGGCGATGATCAGCGCGGTCTCGGTGTCGATCCCGATACCGCCGGGCACCAGCGCGCCCTCGGTTGCGGCGACCAGACGGCCGAGGCTGCCGGTGGCGGCGGGGGCGGTCACGACGCTGAGGTCGAGCAGGCCGAGGCCCTGGGCCACGGTCACCTCATCCAGACCGAAGCCGTACTCCTCGGGGCTCACCGGCACGCCGCCGATCCGCCAGCCGCCGATCAGGGCCTTCTCGGCGGCCACGATCGCGCCCGCCCCGATACCCAGGTAGGGGGTGTCGGCGGCCACACGACGACGGATCTCACCGTCGATCGGGGCCAGGGCCGCACGCACGGCCTCGGGCTCGCCATCCACCACCACGATGGCGCTGGCAACCGCGATGGCCTGCAGGTCAAAGGTGTCGGAGGTGGTGACCACGCTGAAGCGTGCATCCCCCTCACGGTGAGCGGCCTCGACCAGCTCACGCGCCTGGTTGGCCGCGGTGTCCCCCACCGCGAGCACCACGATGCGGGTGTCTTCCCCGGCCTGGCTGCGCACGTCGGCGATGAATCGGCCCCACAGCTCCGCACACAGGCTTCCGGCCGCGGCGGCGGTTCCAGCCGCCGGTACGCGAAGCCCACCGGTCAGATAGATTCCCATTGTTTGTATCTCCTGAAGATTGAGGTTTGCCGGATGGGTCGCATCCCGCCTGTTCAACCGTAGCTCGCTCCCGCCGTAATCCGAGGACTCGGTTGGGCATGCCGCGGCATGAACCCTCGACTTTACCCCTACTATTTCGACATGGTCGAATTACAGGGACGTTTTGCCCGAAAGGGAGGCCGGGCGCTGGGCGTCACCGCCTCGCTGATCGGTTTTTTGGTGCTGGTGGAAATCTGCAGCGGCATCATCCAGGGCTACTACATTCCCCTGGTTCCCGACATCGTGAAGCACCTGGGCATCCACGATGCCGACTTCAACTGGTTTGAGGCCTCTCAGCTGCTGCTCACCGCCATCGTGGTGCCGATTATGGCCAAGCTTGGCGACATGTACGGGCATAAACGCATCCTGCTGATCGCGACCGTGTTTACGGCGATCGGCAGCTGGGCGCTGGTGGCCGCCGACTCATTCTGGGTGTTCCTGGGGGCCTGGGCGATCCAGGGGTTCTTCTCGGTGTGGCTTCCGCTGGAAATCGCCCTGATCTTTGACCGCGGCCGCCGCACCGGCAGCGCCGCCGGAGATACCCGCCGCGCGGCGGGCCTGCTCGTGGTGGCGCTGGAGCTCGGCGCGATCCTCGGGGCACTCGGTGGCGGGCGCATCTTTGAGGCGCTGGGTGGGGACGTTCCGACCACCCTGGCGATCCCGGCCATTGCGGTCACCCTGGTGTTTTTTGTCATTCTGTTTGGGGTGCGGGAGTCCGAGCCGCTGCCCGAGAAGCGCACGCTGGATCTGACCGGTTTTGTGCTGCTGAGCATCAACATCGCGCTGATCACCGGCGGGCTCTCGCTGCTGCGCCTGAACGGGGTGGAGACCTGGTGGGTGTGGATCCCGATCGCACTGGGCATCATCGGCTTCTGGCCGTTTGGCCGCTATGAGCTCAAGCAGAAGGACCCCGCCATCGATCTGCGCCTGATGCGTCAGTCGCGCATGTGGCCGGTGCAGCTCACCGCGGGGCTGGTGGGCATCAGCGTGCTGGGCGCGCAGGTGCCGCTGAGCACCTATGCGGGCACCCCACGCGAAAACGGCTACGGGCTGGGGCTGCCCGCCGGTCAGCTCTCGCTCCTGATCGGTGCCTATCTGATTTCGATGATCATCGGCGCGATCCTGTTCCCGATCGTCTCCAAGCGAGCGACTCCGCGAATCGCGCTAATCGCCTCGGCGATCTCGGTGGCCGCCGGTTATCTGCTGCTGATCCCCTTCCACCTCGAGGTGTGGGAGGTGGTGATGTGCATGATGATCGCCGGGGTCGGATCGGGTGCCCTGGTGGGTGCGCTGCCCGCCGCCGCGGCCGCCGCCGCTCCCCCGGGCCGCACCGGCATCGCCTCGGCACTGACCAGCACGTCTAAGACCATCGGAGGCTCGTTCTCCTCGGCCATCTTCGGCATCGTGCTGATCGGCGGCGCGGCCACAACGGTGACCGCCGGTGCCTCCTCGCTGGCCGGTTACATGACCGTCTGGGCCGTGTGTGGCCTGTCGGCCGCGGTGGCCGTGGTGCTGCTGCTGTTTGTGCCCAAGCTGTCGTTCTCGGACGCACCAGAGAACGGTGCGCCGGAGGATGGCACCCCGGAGGACAGCCCGCTCGGAGACACCCCCGCCGACGCCCGCTAGCCCGAACACGGCAAACGGCCCTCCCCACTCGGGGAGGGCCGTTGCTCGTTGTTAGCCCTTGGCGGCGCCGGCGATGCCGATCGCGGTGACGATCTCCTCGCCCACGGCCACGCCGTCCACATCGGTGGCCACCCGCACGGTTCCGGCGGCATCGAGGTGGAACAGGCTGCGGCCGTCCTCCTCGCCGCCCTCGATCATCTCGATCCGGCCCTGCGGGGAGAACCCGAACAGGTCGGGACGGGTCATCGTGAGCACGGTCACCGGGTCGTGCGGCACGTTCCAGGTCTCGTTCCAGTAGTCCCACCACTGCTGCACGTCGGCGCGCAGCGCGGCACCGAGCTCACCCGAGCGGCCGATCTCCTCCAGCTGGTCGGCACGGATCTCGATCTTACGGGTCACCTCCAGCCCGGTCACGGTGGTGGGGATCCCGGCACCAAACACGATGTTGGTGGCGGTGATGTCGCTGCGGAAGTTGTGCTCGGGTTCGGTGCTGGTGAACGCACCACCCATGATCCACAGGTGACGCACCGAGGAGGCGAAGTCCGGGTGGGCCTGAATCGCCGCGGCAATGTTGGTCAGCGGTCCAATCGCGATCACGTCGATCTCACCCGGACGTGCGATCACGGTATCCACCAGGAAGCGGATCGCCTCGCCCTCGTGCACGCTCTCGCGCTCGAGGTTCGGGTGCAGGCTCCCCTCGTGTCCGGGCCACCACACCTCGCGACCGGACATGGTTTCGCGCAGCCCCGAGTAGACGGGGATGTCGCGGCCGGCCATACCGGCCAGACGCCTTGCGAGGCGTCCGCGCAGCAGGGTGTCGCCGTAGACGGTGGTCACACCCAGCAGGGTCACGTTGGAGGTGCCTAGCAGCTGGGAGAGGGCCAGGGCGTCATCAACATCGGAGCCGATATCGGTGTCGAGGATGACGTGGTGAAGCGAGGTCATGAAGGGGTTCCTTCTGGGTTGAAGCGGGTGTCGGGCACGCGGGCTACTTGAGCCCGGACGTGCTCACCGACTGAATGAAGTAGCGCTGGCAGATCATGATGATCAGCAGCGGGATGAGGGTCAGGATGACCGAGGCTGCAAACATCACGCCGTAGTCCACGTTGAACTGGCCCTGCAGGTTGGACAGCGCGACCGGACCCACGATGTGGTTCTGATCGGTGCCCATCAGCAGCGGCCACATGTACGCCTGCCACTGGAAGAGGAACAGGGTCAGTCCGGCGCCGATCAGCGCCGGCCTCGAGAGCGGCAGGTAGATCCGGCGGAACACGCCCCACCAGCCCAGGCCGTCCAGGCGCGCGGCCTCGACCAGCTCGGTGGGGATCGCCAGGAAGAACGTGCGGATCAGGAAGATCGCCATGCCGTTACCGATCCCCGGGAGGATCAGTCCGATAAACGTGTTTTGCAGGTTCCAGTCGCGGAACATGTCCGCGAGCGGAATCGCGATCGCGTCAAACGGGATCAGGAAGGAGAGGATCACGATGCCAAAGATCGCCCCGCGTCCGCGGAACGGAATGGCCGAGAGACCGAACGCCGCCATCGCGCAGATCAGCAGACCCGCCACGACCGTGACCACGCTGATAAACAGCGAGTTGCCGATCGCCCGGCCCAGATCCCCACTCAACAGCGTGACGTAGTTGTCGAGGTTGGGGCTCAGCGTGAAGAAGGTCTGCCAGCTCAGCGGGTTGAGGAAGGCGAAGGTGTCACTGCCCGGACGCAGCGAGTTCACCAGCGTCCACCACAGCGGCAGCAGGAAGGCCAGCCCGATCAGCGCCCCCACCAGCGAGAGCAGCAGATAGCGGGTGCGCAGTCGGCGCGGACGCCGGGTCACGGTCACACTCATGCGGCGTCCTCACTCTTGAGCAGGCGGAACTGGACCGCGACAATCGCCAGGGTCAGCAGCACCAGGATGATGACCTCGGCCTGGGCAGTATTGAGGTCCCCGAGCGTATAGGCGCGGTTGAAAATATCGTGCATGAGCAGGTTTGTTGATCCTTCCGGGCCCCCCTTAGTCAATATCTGAACCGGTGCGAACACCAGGAAGTTGGACACCGTATCGGCCACCAGCACAAAGGCCAGCGGGCGGCGTACCAGCGGGAAGGTGATCGTCCACAGCTGACGCCAGGCACTCGCCCCATCCAGGGAGGCGGCCTCATACAGCTCGGTGGGGACGTCGTTGATGCCGGCAATCAGGAACAGCATCCAGTAGCCCACCCCGACCCAGCTGAGCAGCACCATGATGGCGGTGAGCGACTGCGTGGGCGAGGTGAGGAAGGGCTGCGCGGGCAGGCCCAGCATCCCCAGGAATGCGTTTCCCAGGCCGTCGGGACGGTAGATCACGCTCCAGATAACCGCGGAGACGGCGGGCGGAACGGCGATCGGCAGGATCACCAGCGAGCGCCAGAATCCCGATCCCGCCGCCCGCCGGGTGTAGAGCACCGCAAGCAGGAACGCGATCGCGACCTGCACCGGGTTGATGATCACCGTAAAGAGCAGGGTCACCAGCAGCGAGCCGATGAAGTCGGCACTCGAGAACAGTTCGACATAGTTGTCCAGGCCCACGAAGTGCTCACCCCCGGAGAGGATGCCACCACCCTGCAGGCTCTGCCAGAACGCGACCACCGCGGGGGCGAGGCGCAGCAGCACCAGGCCGATCAGCGCGGGCGAGAGGAACGCCAGCGCGACCAGCGTGGGCCGCCAGACCAGGCGGGAGCGCCGGCGCGGGCGCCGCGTCCCGGGGAGGGGGGACGCGGCGCGCGGGCGCTGAATGCGTGCGCCGGGTGCGGTCATCGCAACTTTTTCCAGGCGGCTTCGATCTGGGACTGAGCGTCCTTCAGGCGTGCCTCCACCGGGGAGCCGTTACGAATGTCGGCGAAGGCCTTGTTCATCATCGACTCGAACTGCACATAGCCCACCGAAACCGGACGCGGGACGGCGGTGGTCTTGATCTCCTCGGTGATCAGGTCGGCGACCCCGGTGCTGTGGGTTCCGCCGAGGGCCTCAAGGGTCGGCAGGTACTTGGCCTGTGCCTCGGTGTTGGCGGGGATGATCGTGGTCTTCTCGGTGGTGGCGAGGTTACCGGCGGGGTTCAGTGCGGCGAACTCCAGGAACTTCTTGGCGGCATCCTTGTGATCCGAGGCGGGGTTGATGCCCCAGGACCAGGAGCCGTTGGGGGTCACGGCCTTACCGCCGGCAAACGCGGGCATCGGGACGACGCTCCAGTTGAACTTGGCGTTCTCGGCAAACTTGCCCACGTCCCACGGCCCACCGATAAAGAAGGGCACGTCGCCGTCGGCGAAAACCGGGCTGGTCTGGAATCCGCCCACCCCACGCGGGGAAACGTTGTTGGAGTAGAGGTCGGCGTACCACTGCATGGCCTTGGTCCAGCCGGGGTTGGTCACATCGGCGGTCAGCATGTCCTTACCGGTGATGCCCGAGCCTCCGCCGAGGGATTCGGCGAGGGGCTGCAGCTGGTAGTAGCCCTCGACCTGCTCGAACAGCAGGCCCCACTTGCTGCCGGCAGCCTGTGCGGCCTTACCGGCGTCCACCGTCTGCTCCCAGGTCCAGCGCTCGGCCGGGTTGGCGCTGGGGGCGGCGATGCCCGCCTTGGCCAGGGCGTCGTTGTTGACAAACATCATCTGGGTGGAGTTCCAGACCGACAGCGCCCAGAGCTTGTCCTGGTACACGTTGACCGAGTACTGCTCGGGGGTTGTGGCCTTCTTCGCCTGGTCCTTCAGGTCGCTGAGGTCCTCGAGGAATCCCTGCGCGGCGAGCTGGGAAACGTTGGGCTGATCGACCGTGTAGACGTCGATGTCCTTGTCCTTGGCTGCCAGCCGCTGCTGCAGCGTGCTGGAGAGCTGGTCGAAGGGCACCTGGGTGTACTTCACTGTGGTGCCCTTGTTCTCGGCCTCGAAGGCGGAGATGACCGGGGCAAAGGTGGCCGGGTCCTCGGCACCGAGGAGCTTCACCACGGAACCGTCCGCGGAACCGGAGTCACCCGAGCTGGCCGAGCAGCCGGAGAGTGCGAGCGCCGCGGTGGCCGACAGGGCTACCAGCGCGAGGGAAACACGCCTCATGTGAGGAGTCCTTTCACGAGAGTGAGGGGTGGTGTGGACTTCAGGGGGGATCATCCACACCACCGGATCTAACCGCATAGACTAAGCGGTTAGATGACCCTATCGCGCAGGCGACGCGCATGCAAGCGGATCCCGCCTCCCGGCGGCAGCCACGCTAGGATCGTGATATCTAACCGAGTAGAAACAGGGGTGCCCCGTGGCCACAGGCAGGGACGTAGCGCAGCTCGCGGGAACCTCCACCGCGGTCGTCTCCTACGTGTTCAACAACGGCCCGCGCAATGTCTCCCCGGAGACCCGGGAGCGCGTGCTGGCCGCCGCCGCGGAGCTGAACTATCAGCCCAACGCACTCGCCCGCGCACTCAGCGCCGGCAAAACCTCCTCGATCGGGCTGATCGTGCCCAACATCGCCAACCCCTACTTCGGCGAGCTGGCCCGGGCCCTGGAGGATGCGGCCCTCGCCCACAATCACCTGCTGATCATCGCCGACTCCGCCGGAAACCCCGAGCAGGAAACCCGGCACTGCGCGTCCTTCCTCGGCCGCCGGGTCGACGGGGTGATCCTGGTCTCGCTCTTCGACAACCCCGATCTCAGCGCATTCCGCCGCGAGAATGTCCCGGTTCTGGTGCTGCACCCGATCGATCACGCACACGGGGTCAGCTCGCTCACCATCGACTACGAGGCCGCCGCCAGGGACGCCACCGCCCACCTACTGGACCACGGCTATGACAGCATCGGCATGCTCAACGGGCTGGGCGAAACCGCCGGGGCCCAGCAGCACCGCGCGGGTTTCGAGGCCGCGCTGGCCCGGCATGCCGAGCGCAATCCGGGTATCACCGTGCGCGCCGAGGAACGTCCGGCCGAGATCTCCCGCGCCGCCGCGGCACGGATCGCGACCGCCTGGCTGGCCGAGCCCGACCGTCCGCGCGCGATCTACTCAACCACCGATGAGCAGGCCTTCGGGGTGCTCTACGCGGCACACGTCAACGGGCTGCGGGTGCCCGAGGACCTGGCGATCGTCGGCTTCGATGGCACCGAGCAGACCGAGTTCGCGGTGCCCCCGCTCACCACGATCGCCCAGCCGATCCGGCAGATTTCCAACCGGGCCATCGAGCTTCTGGTCCGCTATGTCCCCGACTCCCCGGTCCACGAGCTGTTTGCCTACACGCTCACCCGGCGCTCCTCCTGCGGGTGCGAGCCGGGCTAGCCCGAAACTAGCGCTTCATCTTCAGCTCGCCCTTGGCGACCTTATGTGGTGCCGCCTGGGCGACCGGCTTGACCGTGAGGTGGTCGATGTTGACGTGGCCGGGCAGTTCGACCGCGTGCACGATGGCCTCGGCGATATCCTCGGCGCTCAGCGGGTTGGGCACCTCGGCGTAGACGGCATCGGCGCGGGCCTGGTCGCCGCCGAAGCGCACCAGGGAGAACTCCTCGGTGTGGACCATGCCCGGGGCGATCTCGATCACCCGGATCGGCTCGCCGGAGAGCTCCAGACGCAGCACGTCCAGCAGCGCACGCTCGGCAAACTTGGCCGCGTTGTAGCCGCCACCACCCTCATAGGCGGTGTGTCCGGCAATCGAGGTCACCCCGACGATCGAGGCGGTCTCGCCGGCTGCGGTGCTGCGGCGCATGGTGGGCAGCAGGGCCGAGATGACCCGCTTGGTGCCCAGCACGTTGATGTCGAACATCTTCTGCCAGTCCTCCACCGAGGACTCCTCGATGCTGGCCAGTCCAAACGCGCCCCCGGCATTGTTGATCAGGATCTGTACGCCGCCGTTTGAGCGCACGTATTCGGCGAGCGCCGCCACGTCGTCCTCCGAGGTGAGGTCGGCCGCAAACACGTCGGCGCCGGTGCGCTTAGCCAGCTCGGTGAGCTTATCGGCACGGCGGGCTACCCCGAGCACCTCGTATCCCTTGTCACGGAACAGGGCGACGGTTGCCGCCCCGATTCCCGAGCTTGCTCCGGTTACCACTACGCGCTGTGAAGTCATGAGAATAGAGTACGCCCGCCGGGGTCAAAACACCGATCCTGCAAGGATGCCCGAATCCGCCGGACACACCCCCGGCGGACCCCCACACGCGATAGTGTTTCGGTGGGCGAATCACCCCGCACCCGCGTCCCCGACACAATCGCCGGATGCGGACACCGTGTCCCCCAGTCACCGCGCATGACGTCGTGTGTCGGTCGGGGGTTCCCACGGGTGGCGGGTTCGGTTTAGCCTCAACCCACTTCTACTTTTTCGATCAGCCCGATCGCCACAGTTTCCGACCCGTGAGGACAACCATGACCGATGCAGCAAACGCCGCCAACTGGCGGTTTGAGACCAAGCAGATCCACGCCGGTGCCGCACCCGACCCGGTAACCGGTGCCCGTGCCACCCCCATCTACCAGACCACCAGCTACGTGTTCCGCGATGCCCAGCACGCACAGAACCTGTTCAGCCTGGCCGAGCCAGGCAACATCTACACCCGCATCCAGAACCCCACCCAGGACGTGGTTGAGCAGCGCCTCGCCGCCCTCGAGGGTGGATCGGGCGCCCTGCTGGTTGCCTCGGGTCAGGCCGCCACCACCAACGCGGTTCTCAACATCGCCCAGGCGGGCGACCACATCGTGTCCTCCTCCTCCATCTACGGTGGAACCTTCAACCTCTTCAAGTACACCCTGGCGAAGCTCGGCATCGAGACCACCTTCGTGATCAACCAGGACGACCCCGAGGAGTGGCGCCGCGCCATCCGCCCGAACACCAAGCTGCTCTTTGCCGAGACCATCGGTAACCCGCAGATCAACGTGCTCGACATCCGCGGCGTCTCGGACATCGCTCACGCCGCCGGCGTTCCGCTGGTGGTGGACAACACCATCGCGACCCCGTACCTGATCCGTCCCTTCGAGCACGGCGCGGACATCGTGGTGCACTCGGCCACCAAGTTCCTCGGCGGTCACGGAACCGTCGTGGGTGGCGCGATCATCGACGGTGGCCGCTTCGAGTGGTCGAAGAACGCCGAGCGCTTCCCCGGCCTGACCACCCCGGATGAGTCCTACCACGGCATCACCTACTCGGAGGCCGTGGGCGACGCCGTGGCCTACATCATCAAGGCCCGCGTGCAGCTGCTGCGCGACATCGGTGCGGCGATCTCGCCGAACAGCGCCTGGCAGCTGCTGCAGGGCATCGAGACCCTGTCGCTGCGCATCGAGCGCCACGTATCCAACGCCCAGCAGATCGCCGAGTGGCTGGAAAACAACCCGGATGTGGCCTCGGTCAACTACTCGGGCCTGCCCTCGAGCCCCTGGTACTCCTCGGCCAACCGCTACGCTCCCAAGGGTGTCGGCGCGGTGCTCTCCTTCGAGCTCAAGGGTGGCGTGGACGCGGGTCGTGCACTCGTGGACAACCTCTCGCTGTTCTCCCACCTCGCCAACATCGGTGACGTGCGCTCGCTGGTGATCCACCCGGCCTCCACCACCCACGCCCAGCTGAGCCCCGAGGCCCAGCTTGCCGCCGGTGTGACCCCGGGCCTCGTGCGCCTCTCGCTCGGCCTGGAAAACATCGACGACATCAAGGCCGACCTCGAGGTGGGTCTGGCCGCGGCTCGCGCACTGGTGCTCTCGCGCGCCTAGCCCGCACACACACAACCGGCCGGATGCATCAGCATCCGGCCGGTTTTGTGTTGCGTGAGACTGGGCGTTCCGAAGACTCGTCCGGGCTAGGCGTGGCTCGGCGCCGGGGTGAGCGGCGCGGGTGCGGGCTCGGCCGAATCCAGCACAAAGGAGATGTCGGCGCGGGCGGGCCACTCGGGCTCGCCCAGCATCGGCTCCTCGTACATGCCGTTGGGGTCATCGATCAGCTCGGTGACCAGACGGCGCATGCGGCCATCCTCGATCTCCAGGCTGGCCTCAACCGGGATCCCGTAGGAGCGGAAGCGCGCCTTGACCGGGAAGACGAAGGTGTGCGGGACCGCGCGCGGGGCGCTCTCATCGACGCTGAGAATCACGGTGTCGCCGCCATCCACGCCGAGCAGCGGAATGGTTTCGCGAGCCACCGTGAGCTGGGAGCGCAGGGCCTTGGAAGAGTGGTCGGCGGTGAACTCCAGCATCCCGGCGATCACATCGTAGGCACCGGCCTCAAGTTCCACCGTGTGTTCGGGGTGCTCATCGTGGGCGGTGATGGTCATGGTGTCGCGCATGTCCACGGCGCTGGCCGCAAGCGAGAGAGCACCGGTGGCACCCGCCAGCAGGAGGCGCGGATTGCGCACGCGACGGGTCACCAGGGCGCTCATCACGGCGGCGTCCATCTTCTCGCCAACCTCGGCGAAGGCCATGGTGGCGCCGGCGGCACCGACGGAGACGCCGAGCCGGGCCAGGGGGTTACGGGCGAGGCCATCTTCACGGCCGAGGCTCACCCAGGTGAGCACACCGGTGGTGACGCCGAGTCCGGCGCGAAGGGCAAGTCGGCCTGCTGGGGAGCGCTTGGCCGGGTCGATCAGGGTCAGGGCACCAAGAATTCCGGCCGCCGCCAGCGCATGCTGGGGCGAGGTGGGATCCATCAGTCGACGAAGGAATCGGGGCTGCTGCATGCGCTTAGTCTAGCCCCGGTTCCAGATTCGGGCGTGCGCGCGGAGGGAACGCCCAGTTCTGACCGGTGGTCGGTGCGTCATATCCGCCCCGCATGCCCGGTTATTTTCTCAGTTCCGTTCGGATGCGACGTCACAATGTCGCATTGATTCCGGGAAGCGGCCACAATGGGGGCATGGACTGGCAGACACCCGAAGAATCCGTGCCCTCGAGTATGATCACCGAGGATCTGGCACGGGCGCTCATGGGTAAGCCTCCGGCAACGGGGGCGTGGCGTGACGGAGATAAGCCCGGCAACCGTCAGTTCGCCGGCCTCGGTGCCTTTGAGCCCGAGCGCGGCGGCCGACTGCCGTTTGTGCGCATTGCCTATGAGACCTTTGGGGAGCTCTCCCCCGAGCGCGATAACGCGATTCTGATCATTCACGCCTTTACCGGAGACAGCCACGTGCGCGGTGAGGCCGGCCCCGGCCACTACACCGCGGGCTGGTGGTCGGAGCTGGTGGGTCCCGGCCTCGCCATCGACACCGACCGCTATCACGTCGTGGTTCCCAACATCCTCGGCGGTTGCCAGGGCTCGACCGGTCCCGCCTCCTTCGCCCCCGACGGCCGTGAGTGGGGTGAGCGTTTTCCCTATCTGACCGTGCGCGATCAGGTGCGTGCGCAGGCACTGCTCGCCGATCACCTGGGCATCGAGCGCTGGAATGCGGTGATCGGCGGCTCGATGGGCGGGATGCACGCGATCGAGTGGGGCGTCACCCATCCCGAACGCGTGGCCCGGCTCGCGGTCCTCGCGGCCCCCGCGGCGATCAGCGCCGACCAGATCGGTTCAAATCTCACTCAGCTGCAGGCGATCACGATGGATCCGGGCTGGGCACAGGGCCGCTACTACGATGCCGATGACGGCGAGGGTCCGCACGCGGGCCTCGCGCTGGCCCGGCGCATCGCGATGCTCAGCTACCGAGCACCGGATGAGCTCAACGCGCGCTTTGACCGGATCTGGCAGTCCTCGATCAGCCCGCTGGGTGATGGCGGACGCTTCGCGCTGGAATCGTACCTGGATTTCCACGGCAATAAGTTCACCCGCCGCTTCGATGCCAACTCCTATCTGACCCTGCTGCAGGCGATGAACTCTCACGACGTGGGCCGGGATCGCGGCGGCGTCGAGGCAGCCCTGGCGCGGGTCACCGCACCCACGCTGGTTCTGGGCATCGATTCGGACCGGTTGTTCCCGGTGGAAACCCAGCATCGGATCGCCGCCGGCGTCCCCCGGGCCCTGGATGGGGATACCGCCACGGTGATCAACTCGATCTATGGCCACGATGGCTTCCTGATCGAGTTTCCCGCGGTGGGCGCGGCCATCACACGACTGTTATCCACTGAGCCCTAAACTGCCAGGTATGGACCCCGAGGACGCGACCACCCCCGAGCTGCCCGGTCGGCACCTGGGGCGTGCACCGCGCCGCTCCCCCGCGCTGGGGCTCAGCGAGGCCGATCACTCACGCTTCCTCTGGCAGCGCGCCCGGCTGCTCTCGGGCACCACCCTGTCCTTCGCGATCGCCGCCGAGCTCACCGTACTCCTCGCGGTTTTTGCCCCCGGCGCGATGACCACCACGGGGCTCGGGATCACCCTGTCGCTGATCCTGATGCACCTCGCCGCCCACGTCATGCTCGCCGGACGCCCCAGTATGTTCCGTGTACTCACCGCCTTTGGGCTGGGCCAGGCGGTGATGCTGGTGCTGTGGAACGATCCGGCGGGCAAAACCGCGGTGCCCACCATCACCGCGGTCATCGCCATCGCCGGATGGGGACTGGGATCGGTGGCCACGATTCTGGTGTCCACCCGCGGGGAAACCCTGATCCTCGCCGGGCTCTTCGCCGGAACCCTGGCACACCTGATGATCGCCCTGCACTCGCTGCAAACCAGCGTGTTTGCCCCGCTCGTGCTGGTGCTGGGTTCCTGGGCGGTGTCGTTGGCCTTCGGGATCTGGCTCAATCAGACCTTCCCACGAATCATGCGGCGCATTTCCGGCATCGGCGGCGCCTATCTGGCCGAGCGTCAGGGTAGCGAGCGTGAGGCTCAGCGTCACCGTGACGCCCGGCTGCTGCACGACACGGTTTTAGCCACGCTGACGCTGCTGGCCCACTCGGGACGCGGCGTGGATGAAAACGCCCTGCGCGCCCAGGCCGCCTCGGACGGCAAGCTCCTGGAGCGCCTGCGCACCGGCGAGGAGGTGCACCCCCAGGCCTCGGGCGACTACCTCCTCACCACCACCGAGGCCTCGGCCCCCGACTATGAGCTCAAGCTACTGCGGGAACGCTTCGAACGCGCCGGCCTCACCGTGGCCATCCACGGCAGCGCCAACCTCTCCGCCTACACCCACAGCGGTCAGGCGATCCTACTGGCCCTCGCCGAAGCCCTGGAAAACGTGCGCCGTCACGCGGGAGTATCCACCGCCGACGTGACCCTGAGTGAGACCGACACCGTGGTGCGCGCCGTGGTCACCGACAGCGGTGTCGGCTTCGACCCCAACGCCGAGCGCGACCCGAACCGACTGGGCATGTCCGAGTCGATCATTGGCCGCGTGGGCGAGGTGGGCGGAACCGCACGGGTGTTCAGCGCACCGGGTGCAGGAACCACCATCATGCTGGAGGTCCCGCGATGATTCAGCGCAGCCACCACAACACGCACGGCACCACCACCTCCCCGGAGGTCCCGCGATGAACCAGCGCAGCCACCACAACACGCACGGCACCACCACCACGCCGGAGGCCCCGCGATGAACCAGCGCGAGAATCATCCCCGGGCCCCGCGCTCCACCGCGCGGCTCAGTACCGTGCACCTGGGGACCGGTCTGGCCCTGGCGGGCACGATCGTGGTCGCGGTCTCCTACCTCCGTCTAATCGAATACTGGTCGCGGTATATGGTGTCCCTGCCCACCCGTTTTGCCTGGATCCTTCTGGGCTGCGTGGTGGTGGGCACCGTACTGCACCTGCGTAAGACATCGGCGCGGCTGGGGCCGGTAGCCTTCCGCGTGATCGTGACCCTGCTGCTCGGTGCGGCCGCACTGGACTTTGCCGGGGTCTGGGATATCGCCGAAAACCCGGTCTATCCCACCGCCGCGGTGGCAGTGGGTGGGGTGCTGGTGGCGATGACCACGCTGCGTCCCACCGGCGAGATGATCCTGCCCGGAGCCCTCCTCACCGCGGGGTTCGCGTTTCTCCTGATCATCCAAACCGCCTACGAACCACACCGCAGCCCTCCCGAGGGCGTGATGATGGTGTTTGCGCTGGTGCCCCTGGCGATCGCGATCACCATCGTCGGCACGTATCGCCGGATGGTGACCCAGGCCCTCGACCGCGTACTGCTGCAGGCCACGATCGAGCTGCCCACCTACGGTCCCGGCTCGGGCACCTCGGCCGGACTGACCGCGCTGGACCGCGAGGTAGAGGAGATGTTTGCGCGGATCGCCGACGGCACGCTAACCCTGCCCCTCGATCCCGAACATGCCAAGCGCGCGGGTGAGCTGGCCACCGAACTGCGTGCACACCTGATCGCCGGACACCAGCAGACCTGGCTCGCCCACGCGATCTCCGAGTCCGCGGTTTTGGCCGGTCGGCTAAATGTTATCGATCCGCAACGTTTGGCCGCGAAGCTCAATCGGGAACAGCGCGACGGGCTGCTGTCGGCACTCTGGCTGCTCGCCGTGACCGATGGTGACACCGATCCGAGGGCCACAATCGAGTTCCGCGATGAGGCCCCGGATGCGCCTCAGATCACATTTGTCATCATTATTGATGTGGATGGATTGACACGTTTGGAAATTGAACCGGCGACGTGGCCCGGTTTGGACCGTGTCGGACGCTATGGTGTTAGCAATACCGTTACCGGAGTTCAGATATCCGTGCGGGTGGCAAACCCTGTCTTGGGGACGACGAGAGGAAGCTATGAGCCGTGAAGACGCTCACATTCGGTTGGCGATCATTGACGATCACCGGATGCTCTTATCGGCCCTGACCGAGTGGATTCGCGCCGCCGCCGAAGACATCGTCCCGGTGGCCGCCGTGGCCACCTGGCCCGACCTGCTGGGCCACCCCGAATTCCCGGTGGATGTAGTTCTGCTGGACCTGGACCTCAAGGACAACATCCCGATCTCGCTGAAGATCGCGACCCTCAACACCACCGGCGTTCGCACCGTGCTGATGAGCACCTACTCCGAGCCCGCCGTGGTTCGGGAGGCCCTCGCCGCCGGCGCCATGGGCTACCTGGCTAAGAGCGAGGATGCCACGATGATCGTGGAGGCGATCCGCGCGGCCAACCGCGGTGAGAACTTTGTCTCCGCCGAACTCGAGGGTGCCCTGAACAACACCGCCCAGGGTGGTGCCCCCAAGCTCAGCGCACAGGAGCGTCGCGTGATGGCGCTGTACGCCTCCGGCGAGCCGGTCAAGTCCGTCGCCTTCGAGCTCAGCATCTCCGAGGAGACCGCCAAGAGCTACCTCAAGCGCATCCGCGAGAAGTACCGCGGTGCCGGACACGATGTGGGCACCAAGGTTGCGCTGCGCAAGCGCGCAATCATCGACGGCATCATCGTCGACTAGCACGCACACAAATGGCCCCGTCTTTCGACGGGGCCATTTTTGCTGCCTCACGAACGATAGTCGCGCTCGCGCAGAGGGCCAGCCTGCCGCCTCACGGACGTTAGACGCACTCGCGCAGGAGACGGTGCCGCGCTGGGCTCTAAACCCGCTCGTGCGGGGCCAGGTGCCGCTGGGCGCGGTAGGAGGCCATCACGATCAGGATGCCGGCGATGGTGAGCGCGAGGCCCACCCAGATCGGGGCGCGGTAGCCCAGCTGGGCACCGATCACCAGGCCACCGAGGAAGGCACCCACGGCGTTACCGATGTTCATGGCCGAGTGGTTGAGGGCCGCGGCGATGGACTGGGCGTCGCCGGCCACATCCATCAAACGTGTCTGCACGGCCGGGCCGATACCGCTGGAGGCGAAGCCCACCAGGAAGATGAAGATGAACAGGCTCGGTGCCCATCCGGCGGCGAAGTACAGTCCGATCAGCACCACCACCATCATCAGGAAGTACCCGTAGAGGGTGCGGCGCACGCTGCGGTCCACGAAGTGTCCGGCGGCGAGGGTTCCGATGGTCATACCCAGACCCATCGTGGCCAGCAGCCAGGGGATGTGGGCGGGATCGATGCCGGCCACGTCGGTGCCGAGCGGTGCCAGGTAGGAGTAGACGGCGAAGAATCCACCGAACCCGATGGCGCCTATGCCGATTGCGAACCACACCTGCGGGCGCTTGAACACGGTCAGCTCACGGCGCAGGGTCTGCTCGGAGTTGCCCTTGACCCGCGGGATGACCAGGGCCACGGCCACGGCGGTGAGGGCAAAGATGCCGGCTACCAGGAGGAAGGCCGCACGCCAGCCCATACTCTGACCGATCGAGGTGGCCAGGGGCACACCGATCACGTTGGAGACGGTGAGGCCGGTCATCACCAGGGTGATGCCGCGTCCGCGCTTCTCGGGGCCCATCAGGCGTGCGGCGACCAGGGCGGCGATGCCGAAGTAGGCACCGTGCGGGAGGCCGGCGAGGAAGCGGGCGGCGAGGATCCAGCCGAAGCTCGGCAGGACCGCGGTGGCCAGGGTACCCACGGTGAAAGCCACGGCGAGCCAGAACAGCACGGTCTTCCGGGAGAACCGGGCAACACCGGCGGCGATGGTCGGCGCACCGATCACCACGCCCAGGGCGTAGAGGGTGATCATCCAGCCCGCATGGGAGTTGGCCAGCTCGGGGTTGGTGGCGTACACATCGGGCAGCAGGTCGCGGGCAATATCGGGCAGCAGGCCCATCGCGACAAACTCGGTGGTACCGATGCCAAAGGCCCCGATGGCCAGGGCGAAGAGGGAGAGGCGGACCCGGGCCGGAGTGATACTCGCCGGGTCGACATAGGTGCGGGACATTACACCCATTTTACGGCATTACTCAAATCGATTCGACCGTATTACCAAAGGTTCATTCGGATACCCATTTGCGCCGACGCGCGGCTTTTCCCGGCCAGTTTCGCAGATTTGGGAATGATTCTAATTCCCCGTCTCTTGCGGTTTATAGATGATGATCATCATCTATAAGTTCACGCGACTCGAGACGGAGCATCACATGGAGTTTAGACAGCTGGGAAAATCGGGACTCATGGTCCCCGCACTCAGCCTGGGGACCGCCACCTTCGGCGGGACCGGCACGATGTTTGAGCGCTGGGGAACAACCCAGCAAGCCGAGGCCCAGCGCATCGTGGATATGGCCCTCGATCACGGCGTCTCAATGTTTGACACGGCCGACGTCTACTCCGGCGGACAGTCCGAGGAAATCCTCGGACAGGCACTGCGTGGAAAACGCGATCAGGCGTTGATCACGAGCAAGGGCACCTTCGCGATGGGCAAGCACCCCAACCAGGTCGGCTCCTCGCGATATCACATCGTGCGCGCGGTGGAAGACAGCCTGCGGCGTCTCCAGACCGACAACATCGACGTCTACTTCATGCACGGGTTCGACGCACTGACCCCGGTGGAGGAAACCCTCGGCGCCCTGGACGATCTGGTCTCCAGCGGCAAGATCTCCTATATCGGCGCATCGAATTTCTCCGGCTGGCAGGTCATGAAGGCATTGGCGACCTCCGAACGCTATGGACTCGCACGCTATGTCGTGTATCAGGGCAGCTACTCCCTCGCCAATCGCGACTATGAATGGGAGCTGATGCCTCTGGCCCTGGACCAGGGACTCGGCACGATGGTGTGGAGCCCATTGGCCTCGGGTCGACTCACCGGCAAAATCCGTCGCGGGCAGGCCCCCACCGAGGGACGAATGACCCAGGGAGGTCAGAACGATGGCCCTCCAGTGGACAACGAGGTTCTCTATCCCATCGTCGATGTACTGGATGAGATCGCCCAGGAACGTGGCAAAACCATCCCACAGGTGGCTCTGAACTGGGTACTCAGCCGCCCCACCGTGGCCAACGTGGTCATCGGCGCGCGGAACGAACAGCAGCTCGCGCAAAACCTGGATCTCCTGTCCTGGAGCCTGACCGGCGAGGAGATTGACCGGCTGGATTCGGTGAGCCACCGCGACCCGATCTACCCCTACTGGCACCAGCGCGGGTTCGATCGGCGCAACCCCAAGCCCACGAACTGGTAACAACCGGGGCGGCGGCCGTCGGGTTACACCGACGGCCGCTCGGCGGTCGGTGCCTCGTTCAGGAGCGCGGCATGGGCCGCGGCGATGATGTCATCGGAGAGCGGGGTCCCCTCGGTGGCCTGAGCGAGCAGCAGCGCCCCCACCATGGTGGAAATATCACCGAGCGCTCGGGTTCGAGCGGCCTCGCCATCGGCGGGTTGAGCCCGGGTCAGGATGTCGATCAGCTCCTCCAGCCCCGCCCTGAAGGTGTCGCGCACGGGCGCATCAACGGGGCTGTGACTCACGGAGCTGGCCAGGGCAACCATGGGGCAGCCCTCGCCCGGGTCGGCCCGGGTCGCCGGGTCCAGATAGTAGTTCACCAGCGCGCTGCGCGGATCGGCCGTGCCCTCGGAACGATCAACCGAAGCCTGCCAGTCGCTCGCCGATTGTCCAAAGGCTCGGGTGCAGGAGACGGCGATGAGCTCGTCTTTGGACGCAAAATGCTTGTAGAAACCGCCGTGGGTGAGTCCGGCTGCACCCATCACGTCGGCCACGCTGACCCCGAGGCCACGCTCGCGCATGAGCCGTGAGGAGACTCGTTCAATTTCGGCCCGATTTCGTTCGGCCTCTGCTTTGGACACCCTGGGCATGTCTTGCTCCCGCTCCACGCCTCTTGATTGCGTATGACATCTATTCTAGGTCCCGGCGGTGGGCCCGCCCCGAGCATCCCCATCGTGATCGCGGCGCGGGCCCACCGCTAGGATGGGTCGCATGAGTCACGGGTGCCGCTCACCGCACTCGACACCCCACGCAGGAGCGCAGCACGCATGGATCTTGACGATTCCCTCCCCCGGATAGCTCCGGTCCTCACGTCCACCCAGCGGCGCGCAGCAATCGCGATGCTGGTGCATGTGTTCGACATGGATCCCGCGTGGAAACGCATCGTGAGGTGGCGTCTGGCGCGGGCGCTGGTGTTGCGCGTGTATTACCGGCGTGCGCTGCGAGTGGCTCTCGCCGAGGGGCGGGTGGACATGGTTCCCGGCCCCGACGAGTCACCGCTCGCCCTGGCCCTCTGGTTCCACCCGCGGCCGGCCGCCGGTGCCGCGGATGTCTGGCACCTGGAGGCGATCGTGGTGGCCGAGTCGGCTCGTGGCCAGGGTCTCGGAGGGTACCTACTCCGGCACGCCCTCGCCGATCTCGATGCCCGGGGAGCCATCGCCACCCTGGATGCCAGCACCCCCGACAGCCAGCGACTCTACGAGCGTCTCGGCTTCACCCCGACCGGTCCGATACCGCCCTGGCCGTGGCCGCGGGATCTCAGGATGCGGCGTGAGCCTCGCGCGAACGACGCCGGAACAGCAGCGCCGTAAGCAGCGCGCCACCCACAAAAATACCCGCGGTAATCGCGTACACCACCGCGTAGCTGTATACCGCGGAATCGGCAATCACCTGCGGAGTGGCACATGATGAACAGCTCGTTTTTTCGCGGTACGCAGTTGAACAGCTCGGCTTCCTCCTGGTGTCCAAACGCCCAGAAACCGAGATCTCCCCGATTGCCGCCCGGGCTTCCCGCTGGCTGAACGAGGAGGAAACTCGCTGAGCCGGGGCCACCCATGATCACACCATGGATGGCCCCGGGTTCACTCCACTATCCCGGTGACCCGGCCCGGGCCCGGCGCAGCATCACCGCACCACCCAGCATCAGCAGGAGCGCAGCGAGGAACAGCATCTCCAGTGGCGACTGCGAACCGGTTGTGGCCAGCCCGCCCGGAGGCGGAGTGCCCGCGGGGTCCCCGGGGGTGACGGTCGGGGGTGTGACCACCGGACTCTCGGGCTTGGGCGGAACCGGGTGCTCGGTGTCGGCCGGCGGCGGCGTGATCGGCGGCACCCCCGGCGGCTGGGCGCTAGCGGTCACCTGGTTTTCCAGGACCTCGCCCCCGGCGTTCTGGTTGACGGTCACCGAGTAGGTGATCTCCACCGTCTGCCCCGCGGCGAGCGCACCGGTCCACACCAGGGTGGCCTCCTCGGGATCAACAACCGGGTCAACCGTGCGGAAGCCGTTGATCGTGGCCACCGCGTCATCGTTGTAGGTGACAGACTCCCACAGCCCGGCCATATCGTCCTCGATCACCACCGGATCCAGCACCGTTTCACCGGTGTTGGCACCGGTCACCGTGTAGGTGATCCGGCTTCCGGGAAGAACAACCGTGCCCGATGCGGGATCGGCGCTCTTACCCAGCTCGAATCCCGGAGTGGGAACCGGATGCTCGGTTTCACCCGGCGGCGGCTCGATCGGCGGCAGCCCCGGCGGGGTCGCCTCTCCGCTCACGCGGTTGCGGAGCAGCGCACCCGAGGCGTCCTGGTTGACGGTCACCGAATAGGTGATCGTCACGGTTTCGCCCGGTGCCAGAACCCCGGTCCAGACCAGTGATTCGCCGTCCTCACCGGGAACCAGGGTCCCCGCCGGATCGGTTCCGTTGATGCTCGCCGCGGCATCCTCGTTATAGGTGACGTGCTCCGACAGTCCGCTCAGATCATCGGTAATCACCACCGGATCCAGCACCGTCTCACCCGTGTTGATCCCGGTCACCGTGTAGGTGATGGTGTCCCCCGGAGGAACGGCCGTGCCGTTTTCCGGATCGGCGGACTTGCCCAGCTCAAACCCCGGGGTCGGCACCTGATGTTCGGTATCCACGGGCGGCGGAACAATCGGCGGCAGTCCCGGCGGGGTTGCCGTGCCGCTGACGTGGTTGTTCAGGGTCTCGCCCGAAGCATCCGCGTTCACCGTCACCGAGTACGTGATCGTGACGGTTTCGCCCTCGGCCAGCACACCGGTCCAAAGCAGCGTTGCCGCCTCGGGGTCGTGTGTCAGGGTTCCGGCGGGATCGGTACCGTTGATGCTCGCCGCGGCATCATCGTTGTAGGTGACGTACTCCGACAGCCCGCTCAGATCATCGTTGATGACCACCGGGTTCAGGATCGTCCCTCCGGTGTTCTTCCCCGTCACCGTGTAGGTGATGGTGTCACCCGGGTGAACGGTGGTTCCGCTCACCGGATCGGCGGACTTGCCCAGCTCAAACCCCGGAGTCGGCACCGTGTGCTCGGTGTCCACGGGCGGAGGAATAATCGGCGGCCGCTCCGGCCCCGGCGGGGTGGCGGACCCACTCACGTGGTTTTCCAGCACCTGACCCGTCGCGTCTTCGTTCACCGTCACCGAGTAGGTGATGGTCACCGTCTCGCCCGGGGCCAGCGCACCGGTCCAGAGCAGCGTGGCCTCGTCGAGGTCGGGCGTCAGCGTTCCCGCCGGGCCCGTCCCGTTGATCTTTGCCTCGGCATCGTTGTTGTAGGTGGTGTAGTCCGAAAGACCGGCCATCTCGTCCAGGATCGTGACCGGATCCAGCACGGTACCGCCGGTGTTACGGCCGGTCACGGTGAAGGTGATCTTCTCTCCGGGGTTCACATCCGCGCCCGAACGCGGCACCGAGGTTTTGCCCAGCACAAATCCCGGGGTGGGGACCGGATGTTCGGTGTCCACCGGCGGGGGCTCGATCGGCGGCAAGCCCGGAGGCGTTCCGGCACCGGTCACCCGGTTTTCGAGCGTGTGCCCCACGGCGTTTTCGGCAACCGTCACCGAATACGTGATGGTCACACTCTCACCCGGCTCGAGTACCCCCGTCCAGACAAGGTTCGTTACCACCGGTTCCGGAGTGAAGGTGCCCGCGGGGGTGGTCCCGTCAATGGTCGCGGCGTGATCGTTGTTGTAGGTGGCAAACTCCACTACCCCGGCGAGGTCATCCTCGATCACAACCGGGTCCAGCACGGTCTCCCCCGTGTTTGTTCCCACGACCGTGTACCTGATGATCTGGCCGGGATGCACCTCGGTGCGATCCGCGGGGTTCGCCACCTTGGTGAGTTCAAAGCCCGGGGTCGGGACCGAGTGCTCGGTGTCCGTGGGCGGCGGAGTGATGGGCGGAACTCCCGGCCCCGGCGGCTGCGCCGAACCGGTGACCGCGTTCTGCAGCTCCTGGCCGATGGCGTTGGGATTCACCGTCACCGAGTAGGTGATGGTGACGGTTTCGCCGGGTTTCAGCGCGCCCGTCCAGTCGAGTTTCCCCGTGGTCTTGTCCAGGGTGAGGACTCCCGCGTCCGTGGTTCCGTCGATCGTCGCAAACGCATCGTCGTTGAACGTGACGTACGGCGAGAGACCACTCAGATCATCGTGAATCTCCACCGGGTCGAGGATGGTTCCGCCGGTGTTGACACCCGTCAGCGTGTAGGTGATGGTGTCACCCGGGTTCACCTCGGAACCGTGCGGCGGGTTAGCGGTCTTGCCCAGGGTGAACCCGGGGACGGGCACCGGGTGCTCGGTCTCCCCGGGCGGCGGGGTGATCGGCGGGCCCACCGGCGGCACCGCGGTGCCGGTTACCCGGTTCTCCAGCACCTCACCGAAGGCATTGGGGTTCACGGTCACCGAGTAGGTGATGGTGACGGTTTCGCCGGCGTTCAGGGCACCGGTCCAGCCGAGCTGCGCGTTCTTCGGATCGGTGTTGAGGGTGCCCGCCGAGGTGGTTCCATCGATGGTCGCGAACGCATCGCCGTTGTAGGTCACGTAGTCCCAGAGATCATCCAGGTCATCGGTGATGGTGACGGGGTTCAGCCGGGTGTTTCCGGTGTTGGAACCGGTCACCGTGTAGGTGATGACATCCCCCGGCGCCACGCTCTCCCCGTTGGCCGGGTCGGAGCTCTTGCCCACCACGAATCCCGGTGCCGGGGCGGGCAGCAGGGTGTTGGTGACCACCACGTTCACCGGATCCTCGGACTGACCGTCGGCGGTGATGGTAAGGGTCGAGGGCACCACGCTCGCGGTTCCCCACACCCCTCCGGGTACCGCCGGGGGCGTCGACTCGGTCAGAGTCAGGACGGCCCCCACGGGAAGCTCTCCGCTGGTTTTCACCTCGCCGTTAGCGGGCAGAAGCAGGGTCCCGCTACCGGCCGGGAACGATCCATCGGCGGCCGCGGGGTAGGTGTAGTTCAGGCGGAAGTCGGCCAGCCCCGAGGGTGCCAATCCGTTGGCGTCCACCAGGACCTTCCTGGCCGAGAATGCGCCGACCGAGGGCTCCTCATAGTTCGCCTCGTTGGTCACCCGATAAAAGGTGAGCGCACCCAGGTTGCCGTTTGCGGAGGTAAACGTCACGTCAAAAACGCTGTCGCCCTCCGAGCCGGGAATGGGGTTTCCGCTCGCATCCACCAGCTGGAATTCACCGTCCCAGACAACGTTCTCGGGCTCGGTCGGGGTGACCTCTTCGCCCACCACTCGGGTCCCCGCGGGGAAGGAGCTGGACCATGTGGTCTTGCCGGGGCGCAGCGTCAGCGTCCCGTCCGTGCAGCCGGGGCCGGAGTGCGAGGCGTGGTTATAGCCGGGCTTGGTGGTATCGCAGGCCTTGTAGGTCACGCCGTAGGCGGTGGGGAGATCGGGATCGCGCTCGGCGGTTCCGGTGATCTCCTTCTCGAATGCCAGTCGGCCCTGGTTGGTGCCCACTGCGCCACCGCTGCCGCTCTGGTTGGTCACCGAGCCCTCGACCTCGGTTCGCTCTTCATTATCACCCACGATGATCGTGGCGCTGTTGCGGTAGGTGCCCTGGGCACCGTGGTCCAGGGTCTGAACCTTCCAGGTGACCCAGTACACGCGGCCCTTGAGCCCGCGCTCCCCCTCGGGAAGGGTGGGGTCTTGGTAGCGTCTTCCGGCGGCGGTGGTGAAGTCTACCTGCGTGCCGTCTTCACTGACGGTGAACTCATCCTCGGGCAAAAAGGTTCGTGAATAGAAGTTGAGCTCTTCGCGGCCGTCCGGCTCCACGATCACAACGTCGAAGTACTCAACGTAGGGGCTGCCCGGCAGGACCTCGTAAATGGAGGTGTCGATCTCGTCGATGACGGTGACCGGAACGCCGATCTCCATGCCGTCCGATCCGGGGGTGGGAACACGAACCTCCCAGCCGATGGTGTCGTCGGTCTTGTCGTACCAGCCGACCTTTGAGCCGTCCTCCGGATCAAGCTCGCAGTCCTCCTCACACTGACTGCTTCCCGGGCGAATGGTCACCTCGTTGGTGAAGTTGTCAACGATGGGAAAACGAACGGTTTCGTCCTCGGTGTTGCCGTTGATGACCGTCACCTCGAACTTGAAGAACCCCTCCATGTTCTGCGGATGCTCCGTGACATAGTCGTCATCGAGCTCGCAGTACACGGACGCATTGCTCACCGTACAGGTTCCGTTCGGCGTGCCATCGGGCGCGTACAGGGTGATGGTCTCGGGCTCACCGCGCAGCTCTTCGGGGAGCGGAATCGTGCCGGAAACCGGAACGACCGCGTCTCCCGGGATGGACATCTGGATGTCCAGCCACTGCTTGGTGCCATCCTGGAACTCATTGATCTGCACACCCTCTTCGGTGACAAACGTGATGCTATCGATGTTGACCTGATTGGACGCCGCCACCGCGGCGGATCCCAGGCCCACCGCCGTCCCCAGCAGCAGTGCCACACTCGCGATCACCGCCGCGGTTTTGCGTAGCAAGCCCCGTTTTTGGCGTCGATAATTACCGCTGGAAAGTCCAGGCATGGCTGTGTAGTTCCCCCCGTTTCGCTGCCTGCACATCGATCGCACTGCGTCATGTCGGTGCGCCCCCACAGACAGCTTGTACGAATGTTATCCATACCTGGCGCACAAAGCTAGGGTGTGTTTTGTCCGGGATTTTGGTATGACGCGCCACGCCCCTGGGCATAGCCTGGCTATAGCGGTCGAGGCGTTTGATCGCGAGCCCCGATCAAAGGACTCCGCATGCCCATCAGCGACGTCGCGTTTGTCGACACGCCCCTGCTCCGCTTCGGCTATGAGGAGGTCGGCGATCCCAAGGGCCGGCCCATCATCCTCCTGCACGGGTTCCCCTATGACGTCCGCTCCTACGACCGGGTGGCCTCGATCCTGGCAGACGCGGGGATGCGCGTGATTGCACCGTACCTGCGCGGGTTTGGTCCGACCCGGTTCCGCTCCGAACAGACGCCGCGCTCCGGCCAGCAGGCGGCGCTCGGCCGGGACGTCATCGACCTCATGGATGCGCTGGGCATCGAGCGGGCAATCGTTGCCGGATACGACTGGGGTGGGCGGGCAGCCTCGGTGGCCGCGGCACTGTTCCCCGAGCGGATCGACGGCCTGGTCACGGTGTCGGGCTACCCCATCCAAGACATTGCCGGATCGGTTGAACCCGACCTGCCCGCCGAGGAGAAACTGTCCTGGTATCAGTACTACTTCCACTCCGAACGGGGTCGGCGCGGCCTGGAGCAATACCGCGAGGACCTGTGCCGCGGGCTCTGGCGCGACTGGTCGCCGGAGTGGTCCGAGGCAGACACCGCGTTTGCGGACACCGCGGCCAGCCTGCACAACCCGGACTTTGTGGACGTGGTGATCCACTCCTATCGGCATCGCTGCGGACTGGCCGAGGGAGACCCGCGCTATGACGAGCTGGAAGAGCGCCTCGCTCGGCGTCCCACCATCACCGTGCCCACCGTGTCGGTAGACAGCGGGGCGGATGGGTTCGGCTGGTTCGACTCATCGGAGCACGCATCCCACTTCTCCGGCCCCTTCCGGCGCGTGGTGCTGCCCGGTGCCGGACACAACCCGCCGCAGGAGGACCCGGAGGGCTTCGGCGACGCGGTCCTCAGCCTCATCGGCTGAGGCCGCGAAACCTGGCGCTCCGAAGCTTGGCACCGCGAAACCCGAGGCCGCCGGTGCCGAGCCCGCGGAACCGTGAATTCCGGCGCCGAGCCCGTGGCTACTCCGCCAGTGCTTCTTCCAGGCGATCCAGCTTGGCGGTCAGCTCGCCGCTGTAGCCCGGACGGATGTCCGCCTTGAGCACCAGCGAAACGCGGGAGCCAAAGGCGCCCACGGCCTCGGTCGCGGCCTTGATCACCGCGAAGACCTCGTCCCACTCGCCCTCGATGGTGGTGAACATCGAGTCGGTGTGGTTGGGCAGGCCCGAGTCGCGGACGATCTTGACCGCGGCGGCTACCGCGTCGTGAACCGAGGCGTCGGCGTTGTCGCTGCCACTGGGCGAAACCGAAAATGCAACCAGCATGTTAGCTCTCCTTGGTAATGGGGGTGGCCGCCGCCTGAGCGGCAGCGGCACGGGTCTCGGCGCTGGGCAGCACGTGCGGGGCACCCAGGCGCCACAGCTCGCGCACACACCAGACCAGTAGAACCAGCGTACCGATGTTACGCAGGGTGATCGTGATGACCGCCCACAGCTCGGCCCGCAGCAGCGACCCGTAGAGGTACGGATAGAACAGCTGGGTCAGCAGTCCCAGCACCAGGGCCAGCACCGCGGGGAAGCGGAAGCGTTCGGCCGAAACCACCAGACCGAACACGATCGGGGCGATCAGCCACACCATGAACTGCGGCGATCCCACCTTGTTCACGGCGATCATTGCGGTCACCAGGGCCAACACCAGAACCGGCAGAATGCGCAGCGCGCCGGTGCGGGTGCGCTGGGCACGCCAGGCGAGAACCGCGATCAGTGCGACCACCAGCACAAGCACCGGAGTCATCACCGCCGAGAGCGTTTCCACACCCTCACCGCGCACCTGATAGGTGAGGATATCGCGGTCATAGTAGAGCTCGGCGTTGCCCCCGAGCGAGGCGATCCACAGGTAGGGCACCGCAACCGGGGCTTCGATCTGAATGCCACGACCGGTCTGCTGGGTAATGAAGGACAGCACGTTGGGGAATCCGCCGATAAACAGCGCGGCCACCAGCACCACCAGGGTCGTGTAGATCCCGCCCACCAGAATCTTGGTCCGCTGGCGCAGCACCAGAATCGCCGCCCCGATGGCCGCGGCCGGCCAGATCTTCATCCAGGTTGCGATGCTCAGGATGACCGAGGCGACCATCGGATGGCGCGAGATGATCAGCAGCGCGACGATTGCCATCGGCACGGTCACCGCGTCGATCCGGCCCATCACGATCGGCCCCAGCACCACGATAAAGGCCATCCACCAGACGGCCGCGCGCTTACGCCCAATTGAACGTCCGTTACCCAGCAGCACCGCGTAGGCGATCGCGTTGAGAACCGAACACATCACCAACCAGCCCACCGCATACAGCTCGTGACCGAAGGCCAGCGGCGGGATCATCGGCAGCAGCGCCAGGATCGGATAGACCCAGGGCTGGTTGATGCCCACGATCGATCCGCCATTCATGGCCTGTTCGGACCACGGCAGATAGACGATCGTGACGTCTCCCAGCGGGTACCCCGAGGAGGTCAGTGCGAGCCAGAATGCCCAGAGGTGGACAAGGACAAAGATGACCCAGTACGGGGTAAGTCGGGAATTCACATCCTCATCCTAGGTGGCGCGCGTAACGATTCCATGAGTTTGGCAGGCAAACGGATACGCTGGGCCCCAAAGAAGGGACACCCATGAGCCTCAATCTGAACCCCCGCACCGTCGTCTTTGACTACGGGGATGTCATCTCACTTCCGCAGAACGCCGAGGATTTTGCCCGCACGGTCGAGCTGACCGGTGTGGACGCAGAAACCCTCCTGCCGCCGTACTGGAAGCACCGCGCGCCGCTGGATCAGGGCACGATCAGCGTTCTTGAGTACTGGCGACTCATCGCCGACGAGTTGGGTACCCACTGGGATGAGGCCCGGATCCAGGAGATCTGGATCAGCGACTTCCGCAGCTGGCTCTCGATCGATCCCGAGGTGTTTGCGATCATCCGTGAACTCTCCGAGGGCGGCACCCGCCTCGCCCTGCTCTCCAACGCCGGTGCCGATTTTGGTGGTTACTTCCGTCACGGCCCGCTCTCGGGCTACTTCGACGCGTTTGTTGTCAGCGGCGAAATCGACATGATCAAGCCCAATCACGACATCTACGTTCACACACTGAACCTGCTGGGAATCGACGCCGACCGGATGGTGTTTATCGATAACAAGGAGGAGAACATCTCCGCCGCACGCGAGCTCGGCATCACCGGCCACGTGTACACCTCCCCCGGCAGCCTGCGCGCGTTCCTGACCGAACTCGCCTAGCTCCGGCCAGTCAAAAGGTTTTCATGTCATCACCCTTTAGCCCGCTGACCCTGGGCTCAGTCACCGCCCGCAATCGCATCTGGATCGCCCCGATGTGTCAGTATGCGGTGGAACGTCAGGACGGTGTCCCCACCGCCTGGCATGCCGTCCATCTGGGACAGCTCGCAATCGGCGGGGCCGGGATCGTGCTGGCCGAGGCCACCGCGGTCTCCCCCGAGGGCCGGATCTCCCCGCAGGACACCGGCATCTGGAACGATCAGCAGGCCGCCGCCTGGGCCCCGATCACCGCGTTTATCACCTCACAGGGGGCGCTGCCGGGCATCCAGCTGGCTCACGCCGGCCGCAAGGCCTCGGTCTATCGCCCCTGGGGCACCGATCAGACCGGCAGCGTGCCGGAGTCCGAGGGTGGCTGGGCCACCATCGCGCCGTCGGCGATCGCGTTTGAGGGCTATGACACCCCGCGCGAGATGACGACCGCGGATATCGCCGGAGTCGTGCGCGACTTCGGTGCCGCCGCAAGACGCGCGGTGGATGCGGGCTTCAAGGTGATCGAGATTCACGCGGCCCACGGCTACCTGCTGCACTCGTTCCTCTCCCCGCTGTCCAACACCCGCACCGATTCGTTTGGCGGCACTCCGGAGAACCGGGCCAAGCTGCTGGAACTGGTGATTCGCGAGGTGCGCACCCGGGTCGGCGACCTGCCGATCTTTGTGCGACTGTCGGCCACCGACTGGGCCGAGGGTGGCCTCACCGAGGAGCTCATCACCGATATCGGTCGCCGCGCCGAGGCTGCCGGTGCCGATCTGTTGGACGTTTCGACCGGCGGACTCGTCGCCCACCAGCACATCCCCGTTGCCCCCGGCTACCAGGTGCCCTTCGCCGCGAGCCTGCGTGCGGCAACCGGTATCCCGGTCGCCGCGGTGGGCCTGTTCACCACGCCCGAGCAGGTGGCTGAGACGCTGGCCGAGGCACAGGCCGATGCGATCCTGATCGGCCGCGAGGCCCTGCGCGATCCGCGGTTCCCGTTGCGGGCGGCGCACGTCCTGGGTGCCGAGATCGACTATGTCCCGGGGCCGTACGAGCGGGCACCGTTCCGCACCCGCTAGACGATACCGCGGGCCCGGGTGGCAGGATTCCTGCCACCCGGGCCCGCGGTTTGTCGCGGCCACAATAACGATCAATTTCGAAACATTGTGTGTTCCGGGAAGAACCGTTCACTGAACGGTGTTGGATGGTGGCAGGTGATGTAACGAGGGGATGCATACGCACCGGCGCACGCTACTCCCACGTTCCATCTCCGCCATGGAACCCAACGATCGTTCACCCATTCCACCGGAATTGGCGCCAACGACCGGAAGAGAAGGAGCCTCACATGTCCGAAGTGTTTACCCCCATTACCCTCCGCTCGATTACCGCCCGCAACCGTCTCTGGGTGACCCCCATGTGCCAGTACGTGGTGCACAAGCAGGACGGGGTACCCACCAGTTGGCACACCGTGCACCTGGGCCAGTTCGCCGTGGGCGGGGCCGGAGTGGTGCTCGCCGAGGCCACCGCGGTGGCACCCGAGGGGCGCATCTCCCCGCAGGACACCGGAATCTGGAATGACGAGCAGGCGGCCGCCTGGGCACCGATCGCGGCCTTTATCACCGAGCACGGTGCCATCCCCGGCATCCAGCTCTCCCACGCCGGCCGCAAGGCCTCCACGCGTCCGCTGTGGGGAACAGATCAGACCGGCAGCGTGCCGGCCACCGAGGGCGGCTGGGACACCGTTGCCCCCTCGGCCATCGCACACGAGGGTGATGCGGTCCCGCGGGAAATCAGTGTGGATGAGATTCATCGGGTGATCCGAGACTTCGGTACCGCCGCACGCCGCTCGGTGGATGCCGGCTTCAAGATCATCGAGCTACACGCCGCTCATGGATACCTCATCCACCAGTTCCTCTCCCCCCTCAGCAACACCCGGACCGATGAGTTTGGGGGCAGCCCGGAGAATCGCGCCCGCCTGCTGGAGCTTGTGATTCGCGAGGTGCGTCAGCAAATTGGCGAAGACCTTCCGATCCTGGTCCGGCTCTCGGCCACCGACTGGGCCGAGGGTGGACTCACCAACGATCTGATCGTGGACATCGGCCGTCGCGCCGAGGCCGCAGGGGCGGATCTACTTGATGTGTCCACCGGCGGGCTGGTTGCCCATCAGAAGATTCCCGTTGCTCCCGGATACCAGGTGCCGTTTGCCAAGCTGCTGCGCGATAACACCACCATCCCGGTGTCCACCGTGGGGCTCTTCACCGAGCCTCAGCAGGTGGAGGATGCACTCACCAATCATCAGGCAGACGTGGTGCTGGTGGGTCGCGAGGTCTTGCGCGATCCCCACTTCCCCCTGCGCGCCGCGCACGTCCTCGGTGCGAACATCGACTATTTCCCGGCACCGTACGGTCACGCACGGTTCCGTAATCGCTAGCGGACACCAGACAAAAGCGCCCCGCCGAGAAATCTCGGCGGGGCGCTTTTAACACTTACCTAGGTGTCGCGGCGGGTGGCGTCGTGCACCTCACCCACCAGCTCCTCGATGATGTCCTCGAGGAAGAGCACACCGGTGGTCTGCCCCTCGGTGTCGATCGCGCGGGCCAGGTGCGAGCCCGAGCGACGCATCGTCGCCAGCGCGTCCTCCAGGTCCTGGGTCTCGGGCAGCGAGATCAACCGGCGAATCCGACGCAGCGGGATCGGCTGATCCGGCGAATCCTCATCCCCACCGGTATCAAAGCGCAGCACATCCTTGAGGTGCAGGTAGCCGAGGAGGTCGTGTTCCTCCCCCTCACCAGACCCGGTGATCACGTAGCGCGAGAAGCCCTTCTTGGCGACCGCCCGCTCCAGCTGCGAGGTGGTCACACCCGCGGGCAGGGTGACCAGCTCGGCGGTGGGGATCGCCACATCGGATACCTTCTTACCGGTGAACTCAAACGCCGCAGTCAGCGCGCCCGAGTTATCGGTCAGCACACCCTCACGGGTGGACTGGGACACGATCGTGGCGACCTCATCCAAGGTGAAGGTTGAGTTGGCCTCGTTCTTGGGTACCACCCGCATTGCGTGCAGGACCAGGTTCGCGAACCAGTTCAGGCCCCAGATGATCGGCTTGAACACGCGGGCGATGAACACCAGCGGCGGGGCCAGGATCAGCACCGCGCGGTCGGGCACCGAGAAGGAGAGGTTCTTGGGAACCATCTCACCAAACACCACGTGCAGGTAGGACACCAGCAGCAGGGTGATGATGAACGCAACCGTGCTCACCACGCCGTCCGGCAAACCGGTCAGCGCCAGCGGATACCCCAGCAGGTGGTGGATCGCCGGCTCGGACACGTTCAGGATCAGCAGCGAACACACGGTGATACCCAGCTGGCTGGTGGCCAGCATCAGGGTCGCGTGTTCCATCGCCCAGAGCGCGGTGATCGCGCTGCGCTTGCCCTTTTCGGCCAGCGGCTCGATCTGCGAGCGGCGTGCGGAGATCACCGCAAACTCGGCGCCCACGAAGAAGGCGTTACCCAGCAGCAGAATAAACAGCCAGGCGATTCCGGCCCAGTCACTCATCGCTGCACCTCCCTATCCGTCGGGTCGTCATTCGGGCGGGTGATGGCCTCCGGGATCAGGGTGACGCCGGTGCGCGGGGCGCTGTTTTCGGCGTCGGACACCGCGGGGGCCACGGTCTCGGAATCGCCGGTGGCGGCGGCATCGGATTCCAGGCGCTCGGTGCTGCGGAAGCGGATCCGGTCGATCCGGTGGCCGTCCATCCGCTCCACCCGGAAGGTGCCGTGCTCGGCGGCGTACTCGTCGCCGATTGCCGGGACGCGTCCCAGCATCGCCATCAGGTAGCCGGCAACGGTCTCATAGGGGCCCTCTTCGGGCACCAGAATGCCGGTGCGCTCGCGCAGTTCGTCGGGGCGCAGGCTGCCCGGGAAGAGCACACCCTCCACCGAGTTCACCACGCCCGCGCTGGTGCGGTCGTGTTCGTCGGATACCTCGCCGACGATTTCCTCAACCAGGTCTTCCAGGGTCGCGACGCCGGCGGTTCCGCCGTACTCGTCCACCACCACGGCCATCTGCAGGCCACGGCCACGCAGTTCGCCCAGCAGGAAGTCCAGGGGCATCGTCTCGGGAACACGCAGTACGTCAACCTGCAGGGCTGACACCGGCACGTCCGCGCGACGCTCGCGTGGGACGCCCACCGCGTGCTTGAGGTGGACGATGCCGACGATGTCATCGATATCGGTGTCGATCACCGGGAAGCGGGAGAATCCGGTCTCGCGGGCGAGATCCAGGACCGCCTGGGCGGGATCGGTGCGGGACGCGGCGACCACGCGCAGGCGCGGGGTCATCACATCGGAGGCGTCGTGAGCCGAGAAGCGCAGGGTGCGATCCAGCAGCGTCGCGGTGTCCTCTTCCAGGGTTCCCGCCCCTGCCGAACGGCGCAGCAGGCTGGAGAGTTCCTCGGCGGTTCGGGCCCCGGAGAGTTCCTCCTTGGGCTCGATGCCCACCGAGCGCAACACGCCGTTGGCGCTTCCGTTCAGGACTTGTACAGCGGGTCGAAAGATTGCGGTGAAGGCGGTCTGGAACGGCACCACAACCTTCGCGGTTGCCAGCGGCAACGCGAGGGCGAAGTTCTTGGGAACCAGTTCACCGATCACCATCGAGATCAGCGTGGCGATCACGATGGCCACCACACTCGAGATCGGCCCGATCGCGTCCTCGCTCACACCCCAGCTAATAAAGGGATCGGCGAGCAGCCGCGAAATTCCGGGCTCCAGGGTGTAACCCGCGAGCAGCGTGGTGAGCGTGATGCCCAGCTGCGCGCTGGAGAGGTGTGTAGAAGTATGGCGCAGCGCGCCAATGGTGCGGGTGAGCTTTTGCTCACCACGGTCGCGTCGGGCCTCAAGATCGGAACGATCGAGGTTCACCAAGGCGAATTCGGAGGCAACGAAGAATCCGGTACCTACCGTCAGCAACAAACCGATGCCCAGCAGCACCCATTCCGACATTTAGATCACCGCCGTGAGGGCGTGTCTATGTCGAAGGTGGCCGGGCATGAGAGATCGAGGAGGGTCATCCATTGTGCCAAATAGCATAACAAACCGCGCCGAACCCCGCACCAGAAAGTCCACAAATTGTCTGCGTGACAAGACCCGGAGTGGATTTCTCACCTCACCGGGCCCGAACATTCCTGCACGCCCAAAATAGGTCTAGGCTTGTGCAGTAGATATGCAGCGTCGCAACCTACGTCGCTGAGTTCGCAAATGTCACGGAGAGAGTGGTGGTCTGGCGGTGTCAAGCCAGTTGACCGGAGTCGGAGCCGGGGACGGTTCGTCCGGAGAGTTCGGGGCCAACGAGTGGTTGGTCGAGGAGCTTTACGAGAAATTTTTAGCGGATAAGAACTCGGTGGATGAGTCGTGGTGGCCCACGCTAGAGGCCTTCCACACGAGCCAACAAGCCGGGCAGACCGGAGCGGTCGGCGGTGGTGTCCCTGCGACATCAGCCCCGGCAACATCGGTGCCGGCAATATCGGCCCCGGCACAGCCGACCGGTGCGCAACCCGCGCCCCCGGCCCCCACCACCGGCACACAGCCGGTGGCACGCACCACCGCGCATCAGCCCAATGCGAACCCGATCCCCGCGCAGGCCCCGCGTCCGGCAAAGAAGCCCGACGCCGACGCCACCAGCCCCGCGGTGGAGCCCGCAGAGGACGTGGTCACGCCGCTCAAGGGTCTGGCCAAGACCCTCGCCAAGAACATGGACGCCTCGGTGGCCGTGCCCACCGCCACCAGCGTGCGCACCATCCCGGCCAAGCTGATGATCGATAACCGCATCGTCATCAACAACCACCTGGCCCGCGCCCGCGGTGGCAAGGTGTCCTTCACCCACCTGATCGGCTGGGCGCTGATCCAGGCGATCAAGGAGACCCCGAGCCAGAACGTCTACTACGCCGAGGTTGATGGCAAGCCGAGCGTTGTGGCTCCGGCACATATCAACCTGGGTATCGCAATCGACGTGCCCAAGCCCGACGGAACCCGCTCTCTCGTGGTTCCCTCGATCAAGGCCGCCGACACGATGAGCTTCAGCGAGTATCTCTCCGCGTATGAAGACCTCATCAAGCGTGGACGCAACAATAAGCTCACGATGGCCGACTATGCCGGCACCACGATCTCGCTGACCAACCCCGGCGGTATCGGCACCGTGCACTCGGTCCCGCGTCTGATGTCGGGCCAGGGCTGCATCATCGGTGCCGGTGCACTGGACTACCCGGCAGAGTTCCAGGGCTCCAGCCCCAAGACGCTGGTGGACCTGGGCATCGGCAAGACCATCACCCTGACCTCCACCTATGACCACCGCGTCATCCAGGGTGCGGGTTCGGGTGAGTTCCTCAAGCGTGTGCACGAGCTGCTGCTCGGTCAGCGTAACTTCTACGAGGACATCTTCGCCGCCCTGCGCATCCCCTATGACCCCATTCACTGGGCACCGGACATCTCGGTGGATGTCAGCGGCTTCCTGAACAAGACCTCCCGGGTCCAGGAACTCGTCAACGCCTTCCGCGTGCGCGGTCACCTGATGGCCGATGTGGACCCGCTGGAATACGTCCAGCGTCGCCACCCCGACCTCGACATCTCCAGCCACGGCCTGACCTTCTGGGACCTGGACCGCGAGTTTGTCACCGGCGGCCTCGGCGGCACTCAGACCGCCAAGCTGCGCGACATCCTGGGCATCCTGCGCGACTCCTACTGCCGCACCATCGGCCTGGAGTACATGCACATCCAGGACCCGGCCCAGCGTCAGTGGATGCAGGACAAGGTCGAGCGCCCCTACGCTAAGCCGACGCGCGATGAGCAGCTGCGCATCCTCGGCAAGCTCAACGAGGCCGAGGCCTTCGAGACCTTCCTGCAGACCAAGTATGTGGGCCAGAAGCGCTTCAGCCTCGAGGGTGGCGAGTCGGTTATTCCGCTGCTCGATGCCATCCTGCAGGGTGCGGCCGAGGCAAACCTCGACGGCGCGGCCATCGGTATGGCCCACCGTGGACGCCTGAACGTCCTCACCAACATCGCCGGCAAGACCTACGGTCAGATTTTCCGCGAGTTTGAGGGACGCACCAATGAGAACATCTCCGGTTCCGGAGACGTCAAGTACCACCTGGGCACCGAGGGCACCTTCCACGGTGCCGGCGGGGAGCAGCTGCCGGTTTATCTGGCCGCCAACCCCTCGCACCTCGAGGCCGTCAACGGTGTCCTGGAGGGCATCGTGCGCGCCAAGCAGGACCGTCAGCCCATCGGCACGTTCACCACGCTGCCGATCCTGGTGCACGGTGACGCGGCGATGGCCGGACAGGGTGTGGTCCTGGAGACCATGCAGATGTCCCAGCTGCGCGGATACCGCACCGGTGGAACCATCCACGTGATCGTCAACAACCAGGTGGGCTTCACCACGACGCCGGGCGAGGGTCGTACCTCGACCTACTCGAGCGATGTGGCCAAGACCATCCAGGCACCGATCTGGCACGTCAACGGGGATGACCCCGAGGCCGTGGTCCGGGTGGCCGAGCTCGCCTTCGAGTTCCGTCAGAAGTTCCACAAGGACGTCGTAATCGACCTGATCTGCTACCGTCGTCGCGGTCACAACGAGGGCGATGACCCCTCGATGACCCAGCCGCTGATGTACAACCTGATCGAGGCCAAGCGCAGCGTCCGCAAGCTCTACACCGAGGGCCTGGTTGGCCGTGGAGACATCACCCAGGAGGAGTACGAGGCCGCCCACCGCGACTTCCAGGACCGCCTGGAACGCGCGTTCATGGAGACCCATGCGGCGCAGACCTCCTCCAACGTGCTGGTGCTGCCCACCGAGGGTGAGGGTGAGGACGACGGCTACACCGGCGAGCCCGCCTCGACCGGTGTCAGCGAGGCGCTGGTTCACCAGATCGGCGACGCGTTCAACAACAAGCCCGAGGGCTTCACCGTGCACCCCAAGCTGCAGCAGCTGCTGCAGAAGCGCCTGGACATGAGCCGCAACGGCAGCGTGGACTGGGGCTTCGGCGAGCTGCTCGCCCTGGGTTCGCTGCTCATGGAGGGCACCCCGGTGCGCATGAGCGGTCAGGACAGCCGCCGCGGCACCTTCGTGCAGCGTCACGCGGTCCTGCACGACCGGGTGAGCGGCCAGGAGTGGTTGCCGCTGGCAAACCTCTCCGAGTCGCAGGCTCGATTCTGGATCTACGACTCGCTGCTCAGCGAGTACGCGGTGATGGGCTTCGAGTACGGCTACTCGGTCGAGCGTCCCGACGCACTGGTGCTCTGGGAGGCACAGTTTGGTGACTTCGCCAACGGTGCGCAGACCATCATCGACGAGTTCATCTCCTCGGCCGAGCAGAAGTGGGGCCAGCGCTCGAGCGTTGTGCTGCTGCTGCCGCACGGATTCGAGGGTCAGGGACCGGACCACTCCTCCGCCCGGATCGAGCGCTTCCTGCAGCTCGCCGCCGAGAACAACATGACCGTGGCGCGTCCGTCGACACCGGCCAGCTATTTCCACCTGCTGCGCCGTCAGGCCTACGCACGTCCGCGCCGCCCGCTGGTGGTCTTCACCCCGAAGGCCATGCTGCGTCTGCGCGGAGCGACCAGCGAGATCAGCGACTTCACCTCGGGCAAGTTCGAGCCGGTTATCGACGACGCACGGATCACCGATCCCGCCGCCGTCACCCGGGTCCTGCTGCACGCCGGCAAGATCCACTGGGACCTGGCCGCCGAGCTGGCAAAGAACCCTGACGAGAAGATCGCCCTGGTGCGCCTGGAGCAGTACTACCCGCTGCCCGGACACGAGCTGACCGCGGTCGCCGCGCGCTACCCCAACGCCGAGCTGGTGTGGGTGCAGGATGAGCCGGAGAACCAGGGTGCGTGGCCGTTCATCGCCCTGGAGACCCGCAAGCTGTTGCCCGAGCGTCGCGTTCGCGTGATCTCGCGTCGCGCCTCGGCCTCCCCCGCTACCGGGTCGGCCAAGCGTCACGCCGCCGAGCAGACGGCGATCATCACCCGCGCACTCGAGCAGTAGGCTCGCGCACACAAACGGCCCGTCGGTTTCCGGCGGGCCGTTTGTGTTGCGCCCTGCGTCGGGGCGCGTCGGTGCCCGCGGCTAGGCTGGGCGCATGCATGCGATTGAACGTGGCGAGGGCACCCCGCTGATTCTGCTGCACGGATTCGGGGTGGACCATCGCAGTCTGCTGCCGCTGGACCCGGTATTTGAGCGGGCAGGCGGCTGGCGTCGCCTCTACCTGGATCTGCCCGGCACCGCCGGCACCCCGGTGGGCAAGGTGCGCAGCACCGCGGACATGGTGGACGCCGTAGCCGCCGAGATCACCGCGCGGATCGGCTCGGAGCCCTTTGCGCTGCTGGGGTACTCATTTGGCGGGATGATCGCCCGCGCGATCGCGCACCGCTTCCGCGACCGGGTGATCGGCCTGGCCACGGTGGTGGGTGTGGTGGTCTCCCGGCATGAGGCACGCGATGTCCCCGAACCCACGGTTCTCCATCACGACCCCGAGGCTCTCGCCCTCGCCGGGGATGCGGCCTCCGCCTACGCCGAGTTGGCGGTGGTGCAGAGTCCCGAGAACGTGCGCGCCTTCCTCGAGCACGTTCAGCCGGGCCTCGCCTCGGTCGATCCAATCGGCCTGGGCCGGATCGCCGCCCGCTACACCCTCCCGATCGAACCCGAGGCGGCCTCCCCCGAGCCCTGGACGCGGCCGGCCCTGTTCCTCACCGCCCGGCAGGACAATGTGGTGGGCTACCGGGACACCTGGGCAACCCTCGACCACTATCCCCGCGCGACCTTTGTCGCCCTGGACGCCGCGGGCCACAACGTCCACCTCGACCGGCCGGAGCTCACCGCGGCGCTGCTCGGCGACTGGGCGGCACGGGTGCGCGCGGAACACTAGCCCGACGTCGGGCGGTTTCCGGCGGAGTCCGAGGGGTTACCGTATCTGGGCAGTATCCGGCGGTATGCGCAGTGAGGCTGCCTCCAGGCGGACTGCCGCACCCTCCTTCCTGTGCGGTTGCCGCACATCCAGAAGCAATACTTGTATGGCATCGATTCATGAGCGTAGCGTGCCCTCAACGGTCACTTTCTAGGAATCGGGGGATTCTCTCATGACCATTCAGCTCCCTTCTCTCCGTCCCGTTTCGACGCTTGAAACTCCGCCCGGACGTGGCATAGCACTGGGCCGAGATCGGCGTCCGCGCTCCCGCCTGCTGGCGCTTCTCCTGGGCCTCTCCCTGGGGTTCTCGCTGATCGCCGCGGTACCGCTGACGGCGTCGGAACCTGCAGTCGCCGCCGTGGGCTGTACCGCCCGCGGCACGGGTAGCGACGTTTGGGCGACCCCGGATGCGTTCTACCAGATCGTCACACTGAACGCCTGTGCCGCCCGTCAGCTCTCCGACGAGTATGCAAATTCCGGCGGCTACGCGGGAGCCATCGGCCTGGTGGCAGGATGGATCCCCGGCTGGCCGTCCAAGGCCATCTCGGCCCTGTTCGGGCTGCGTTCCACAGCCGATTTTTTCATCGGCCAGCTCATATCGGACTGCACAGCCAACTTCACCGGTTCGGCGAAGGTCACGTTCATCAACGGCTACGTGCAGGGCTGCGTGCGCGGTCCCGCTGCCGGAAGCGGAGGGATGAGCCATGAGGGAAACTAGCTGGCGCTCGATCGACGCGCCGCCCGAGACCCCTGTGCCGTCCACGGCCCCGGCACCTTCGCGCCCGCCGGGGTCGATTACCGCTGGTTTTCTCACCGGGCTCGGCGGTCTCCTCGGTTTCCGCAGTCCCATCCTGCCGACCGTGGTGTTTGCGCTCATCATGCTCTCGAGCACCCTGGTCTCGCTGTGGCTGACCGGTAACGGCGTCCCGGGCATTCCGATCGGTCTGGTGCTCGCCTGGGGATTCCTGGCGCTGTACCCGCGCATCAGAAAACGGGATCAGGCGCTCATCGACCGCCGAGACCGGGGTTGACCTCGCGCAGAGTTAGGCCGAATACACGCGAAACCACCGATCTCCGAACCGAACGGTGGAGCCTGGATCCACCACATAACGGGTCCACGGGTCTAATGGGTACGCATTTCCGTCGGGGTACACGAGCACACTGCCGTTGCCCGAAGCGGCGTCTGCGACCCACAGCTCATCACTGTAGACACCAAGAATAAGGTGGGTGCGAGAAATCGAACGATCGGTGTCCTCTATGGCAATAATTTGAGGGTTGGGCTCCCGGTCGATCTCGTCCGAGAGCCCGTGATTATGTGGCATACGCCCAAGTACTGCAAACCCAGAAACCCCAAAACGTTCACCAGAATCCAACTCGAGGTGAAACCTCTCGTGTGTGTTCAATGGTCGTCCTTTCTCGGGAACCGATAGGTCGTCAGTTTCATCCAGCCTGTGCTCGCACTTCGACGAATGGAGCGGGCCCGAAGGAGCCGGACGAGCCGTGACCGGCGGCCGTCCTTGGCCATCACCAGTTTTGCCCCAGCTCGGAGGTCTTTCCAGTATGACTCAACCTCCTCCGCGTCGGCCACGTGACGGGCAAAATCGGCCGCGTTTGCCCGCTCGGCTAAGGTCAGTACCCTTGCCTTCGCCTCCGGCGACACACCGGGCTCCACCATGCCCCATTCGCTGACCGTTTCCAAACGTGTGTGTGTTGCCGGGACCACGCTCCCACGGTCCACGAGCATGTCACGAACCTCTGCCCATGCTCCAGCCACGCTGCGATGGGCTCGATCTTGCCGATACCGATAGCGTCGACGCAGCGCCGCCACGAGCATGAGGCCCCAGAGCGGAAGGCTGAGTATCGACAACACCAGCAGGATAGGCCAGCTGACACCCCAAATTGCGAGCAGCATCTGAATCCATGCAGGGATTTCGCCCTCCGGTGCCGCGTCATCATCGGTAGTTCGCGAATCGAGGGGATCTTCTTTGATGACCGCAGGCGGCGGAAGTACCGTTTCCGGTTGAGGTTGCGCCTCGAGGGGCTTCTCCTCGGCTGGAGGGATTTCACGTGTTTCCGGAACCGGATCGATTCCCACCCATTTGCCGTCAAAGCGTTGCACTTCCGCCCACGCGGTGAGGTCTGCCCCGACAACCTTTGGCCCGTTTACTTCATACCCCACCACGACCCTTGCCGGGAAACCTAACCCGCGGGCTAACACGGCAAAAGCCGTTGCATACTGTTCGGCATCACCCAGCATCGGGCTTTCATCCACGAGTAGGTTCAGCCGGCCCGCGGAGTGCCCGGGTCGTGAAAATGGTTCGCCATCACCGGAATGGCTCACATATCCGGTGCGGAGCCATCGCGCTACCGCGAGCAGTCGCTCGGCTGGAGGATCCTCGGCGGAATACTGCGCGGCGGCAGCTTTTTCCAATGCCTCAGGGACCACGGGCAACTCCGCCTGTGCGGCATCTCCCGGGACAATTCCTGCGATACTGTCGTCCGAGAGCGTCCCCGGAAGTACCGCACGGACTGTATAGGTGAGTCCCTTGCTGACGCCTTGACGAAGGACACCGGCATTCGCAACCCGGTTGTAATAGAACTGCTCCCTCGTTGATTCCTCGGCGAACGACACGGTCTCGGGTGTTCCGACCAACGGGAGCCACACGCCCGTCAAATCGTCAATCGTGATCCGAACGCTGACGCTCTTACCCGGTGACACATCGTTCAGTCGAAGTGGCACCTGTTGGTAGGCTCCCGCTACACCAGCGGTTTCCGATGTTCCGGATGCACTGGAGAATACCTGACCGTCATAGTCATCAAGCGTTGCAAGTCGGATCCGCGTTCCCGCGGTGGCACCCTCGATCTCAAACTGAACTTGGGTCTTTTCCGGCACCGTCACCGAGTTTCGATAGGCCACCATTGGGCTGACGTATTCTTTCGGATCAAACGGAACCTTGACGTGCGACCTAATGACGTCACGATCCAGGCGCGGTTCGATAGCCCCCGAGACAAGCCCACCTGTCACCCCGGCAACACCCACAACAATCACTGCAGCGAGTCCCCGCCTAAAGTGATCGGCAACCCGACCGCGGCGAGGTCGCGTCGTCGATTTCCCCTCTCCAGCCCCTGACGGTGACATCATTCCAAGGGTCCGAAGCGTTGCCCAAGCCAATCCGATACCGATCACAAGTAAACCGCTCAACACCGCGGTGGACGAGGCCTCGGGTCCGCAGGCGATGGCAAAGATGTAGAGCACGGCAACGGGCAACACCGCCCAGCCACGTCCCGCCCGGTTTAACAGCCAGAATGCCGCGCTTGCGCAGATATAGGACACAAGAAAGGCGGGAACCAAGACGCCGCGATAATTCCCCAGAGGCGGGTCCACTGTCACAATTTGTTTCCACCCAGATACTGCCGCGAGGATAAACTCTCGCGCGCCGTCCCAGCTTGGAAGCACGCCGCTTATGCTTCGGGTCGGAACTCCCAGCGGGACGCTCAGAAGGAGCATAACGCCGAGCGAAACCAGCATGACCCGAGTGCCAGACCACTTCCAGATCCTCGCCATCGTGCTGATCGTGAGCCCGGCAAGCACCGACAGGGCAACAAGCCAGATAACCGAAACGTGTTGGTATAGCGACCACAGAGGCATCGCGGCCGCACCAAGGAACAGCGCCAGCAGTACGCTTTCAAACCAGTGCACGCTCGGAGCGGGTTTGCGTTGCCGGCGATTCATACGTTTGCCGTCCGAGCCAGTGCATTCCGGAGGTCATCGAGATATCCGATATCCAGCACGCTGAGTTCCTGTACTCGTTTCATCTTAGGAACCTGCCCAGGGGCACAGATGACCGCCGCGACCTCCACTCCCAAGGGAAATCGCATTGACCAGGAGCGCAGTTCGCGCACGCTCGGCGCCGAACCACATACCAGGAAGATTAGGGAGACCCCGGGAATAGATTGTGCGGCCAAGGTCGAGAGCTCACCCAAGCCAAACGGACTATCATTCCACCCGAGTTCACTCAGTTCATCAAGCAGCGAACCCGAGCTTCGAGTATTCAACCAGCGAGGTTCTCTCGGGGCGTCTTCGTCTGATGGGACCGCCGACGGACCCGTCACCACCGATAGCTCACGTCCATCTCTCATTGCGCGCAGCGCGATTGAGCCCACCGCACTCACTGCCAGCTCAAATTCGGTCTCGGATACATAGCTGGCTGCCGAATTCGCCAGAGCCACAACAATGTGGCTGCGCCGAGTCTCCTCGAACTGACGAACTGTCAACGTACCCGTACGCGCGGTAGCTTTCCAATGGATGTGTCGGCGCTCATCTCCGGGACGATAGTCCCGAAGCGCGTGGAACGAAATATCACTAGCTGTGAGATCGCGTGTGGGGCTACCCTCGAGATCGCGGACAAACCCGGTACTCATGCTGGGCACCGCAGTGGTCTCGGGGTGGACATAAACCGAAACCACGGTGGTCCACTCCAGGGTGCGCCGGAACAGCCCGACCGGGTCACCCCGCACCGTGCGAACAGGTCCAACCTGAACGACGCCTCGGTGCCGAGCAGGTACTTCAAATTCGCTTTGAGAGGCACCAGTGACACCCCGAGTTGGCGCGAGAAGAGGCACGGATTCGTTCCCGATAACAACCTCAACGCGCGCACCCCAGAGGCCACCGTGACGTTCACGACGTAGTCGTATCTTCCCGGGTACAGACGTACCCACAGCGGTCCGAGTGCGCGCAACCTCAAGTTCAACTTCGTAACCTGGAGAACCCAACAAAAACAGAATCGAAATCAGAACGAGTGCCCACAGGGTGACCCCAACGGTGAGGAACTCGCTCCATCCGAGTCCGATCCCCAGTACCGTACTCGCCGCACCCACACCAAGTATCGCCCAGCCTAGGGGGGTGGTAACGCGACGCACAAACTTCGCCCGCCGACGGACCCATCGGCGAAAACGGCGAGCGATCCGTCGTACCCGTCGAATCCACACGGACCGTCGCCGAGCTCGACGCCTGGCGGTGTACCCGGTGGCGCCATAGGCCGTTGAACCGGTGTGTGTAATGTGCCCGCTCGTGACCGAGCCCTGAGTTTCAGTCCCGGAAGTATATTCCGGAGCGCGAGCAATAATCGGGTCGTCGGTCACACCTGTGCCCGTTCTGCCGGCGGAACAACCTCAAGAAGGACGCGAGCGATGATGCTACTCCCGCTCACCCCATCAAATTCTGCCTCGGGGTCGAGCACCAGACGGTGGGCAAATACGGGTTCGGCAAGGAGTTTTATGTCATCGGGCAATACGTACGTACGTCCCTGAGCGGCGGCCCAGGTCATCGAGGCGCGCAACAGGGCTAGGGCTCCACGAATGCTGACCCCCAAACGCACCTCGGGAGCGGATCTCGTCGCATCAACCAATCGTGAGACATAGTCGAGCAATGCGGGTTCAAGGTGGACCAGTTTCGCCACGTGTACCATCTCGGTGAGAATATCCAGGCCGAGAATTGCCGGGATTCTGCGGTGATGAGCGCTCACTCGTACTCCCTCAAGGATACGCATGGTCGATGCGGCATCGGGATAGCCCAGTGAGGTTTTCATCATAAAACGGTCAAGCTGAGCCTCAGGCAGACGGTAGGTACCTGCCTGCTCAATGGGGTTTTGTGTGGCAATGGTCATGAACGGTACGGGTACCTGATGAGATTCGCCATCCACGGTCACCCGGGATTCTTCCATCACCTCAAGCAATGCCGACTGTGTCTTGGGGCTGGCGCGGTTGATCTCATCTGCAAGACAGACATTCGCAAAGATTGGACCCGGATGAAACTCAAAAACTCCGCGCCCCTGATCGTACACACTCATGCCGGTCACATCTCCCGGCAGGAGATCAGGAGTGAACTGGATACGGCTGCTGGTACCGTCGACGGTTTGTGCAATCGCCCGGGCCAGTGACGTTTTCCCCGTGCCTGGGGCATCCTCAAGAAGTAGGTGCCCCTCGCTGAGCATCGTGGTGAATGCCAGTCGCAGAATGTGGTTCTTTCCCAACACCACGGATTCTACGTTTCCGATCAGGCGATCAAAGTTCTCGGCAAACCAACCCGCCTGTTCGGCGGTCATGGGCTCCGGTGTGGACTCGTTCACGGTGTGCTCTTTCTCGATCACTACTGAATGGTTTTCTGGAATTGCGAATTTAGGGGGTTGGCTCGGGTGTGCAATCAGCCGTGGGGAGCTGCGGCGGATCATAGGCATATCCGAGAATCGTGGCTCGAGCCCCGACACGCACCGATGTGGCCCCTCCAGGGAGTGAGGGGACCGGAGTATCAGCGGCGCTCCACGGCCCTATCGGAGTCAGCCCTGACGCGGAGTTGGCATAGTAACGAACCTCCAGCGCGGCCGGAACCGAACCATTTACGGGGCCACGGAGTGTGGGCACCTGTCCCGGCACGGGGCAGGTAAGAACGTCGACCCGAGTGTGCAGAGGGGTCACCGGGGAAGTCGCGGTGAACTCGTCACTGCACCAGAAACTCCCCCACCCGCGGCAAGTTCTCAGCACTACCTCAACGCTGGTTCCGAAGAGGTTCTGGGCGGGTCGGATGAGGCCGTTCAGATCGTTCCATCCCGAGTTTTGCCCATTTGCTCTCACGCTGTATTGCACGCGGAAGCTCCCCAGATCCTTATCAAGACGCAAATCTCTCACATCAATCTGGGTGTCTCCGGTCGCATCCAGCACGGATTCTGTCCGTGCACCGATCACGGTGGGTGGACGCTGAATCGTATTGGTTGTTTTCTGCGTGCTGAAGAGCCCGTTAGACAGTTCTACCGTGTAGCTTGATCCCACACCTCCGCGATTATCTGTGCAGCTGCCCGCGGTTAGTCCCGCCTCCTGATCGCACACCACGCTCTGATCGCTTCGCATTACTCTGACTCGGAGTTTTGACGACCCCTGCCCGTCTGCGCTGTTCCACCGCACGATAATCGTTGATGACGGGGAATCACTCGGTACTTCCGCCGTAGCATCGCCAAGGATCGGTGGACCGACTGCCACCATTTGAGCAGACGCCGCGGGTCCTGGGTTGGTTTTATTCTTCGCAACGACCGTCAACGTATAGTTGGCCGTGGCCTGGACACCATCCACAATCTCAAGGGTCCCCACGGTTGCCGCAACTGTCCGTGAGAGTTCCACACCCGGGCCGCTAACCCGCACGTCATACGATTCGATCGGCGAACCCGGGGCTCCCCCGGAACCAGGCGACCACGTTGCAATTAGCCGAGGCCGATCTCCGGAGGCCGCAGCATCAAGCCGGACACCGGCGGGGGCGATGGGGGTTCCATCGATCAGAACGGTGCCGCCCAAATCGCCAAACTCTCCCGCGCCGAGAGCGTTAACCGCCTGCGCACGGAATCGATATCCGACACCATATTGCAACCCGTTGATCACACATGCGTCAGGGTTCACGCACTCGGCCTGGGGTCCACCCTCTCCCGCGCTCACCCGATAGGTCGTAATGTCAGAATAATTCGGGAATGCGTGAGGTATCGCGATGACGGCGCTAGCGGTGGCCACATCTGATGAGACCAGTCTGGGCGCACCCGGAGCATCGGGGACGTCCTGGACTCGGATGCTCAGATACCCGGTGGCCGTGCGGTTGGGGTCGTCGGTGGCATCCGCTACTCGGTAGGGCACCGTCACGTCACCGGTCTTTCCGGCACGATCGACGGAGATTGTCAAACGCCGCTTATCCGCGCTGGGTGAAAGCTGAATACCGGTGGGCAGGGACACTCCATCGGCGACCGATACAACTCGAAGAGGCTTGCCGGGGAAAGGATTAGTGGCCTCATCATTGGCCAGCACATCGATCGTGTCGCTCGTCCCACGACGAATGACCAGGCTATCCGGGATCGGTGAAACCAATGGTCGAGTAGAACTCACGATCTGCACGCTAATCGCCCCGGACTTGCCGGCTAGCTGCCCATCGGTCACCGAGACCAACACCGACGTCTGGGCTCCCGTTTGGACTCCATCGGCGGCGCGAATGGTGAGCACAGATCCAGCAACCTGGGCATTCACCACTGCTCGATCTCCGGAGTCTACCGTGAATCTCAGGTTCGGACGCCGATCGCTGTTGGCGACGTCAGTCAGCGCTTGAAGGTCCACCGTACGTTCGGAACCGGCCTCAAGGGTGATAGCGCTGCCATTAACTACGGGTGGCTGGTCCTCTACAGGCGTCACCTCGATGGGCAGGGTGAGCGTGGCGCTATTTCCCGCCCGTCCGGATCCGTCATCCACCGTGAATGTCACCGATGCGGGTCCGAAATAGCCGGTGGCCGAGACAAAGACGATTCCGCTCTGCCCGTCGGCCAGACGCTGTCCATTTGAATGGTTCGCGCTGACACCATCGGGGTCACTCAGCTTGGGGCTGCGGCCACGGGCCACGACCACATAGTCGTCAAGTTTGATTTTCAAACTTTCGCCGCTGGCGACCCTCAGCGGCGGAGCGTCACGACGTAGCTCGGGCCGAGTATCTCGACTGCCAGGTACCCAGATGAATGCAATGCTAGAGAGCTCGGGGGCATCCTTGCGCTGCACCCTGAAGGGTATGATCTGCGGAGCCGCATCGATTGTCACCTCAATCCGTCTTGCCTCGGTCACGGTCGCGCTCGGAAAGCCCTGTTCCACTCGGAGATCAAGCTCTCGAGTTGAGCCCTCAGCAAAGGTAACCTGCTTCAACGGGTCTACCAGGACTCGATCTCTGCCTACGATGTCCTGCGCGGAGAGCACCACATCTCGCGCATGGGGTCGTGCCAGCGGTGCATCGTCGGCGACCTGGATATACAGCCACGCGCTGCTTCGCCCACCACGCGGATTCTGAATCGTGTAGAGGACTCCGTAGGACCCGGCCGTGCGCGGAGCCGTCACCGAAACCTCGTTGGACCGGACCTCGGCCGTTACTCCCGATCCGGGTTCCACGGAGATAATGGTGAGCTCGCCGCGCTCGGGGTCTGAGTCATTGTCCAGGACCGGAATGCTCAGGCTGGTACCCGGACGCGTTGCGACCAGGTCGTCCATGGCCACCGGATTTCCCGCGGCCCCGCCGGGCGGGATAACCCCGATGCGAATGGTTCCGGTGCCCGTCGCGCCAAGCGCGTCAACTACCGTGTACTCCATACTGTCCGTGCCGCCCGAGTACGCACCGGCTGTGTACTCAATGTAATCACGTCCGGTTCCTGAAACCGCGCCCAGAGCAGGCGCAGAGGAAGCACCAGTCAGGGTGACCGCATCACCATCTGGATCAATGCCGTCCAAGGGGATGGGTATCTTCACAGACTTCCCAGCAACAACACGAGCAACCAGCGAACGCGGCGCGGGCGGGCGGTTGTTTGCCGCGTCGACTTCCCGCACGGTCAGGGTCACCGAAGCCTCTGCCCACTGTCCATCGGTGCTAGTAACTCGATATCGAGCCACATAGGTACCCGGATTCCGCGGAGCCAAGTAACGCAGACGATCTCCGGCCACAAAGAGGGTTCCTTCGTCTGGGCCAAGGTCTTGCGATAGCGTCTCGACAAGCGTCAGCGGTTTGCCGTTGGGCTGTACATCGTTATCAAGAACAGGGATTTCGGCAACCGTACCCACCCGGACCTCTACGGCGTCGGGATTTGCGACCGGGGGTTGCAAGCGCCCAGGTTCGGGAACCTCAATCAGAGTCAGGGTACCGTCGGCCGTGGTCGATCCATTCGAGACGACAAATCCTAGGGAAACGGGCGCACCGTTCAAGCTTGACTTTAACGTGACCCGAAGCATGCGGTGCTCAAGAATTTCAACGGTAATTCCCGAACCCTCGGGTGGTGCACTGACCGATGAAATCGTCAGTACGCCACCCGCAGGATCACTCGCCGGGGCAAGCACATCCACCAGGGTTGTGTTTTGAAGGTAGAGGAACGCGGTAACCGGGACCGTGATGGGGATGCTTTCTCCCTCAGGCTTGGGCATGATGGCGAAGCGCACGGTTCCAGCGGCGGTCAGGTTGCCGTCTGTCACCGAATACTCGGCAAGGTAGTTACCGGGTTTTCCTGCCGAGAACGTGAATGTCCCCGAGGAATAGTCCGGGCTAATCAGAACCGCCCCCTCGTTGCCCTCCGAAGACACACCGGTCAGGGTCACTTTACCGGTTCCTCCGCGCACATTATCCAGCGGCCGCACCGCGATTTCTTGATCGGCGTATCCTGTCGCGGTGAAAGACTCAGCGAGGAGCGGAACGCTGCCGGGAGCTCCTACGGTTACCGTGGCCAGTCCAGTACCGATCGTGGTTCCATCAGACACCGAGAGCGCAACGCTGCGCGTCTCGCCACTCCCCCCAGCCTCGGTAAACTGCGTGATCCCGTCCGGTGAGTAAGACACGGAATCTGGATCCCCGGTGCTTGCACTGGCGAGGTAGAGGGGATCAGAATCGGGATCCACCCAGTCATCGAGGGTCGAAATTCTCGCGGTCCCGCCAGCAGCCACCGAGCTACGAGTCGGTCGTACCTGAACAGGCGGAGAGTTTTCCTCGGGCGATCGAAGTGTGAGCGTGACGGTCGCAGAATCGGTATTACCGTGCCCGTCATCAATGGTGTATCCAAACGAAAGCACCGCGGGCATTTCTGGCCCGGGAGTGAATTGAATCTTCTGCGCGTTTTCGACCACGCTCAGCCGTCCCACCTCATGGCTAATCTCCGTGACGGCCGAGATGATCAAGGGGTCACCGTTTGGATCACTATCATTCAGCAATACGGGCAACACATTTCCCCTACCAGCGCGAACGCCGAACGCGTCGTCAACGGCGATCGGAGGCTTTTGTTGTGGGTCAATCTCCGGCGGAACGTCGCGTTCGTTTTCGACTGTTTCCGTGGACACTTCATCATCCACAAAATCCGACCAATTATTGATCAGCGCACCATTGCGTCGTAGTTCCCAGGTGGATCCAGTGCCTGGATCATTAGCGACAACCGAGCTGGCATTGACCGCTATCACCGGAGCATCTGCGGGAGCGCTGCCCGCCAGAGTAAACGACCGAACATCGCTCCCTCGGCATGAACGCAGCGCCTGCCCATCCGACCAGGCAAGAAAATCGCAGTCGTCAACGCGGACGGGTGTGGCAGGTAAACCGGAAACAGCCGCGGTTCGAAAAACTCGTTCAGCCCGCTCCGCACCGGGTTCAACGGCTAGCACCCCGGACGAGTACGCAATCAGAATTTGGGAGGAAGCCGCGGTTGAGGCCAAGAGTTTCGCCGTGCTCGCGTCGGATTTCAGCTCCGCAAGTTTGCCGATTTTTCCCGAGCTCCAGATCTCGGCAGATCCGGGGTTGAAAACCACAGGCTCGCCTCCGATCACACTCACCTGGGCACGATCAACCTTGCCTGAAAACCGAATAGTGGTTGTGCCCGGCCGAGCACCGTCACGAAGGGAGCCCGTGACGAGCTTCCCGCTCTTGGCGCTGTATCCCGCATAGTTCCCCGCAGAATCGGCACCCAGGACCGCATCAGCTCCGATGTTGAGGGCCGGGGCGGAAACCGCGCTAAAGTTACGCAGGTCATCCACCGAGCTTCGCCACACATCACCGCTCTCAGGAAGGTAGATTAGAACGGTGTCACCCGCATCGACGACCCGCGGGCGGCCTGCAGGTAGGGGCACGGTTTCGGTCACCGTTGCCAGGGCAGGATCAACCAGGGCCAGAGTGTTTTCCCCACTGTTGTAGAGCGTCACATGGGTGGGATCCTGAAGGATTTGGGTATCACCCGCAGACGTTCCAAACGCGGTGTTAAGTCGTGTAATCTCTGTATTCGCCTGGCCTACCAGCGCGCGAGAACCGTTTGATACCCAGACCGAACCACTCTCGAGTTGTGGTGCAAGTCGCTCAAATCCATGACTTACCACCACGGCCACCACGACGAGTGCAATAACAACGAGAGAAGAGACAACCGCGACGGTGGTCGGTCGAGGTCGACGGGCAGTGACGGCGGATCGTCGTGATCGTTTACGCATCATTCCGAACCTCGCGCACAGGCCGCACGGCTCACCGGTCCGTTACTGCCATTACGAACGACGGTCACCGTAATACACACGCGGCGAGGGTATTCCGAACGCGCCAGATCGAGTGTCCCTGCACGCTGTCTAATGCCGCTGCCTCCGTCGATGCGAACAAGAAATTCGTCGTCATCGGTGAGCGTCTCGGCAGGCCACGCAAAGCTGATGGAATCCGCGGTCACCGCACTCTCGATACCTGTGACCATCGGGATCTCGTCGGATCCGCGGCTGGTGGCTAGGTACACGGCGGCCCCACCGATGAGCACCACGGAAAGCATGCCCAGCCCGATAAGAAGTCGAGTCGGTCTGCGAGGCTGGGGCACTGGTGCCGCGCGAAGGACCGTTTGAGCGGCATCACTCTCCGAGAAGGCGCTGGCACTCCCGGTGGTTTCTCCGCGGCGAGAATCCTTCCGCACGCGAGTGGTCCGGGCTCGACGTGTGGGGTCGTTCCGCCGCTCGAGTGCACTATCGTCGCCGCGCGCCTCACGCTCAAAACTTTCGGAGTCAATCGCTCGAGACTGCAGAATATCCACAGGGCTCGGCCGCAACCCCAGGCCACTTTCTACCAGCTGCAGAGTTCTGAGCAGATCCAGTACGCTCTCCGGCCGTGCATCCGGATTCTTACTCAGCCCACGAGCGAGCGCGAGTTGCAGCTCTTCGGGAATATCATTGCGCTCAATTCGGGCGACGCGTTCTCGGGAAAGAATCCGTTTTGCGATGGCATCACTTGAATTGTCTTTCCCTGGAATCTCGAATGGTGACCTTCCGGCCAGCAACGCATAGACGGTGGCGGCAAACGCCCATACCTCGCTCCGGATTGTGCCTGTGGTTTCTCCCGACACGATTTCCGGCGCAGACCAGGGAATGGATAGTCCAACCGCCTGCATTCCTTCGGCCTGTGCAACGGTTGAGGCGATTCCGAAATCTGCGACAACTGGCTTTCCGTAGGCGGTGGTCAAGATGTTGGCGGGCTTGATATCACGATGCAGGATGCCACTACGATGAGCCGTCTCGAGCACTCCACCGGTGGCAATCGCGGTCGCCAATACCTCATCAAGAGAAAGGTTCTCGGCGCGGAATCGATCTCCATATCCGGTGGGGCAGTGCTCCATGACAAGGTAAGGCCTCCCATCGGAGGCAACATTTGCCTCGTACACGGTGAGGACCGCAGGATGGGAGGACAGCTGAGCCATGAGCGTCGTTTCAACCAGGAACATACGCCGCATTGCCTCGTCTGAGACACCTGGCAGAAGTACCTTAACGGCAACCTGCCGCCGCGGAAGTGCCTGCTCATACAGGTAGACATCGGCAAAACCACCGACGCCCAGGGCACGGAGATAGGTATAGCCAGGCAGCACCGGTGGCTGGGCAGGAAGCCTACGCCCCATGATCGAGAACTCCAATTCGAATGATGATGTCATCGCCGAGGTCTACGCGAGCATCGGTGGGGAGGGGCACCTCATCGCCCGAACGTAACCGGTACGGTGTCCCGGACGCCGGCACAATAATGGTGCCATTGCTTGTCCACAGATCGCGCACAAGAACGTGCGGTCCCTCTCGGCGAAACTGCACGTGGTTACTGGAAATTCCGGACCGTCGTCCCGCGACGGAGACCAGGAGTGCGTCTCGGTACTCAGGGTCCCGCGGCCGGCTCGGAGCACGTCCGATAATGGCCGAGGTCGCCAACTGATAGCTCTGGCTTCGCCCCTGGGATTCGATGATCAGGGCGAATGCTACGGGTAGCGAGATATCTACTGCATGCTCGCCAGCCTGCGCTGGCATCCTCATGCCAAGAACCGTGTGGTCGACTTCGGATGTGGCGTTGCCGAGCGAGATACCCGGGTGAGCCCTACGTGGTCCCAAAACGGTAGCGTCCACGTCCTCCGCCGAAGGGGAGAACCCCAGCACGGTCGCATCCGCATCACTTTCAGCATCCGGGTTCGAACGATGAACGCTCAGCACCGTCTCGTCCGCATCCACACCGACGCGGCGAACGCCCAGCACGGTCGCATCCGCATCGGGTTCCAATACAGCGGAGTCTGGGACACCGGGGTCACTAAGGTGCTCGCGAGCACCGAGCACGGTAGCCTCCGCGTCATTCCGATCGTCTGCATCTGCGGGATCGACAATCGTGATCTCCTCGACCGGGGTCGAGCTGCCAATCACGACCTCGACGATAGCCGAAAGCGCGTGAGGTAGCGCGTCCTGGCCCTCAAGCCGAAAAAGTTTCCCGTCGGCATCGCGAGCCCGAATCCACAGGTGTGAACCCAAACCAATCTGTACAGCGTTGAAGCTTCGAGAAATCATGGTGAATTCGTTGGCATCAATATGGTGCCGCAGAAGGTGCACGAGGGTGGGGTATTCCCAGACCGTCGTCATTTGCGTCATTAGTACCCCTCCCCCAGGTAACGCGATTATGTAGTTTTGAACGGCATGAGGCTGGGCCTAACGGCCCAGCCTCATGCACAGATTAGCCCTGGAACGCGCGGGTGACGTTTGCCTCGGACTCGGCGTAGTAGGCGCCGGCTTTGTTCAGCAGATCCGAAATTCCAGTCAGCGCGTGCTGCAGGCGCTGACCGGACGAGTTGAACTCCTCATACAGGTCTGCGAAGGCAGCCGAACCGGTTCCGGTCCAGTCGCCGCCGAGGCCGTTCACAACACCACGCAGCTCGCCCAGCAGACCTTCGATCTGCTGCGAACCTGCGGTGAGACGTGCGGACCCGGCAACAAGGCTCTCAGATGAGACGCGAATATCAGCCATAGTGTATCCCCCAGTATTTATGTGGAGGAGGACAACGAGTTTTGTCCCCCCAGTATGGGTTACCCTAATCGTTCCAACGACTCAATTCAATTCATGATGAACGTAAATCTATTATCCGTTGGCCGATGATCCGTCCGGATTTCCCCAATGTCTTGGAAGATCAGGAACGGCAGCGGTACCCCACTCGTTAAACGATACCTTGAGTTGACCAGACCCGTCGGTGATCGCCATCTCTCGCGGCAATGCAGGCCCCTCAGCATCGACTTCCAGGGTTCCTAGCAGCGCCCCGCCGGCGGAAATTGCTACCTGTGTGCGTGGTGCCCCACCGTCGGACATCCCGGAAATGCTGAGTTCAGGATTCGCAGGGTTGGTTTTTATGACGGATGCGAGCAGGCGGTCTGCCCGAGCAAATACCAACCAGGGTTCCAGCGGGTCCGCATCGCTGGGGAAACGAACCGGTTCCTCGGTGGGTGCGAGCACCCCTAGCGCCGTCATAAATGCGGAATTTCCGCTGGCGAAAACATAGGCTTCAGTAACTACTAGCGCTCCGACTCGGTCTCCCATTTTCACTTCGAGACGCATTTTCTCGGCACTCCCCGACGCATCGAAGCTCAGTGTTCGCGACTCTGAACCTTCCAGCCCGGGCCCAACCGATTCATCTTTCGGAGCGGGCAAACTGTACGTTCCCGAGAACCGAACGGACGTGCTGGCACGCACAGCCCCGATGACTCTGTCCGAGATTTCCGCGCCGCTTTGCGACGCGAGCCCATGTTCTCCCGAGGCATCGCTGGATTCGGCCGAGGAGAATCGCTGCGTCTGCGCGGGTTTATCTGCGCTACAGCCTGAAAGAAGCCCCACGCTAAGAAGCAAAACCGCGGTAATCGCACCGCCAGACCGGATCACGATTTGGTGGCCTTGTCCACACAAATCTTTCCGGCACCGTGATCGGCCAGTGCCGAGTCAGCGGCATTTGAGTCGAGGTCATTCAACCTCGATTCAGGGACAACGATGAGGCAGGAATCCGCCGTTATTTTCCCACCGCCGCGCGGGAGCCATGCTTCGCGCCCGTTTCGAATGCTGCTGCTGAAGTCCGTGGGTACTGAACCTTTTTCGCCGATAAGAAGCACACTGTACGGAACGTTGGGGCCATCCCAGCGGAGAATGTAGCTCTCACCCACATTTTCCAACGAGACGTTTTCCACACGAGCCGGCGGAGCGAATACTGTCTGGGCAAGGACAACGCCCACCACCACGAGAACCGCAACGATAGTCAATGCCATTGACACAATAAAAGCCGGCTGGCGAGTGAGTTTTCGCGGAGGCTCCGGTGCCTCCAGCTCAGGTAGAAGTTCCCGAGGACGCTCAAGCGTGGTCTTGGTCTTGGGGTTGAGTCCCCAGCTGAGCGCCTCAATCTGAAGCCGATCGGCACCGTCCCCCACCACCGCGCCACTTAACACCGCGGATGCTATGGCAGGCGGAGCCGAAGGGAGGGCGCTTGAGGCAGGGGAGGATACCGGCATGGCCGCTCGCGTGGGTTGCGCGGCACGATGCGACAATCCATCACTCTTCTGAGGACTGTTAGCGGGCCGCAGCGATGAGGGAGCGTCCATCGTAGGAGACAAAACGGGTGAGCCAGGAACAGCAGGAGGAGTCCGGGCAGGTTCCCCCTGCGAATCACGGGAGTCAACCCACCGCACCGAACGACGTGTCACCGGTGCGTCCTCGGGGAGGCTCCCAGATAGCGGTTTGGCTGCGGTCGACCCCTCAGCCGTTTCCTTCTCCCTAGCCGGAGTCAATCGAATCCGCTCGGGTTGTGCACGAACCGGTGCGGCGGGGCGAGTGATCGCAGTCGCCGTCTGTCGCACCGGCGGCGGCGTCTTTAGAGCGTCCTGTCCGGTCACCTTGGGTTGAAGCCGAATGGGACGTTTGGGGTCGCGCATTGCGTTCCCGTCTTCCTGCCCGTTGTTAGCGGATGGAGACGGGTGCTTATCCGTTTCGGAGCTCACGCGATCGTCCCCTTTTCCCCCAGCCGTGCGCGACTTACTAGATGCTAATATACCCGAGGTGATGAATCCTGCCGACGAGTGCTCGGGTAGTTTGATGTGACATCACATATTTCCCGGGGGGGTGTCTAATGCGCAAGGTATTCTTGGCTTTTGCTGCCGCTGCCTTGGGCATCCTGACGTTCGGGAGCGCCCTACCGGCAGGGGCGATATCACCGCACACAGAAACCTCTGCCTCGCAGCTGTCGGTAAATGTTCCCTATCTTGGCGCGGTATCCCGCGACGTTCCCGCTGGGTGGACGGTCGAGGCATGTCCGGAGGGCGCAGCTCCTAACCTGGTGAGTCTGACATGCGAGGGAAATCGAGTCACCTTCACAGGTAATGGTTACATCGCCGATCAGGAACCTCAGCGAGTCACCGTGCTTCTGCGATTTGACGGTGCACCTCAGCGGCTGCTCTACACGGTGAAGCTTGACCCTCCTCGGCTCACGGCCCCTGCGTCCATTCAGTACGGAGTCGCGCTTTCCCAGGGCACTCCCGCCACCATCCCGTATTCCGAACGTGGGTACTCCTGTGAGGCGTGCACCACCGGCGGGCCGACATTCACCGCGGGCACGGTGGACCCTAAATCGGCCGGCACTCTTCGCTTCTCATCAACCGGGATCGAGTTCCGCCCGGCCCCTGATTTCACGGGAGAGGCCGTCCTGGGATTCGCCATCCGGGATTCCTTCGGACAGCAAACTGATCCGTCCCAGTTGACCGTCAATGTGTTTGCGGCCCCACGCCCCGCACCGGGGGCCGTCACCGACACCGTGCAGGTGGGTGTCGGTGAAAAGGCACTCGGTAACGCCATTTCAAACGATGTTTTTGAGAGCGGCGACTCCCTCACGCTCATCGCGTGCGGCAAACCCGGCAATGGAACGGTAATCTGCGGCGAGGATGGGCACTTTACCTACACACCCAGACCAGGTTTCAGCGGGATCGACCAGTTTAGCTATCGCATCTATAGCGCCGCATCCGGTGCTCAGGTTGTCGGTTCGGTACTGGTGGGCATCGGTGCAGATCCGCAGGCGGCCCTGGCGGTTCCCACCGGTGCCGAGGCCACCCCCCAGATTGTCCCCGCATCAACCCAGAATTCCCGCACCGGGTCAACGGGCATCCTCGGTGTGTTTCAGGACGCACTCACGCAGATCCAGAATGGCCACTAGTGGCCCAGCCAGAATCGGAGTTTTCCCGTGCGCCTTTCCTTTAGTCTTCCCCAGGCTCACCCAAAACCCGCCGTAGATGTGGTGGTTGATGCGGATGAATCCGTGACCGTTGAGGAGCTCGCACTGGCTGTACGAGTAGATCCCGCCCGACTCTTCCCCGGGGTCGATGCGGAGGCGGCGTTTGGTGACACCGGTGTTCTTGTTGGGGAAACGCTTCCCCGCGAAAATGCCCCGCTCCTGCCGCCAGGGACGCTGCGTCTTGAAGTGGTCGGGGGCCCATACGCGGGCGAGAGCATCGCATTGCCCGGCGGAAACACCATCGCAATCGGCTCTGCCAGATCCGCGCAGCTGCGACTTATCGATCCGACCGTCGCCGACGCGCATGCGATGCTTGAGGTTCCTCCCCAGCAGAGCCAGCCCTCCGGCCGAGGAGCGAGGGCAGACTTCGCCCCGGTCATTTTCCATCCGTCCGATGTCGATGCGCCCGTGTTGGTGAACGGGGCGCGGATAGATGAGGCCACCGAGTGCGGACCCGACGACTATATTCAGATCGGCGCGAGTCTCTTTCGGGTCGGGCGAGTTCCCGAACGAAACACGTCGATTCCGGCAGAATCTCCCGGCCGAGTGGCGTTCAACCGAGCATCCCGCATCGTCCCGCCGACTACCGTGCCGGTGGTGAAGCTGCCCGGGGAAAAACCCGTCGATGCCGAACGCAGCCCGATCCCCTGGCTCTCGGCCCTCATTCCGGTGCTCATCGGTGTGGTCGCCGCAATCGTGTTCCAGCGCATGTTCATGCTGCTCTTTGCCGCAGCAGCACCTCTGATGGTCATTGGCACCTACTTCACCAGTAAGCGTGCGGCGAAGCGTTCGGGCAAGCGCACGGTGGAAAAATGGCAGGAAGAGATCGTAGACGCACGCGATACCCTAGCCCTGCTCACCCGAAATCAGCGCACACGGGCATGGGCTACCCGGATGGATCCGGTCTTGGCCGCAGACATCGCCCTCACCCCGCTTGCCCGGTTGTGGGAACGCCGGGTCACCGATGCGGATGCCCTGGGCATTCGTGTGGGTGTGGGGGAACAGGACCTCTCGGTGACGTTTGAAGGCGAACGGGTCCGCGAGGCCGGTGAGGCCGTAGCTCTGGGACTCTCGCCAGTACCTATCGAGATCGACCTCGCCCGCGGCGTTGCCGGTATTGCAGGCCCACGCCCGGTCACGCTGAGCGTGGCACGCTCCCTCCTCATACAGCTCGCGGTCTCTCGTTCTCCTCGCGACCTCTCGATGATGCTGCTGTGTGCAGACGACTCGGCCGAGGAATGGTCATGGTTGCGGTGGCTGCCGCATGCCGACGGAGGAACCCGGGCCATCGCCCTGGTCGGCAATAGCGCCGAGAGCAGGCATGCCCGGCTGAACGAGTTGGGTTCACTTTTGGAAGCACGGCGCGCGGCAGATCCGCGTGGCACCAGCTCCTACGATGCGCAGACAGTCGTGGTGATCGACAACCCACGCGAGTTCCGCACGCTCCCGGGAATGGTGACCCTGCTGGATCAGGGCCCACGCTATGGAATTTTTGTCCTGGCGCTGGCAGCCGATCGCTCCGAGCTACCCGAGGAATCCGTGACCGAGGTGCTGGTGGATCCGGAGGACGTCACGCTGGCCCAGGTGGTTTCTGCTACCAACCCATGCCCGGTGGTCCTTCTGGATGGTTGCTCCCGGCGACAGGCCGAACGAATCGCACGCGCGCTGTCACCCATCGTTCACGTGGGTGGTGCCGGTGACGATAACCTCCTGCCTCAGTCGGTACGGTTTGTGGACCTGCAGGGGATCGATCTGGATTCGCCGGATGCGCTGTTAGCTCGCTGGGCCTATTCTCCCCGGGACACCCGGGCGGTTGTGGGTGCTGGAGTCGAGGGCCCCTTTGCCCTGGATCTTGCCTCCGATGGCCCGCATGGACTGGTTGCCGGAACCACCGGTGCGGGAAAATCCGAGTTCTTGCAGACACTGGTGGTGTCCCTTGCCCTGGTGAATCGTCCGGATGCATTGAATTTTGTTCTGGTGGACTACAAGGGTGGTTCGGCCTTTGCCGACTGTGAACGTCTTCCGCACACGGTGGGATTGGTCACCAACCTGGACGGGCGCGAAACCGAACGTGCCCTGGAGTCGCTGGATGCCGAGCTGAAGCGTCGCGAGGGGGTTCTGCGTGACATGGGAGCTAAGGACGCGGACACCGCGTGGGCGAAGGATCCGGATATGGCCTCACGCAGAGGTCTTGCCCGGCTGGTGCTGGTGATCGATGAGTTTGCCGAGCTACGGGCCGAGCTACCGGAGTTTGTGACCGGTCTGGTTCGCATCGCTCGTGTGGGTCGTTCGCTGGGAGTGCATCTGATTCTGGCGACCCAGCGTCCGGCCGGGTCGATTACCCCCGAGATGCAGTCGAACACAAACCTTCGAGTATCACTCCGAGTCACGGACAAAGCGGATTCGATCGATGTTCTTGGGTCGCCCGAGGCTTCGCTGATCGCGTCATCCACCCCCGGCCGGGGGTATGCTCGTCGCGGCGTGGGCGCCGCGCCCGCCGCGTTCCAGACTGCTCGAGTTGCGGGACGTCGTCCCGGTATCAGTCACGCGGCGGCAAGTGTGCCGCGAGTGCTCACTCGGTCGTGGCGGGAGATTGGTTTGCCAGCGGTGTTTCCCAAGCAGTCGGGGACCGCGGATCACGGGCCTATCGATCATGACGATACCGATCTGCGGGCGCTGGTCAACGTAATCACCTCGGCCGCGGTCGCCAGCGGCGTGCCCAAGAATCCCTCCCCCTGGTTGGAACCGCTGCCGCTCGTGGTAGGTGTGGATGATATTCCGGCACCCGAGGGTTCGAGTGCGGTGGTCCTCGGGCGCGAGGATGTTCCGTCCGAGCAGACGCAACGCCCCCTGCTTTGGGATGTGCGTACGCAATCGCATGTGGCGCTGATTGGTGGTTCGCGGTCGGGCCGCACCAGCACGCTTCGAACGATTGTGGCTCAGCTCGCCCAAAATTTTGCACCGCACGATTTGCACCTGTACGGGGTGGACTACGGCACCGGGGCCCTCGCTCCGATGGACGCGCTTCCGCATACCGGAGCGGTCATCACCGCGATGGATGGTCCCCGACTCGACGCGTTTATGGATCGTCTGGCCGCGGAGATTCGTGGGCGGCAGCAGAATCTGTCGCGCGGTGCGTTTGGCGGGATTGAGGAGCAGCGTGCGGCCTCGGGGCCCGGCGCGCTTCCGTTTATTGTGGTGTTGATTGATGGCTGGGACCGTCTGCTGTCTGAGCTGGGGCAAGACCGCGCGATCGCGTTCCGTGAACGCCTGTTGCGTGTGTTGCGGGAAGGCCCGGCGGTGGGAGTACGGATCGTACTCACGGGCGATCGCGGGTTGTTTAACGACAAGGTGGCCGGGTTCATCGATACCCGTTACGTGTTCCCGCTGACCGATCGAGGCGACTATCTGAGTGCGGGGCTGAAGGCCTCCGCGCTGCCCGAGCACATCGCCCCGGGACGCGTCTATTTTGGAGCGCCGATGCGCGAGGTTCAGATGGCATTGTTGCCCGGTGGTGCCGCCGGCGATGCTCAAAATGAGGCCTTCCGCACCATCATTCGGGAGGTTTCCGAACGGTGGCGTGCGGCACCGGACGTGGGCCTGTTCGCGGTCCCGTTCCGGGTGGACCCGCTGCCGCACACGATTGCATTGAGCGAGGCGTTACAGCTACCGCTGTCCGCGGGTGGCTCCGAGTCCGGCGTCACGGTTGCGGTGGGTGGGGATACCCTGTCCCGCTTCGTGTGGGATCCGGCGGAAGCACCGGGGTTCCTGGTGGTAGGCGAGCGGCGCAGCGGCCGCAGCGGTGTGTTGACGGTGTTGGCAGGACAGTTACTGGGTCGGAGACGTCTGGTGGTGGTGGCTCCCAAAGCTTCGCCGCTGCGCGGTCTGGCTGAAAAACACGGTGTTCCGCTCATCACCGAGGCAGGTATTTCGGCCGCCGATGCGATGTCGCTGCTGACCTCGTCCGAGCCGACTTCCGAGCGCACCATCGTGTTTATTGACGATTTTGAGTTGCTGAAGGCAAGCGCGCTCGCACAGACCCTGATGGATCTGAAGGACTCGCTGGTGTTTGTGATGGCCATCGCTCAGGATGATGTGAGTGCTCAGTTTGGCGGGGTGTTCGGTGAGGTGAAGCGGGCGGGGCAGGGAATGCTGCTGTCGCCGGCGTTCGCAAATTCAGGTGTTCAGTCATTCGGGGCGGCGGTGCCCTCCGGATTGCTGGGGCGTGCGGATGCGGGTCGTGCGGCGCTGTTCAACGGCGACGGTTTCATCGCTGCGCAGGTTCCGCTGAGCGACGGGGTCGAGTAGCCCTGCAACCAATAGTGCCCGTGCCATCCGAATGGATGGCACGGGCACTTTTTGCTGGCGGTTACGAAGTGGGAGAGGGACTCGACGACGACTCCTTCTCTTCAAGCTCCTTCATATCCTTCTCCGCAATTGCCCGCGAATCACCGGGATAGCAGCCAGTAGAACCTGAAACACCAAATCTGTGGTCCGTGCCATCGTTACTCAAATAGAATTCGCCCCCGTCCTTCAAATGAGCGGTCACACCAAAATGCCACTCAGCAAAACTCTGCCGAGAAACAGTGAAACCCTTTTCTTCCCACGACTTCGCCACAGCATCAGCAAGCGCCTTCGGATCAGCAACCTGCTCCTGCATAATCCGAGTGCCGTTGTAATAAAACGCACCACCACCCGTGCACCGATTAGCCAGAGGGCTATCCTTATTGCTCCATTCGCCTCCGGCGAGTTCTTGCACCGCATCAAACTCACGCCACAAATCAGTCTTCACCTTCACCGGATCCGCACTCGACTAATTCACTTCCGGAACACGCACAGCATCCCCCGCATCAGCACACCCCGACAACACCAACACGGCTGCTACCGCCCCCGCGGACATCACCCGACCGAGCCTCGCCCACCCCCGCAAAGCCATAACCTACTCAGAAGGAGAAGGACTCGACGACGACTCCTTCTCTTCAAGCTCCTTCATATCCTGCTCACCAATCTTCTGCGAATCACCCGGATAACAACCCGTTGTCCCAGACACAAAGAATGTCTCTTCGTCGTTATCGTTCTTCAGTTCTAGCGTTCCACCGTCGGCAAGGTCGGCGAAAACATCAACATCATCCTCGAAATAATGTGTCCGTGTTACCTCAAAACCCCGCTCAGCCCACAACTTCGCCACAGCATCAGCAAACGCCGCAGGATCCGGCAACCGCTCCTTCATGACACGAGTGCCCGTGTAAAAAAACGCGCCACCACCCGTGCACCGGTTCGCGATCAAGCTATCTTGATTCGTCCACTCCCCACCAGCAAGCTCCTGCACCGCATCCAACTCACGCCACAAATCAGTCTTCACCTTCACCGGATCCGCACTCGACTTATTCACTTCCGGAACACGCACAGCATCCCCCGCATCAGCACAACCCGACAACACCAACACGGCTGCTACCGCCCCCGCGGACATCACCCGACCGAGCCTCGCCCACCCCCACAAAGCCATAACCTACTCAGAAGGAGAAGGACTCGACAACGGCTCCCGCTCCTTTAACTCCTTCTTATCATTCTTAACGATCTCCAAATAATCACCGGGATAGCAACCCGTGGTGCCAGAAACAAAGAACCTGTGGTCAGTCCCATCGTTACTCAAATAGAATTCGCCCCCGTCCTTCAAATGAGCGGTCACACCAAAATGCCACTCAGCGAAACTCTGCCGAGAAACAGTGAAACCCTTCTCTTCCCATGACTTCGCCACAGCATCAGCAAGTGCCTTCGGATCAGCAACCTGCTCCTGCATAACCCGCGTACCGTTGTAGCTGAAAGCCTTGCCCGGCTTACCGCACTGATTCGGAATCCGACTATCCTGCTTCGTCCACTCCCCACCAGCAAGCTCCTGCACCGCATCCAACTCACGCCACAAATCAGTCTTCACCTTCACCGGATCCGCACTCGACTTATTCACTTCCGGAACACGCACAGCATCCCCTTCACTCGAACACCCAGTAACGATCAACATCAGCGCCAAAACACCCACCACAGATGCCCCGACACGCACTTTCTTATGGACCATAAAATCCCCGCTTCGACTGTTGAATAAGAGCACGGCCTACATTCGACCAATAATTGTTGTCCACATCATCACGATCACCCTTGGTCAGGTCAGGAGTATCGCTATTAATGATGAGTCTGAGATTCCACATCGATTCAGAGTTTTTCCCCAAATGAGTGTTCTTAAACGTATCTTCGTCGGCAACGCCGCCATTCTCTTCTGACCCGATTTCCGTAGCCTTGCCCGTGGCATCGTGACCATCCACGCGCAACAGAGAGTCCTTGCCAATTTTGGTCCCGTCGGATCCAAACGCGGTTGCACCCCAGGACTCCGCCTCCGGATTCAACCGCCCCGAGAACCGCCCCATATCCGCAACATCATCACCCTTGGGCTCGGTCACATACACATGCTTGGGATCAATATGAAGATCCTTGATGCTAATCGACTTATCAATACCCGCCGAACTCAACATCGTAAACGAGTCCAACCCCACATTCCCCTTAGCCATGGCAAAGGTCGCAGTGGTCGTCCCATACGAATGCCCCACAAGATTAAACCGGCCCCCCTCGGGCTTCCTGGAGTCATAACCCTGCAACAGCGCATACAACCGATCCCCGCCCCGACGCGCATCATCGCTGCGTAAAACACCGCCAGGATCAACAATATCCAGCTGCGGCGACTCATAATTCAAAAACACAATCGCCGCATGATCTTCCTTACCTTCGATCATGTTCAGGGTGCCCTGAATATAAGCCTCGGGCTTCGACCCTTTACTATTCATCCCCGGCACAAACACCGTGGTGTTCTTTGCCGTATCTAGATCTCCCAGACCGATCGACACCAGCGGAAAACGCGACGTCTTGTATTCGAAATTCACCAGGTATCGCGGCGGAGTGAGCTCCAGACCATTTCCATCGGTAAACGCGTTAAAAAGCGCATCCAGGTTCTCGTATTTCTCCTTCGCCTCTAAATACGCCTTAGACGCATACTCCGAACCCGGGAAATACTTCGCCGTATTCCACGCAGCCTCGGCCTCCTCAAACTCCTTCTTCAACTCGGCACGACGCTCTTCCAACACACGAATATTCGCCTTGGATCGGTCCGAATACCGCGCCCCCTCCAACCCGCCCACAAACTCCGAACGATCCTCCACCAACGACGTCTTCACACGATCCGACAGCCCATCCCACACCATCGCCACACCCGAAGCATCCATCTGCTTCAACAACCCATACGCCTCATCCGCAGACAACCCAGTCAAAAACTGCGCCAACCCCGCCGGAGTCAAACTCGTAATATCCGTCCCCGCACGCACACCAGCAACCAACCTCAACTGCACCCACGACGCCGGCATCACACCCTCAAGACCCGACACACACGCACGCTCAGCCTCACGCCGCTCCTGGGCCAAACCCTGTAAATCAGCAATCGCAGCAAAATACGCATCATGCCCAGCAACCTGCATACTCACAAAACTGCCCGGCACCGGCACCGAGGGAACACTCCCCACCGCCAGTAGCCCCGCAGACACATCATTACGTTTCTTCGCCGCGTCGGCCTGGAACGTGGCTAGTGCCTGTTCCCTCCGAGCCTTGGCCGCGGTCGCGCGCGCCTGTAGATCCTCCATCACCGACCCGAACCGGGAAATAATGGTCCCCATCTCGGCCTCGATCCGGGAAAACTCCACCACCGCGTCATGCTGAGTTTGTACCTGATGAGCCCAGGTCTCCCCGCCCTCGCCCTGCCAGTGCAACGGGGTCTCGGCCACGGCCGCGTTAAGCGTGGACACCACGCTCTGCAACTCGCCACTCTCCCGCGTCAACGCGGCACCGGTCGCAACAGCTCCCGAAAAATCCCCCACCCCAGGATCAGCCTCAGACCAACTCATTTGTCACTCCCCGCCTGTGCCGCCAGGCTCACGCCCTGATCGGTGGCCAAATACTGTTCGACAGCGGCGCTTCCCGCCTGCTGCAAGCGCATCAGCGAATCCGCAGTATTGCGGGAAGTCAGTACCCGCCACGCCAGACTATCGGCGATCGACGAGGAGACCCCGTCGCTTCGACTTCCCGAAGCATCGTCCAGACCGCCGGTGGGCATGCTGTTGCTCTGCGACCCCACACTCGTAGAGATCGCTCCTATCATGGCGGTATTGATCGCCCAGTTTGCCATTCGTTTCCCCCAAAAAGCTTCGGCACCAGGCTAACACGCCGCACAGGGACCAAACGAAATAAGACCCCTCGAAGTGGTCACTACCGCGAAATGGGTAACATTGCGGACCCTGCTCCGTGCATTACGCGCCAGGCACGCATACACATGGCAACGCGCCGGACCCCGCATCGGGTCCGGCGCGTTCCGTGTGTGGAGAGAGGTGAGGCTAGCCGGCGACGGGCACGGCCACCAGGGCGCGCGCGCTGCTGGCCGCCCCCAGCGCGACCGCGTGTGAGCCCAGCTCGGCGCGGCTGATCACCAGGGTGCGGCCGCTGACCGGCGGGTGCTCGGCGAGGTAGGTGCGGATGCCCGGTTCGATCAGGTCCCAGGCCCCGCTCACCCCGCCACCCACGACGAGGTGGCCGAGGTCGAGGGTGGCCGCCAGGGTCACCGCGGCCTGGCCGATCATCAGCCCGGCCTCGGCAAACACGTTGGCCGCCGCGCCATCGCCCGCACGGGCACGGGCGGCCAGGGCCGCACCGTCGCCCACCGACAGATCCGCGGCGCTCCGGCCGGCACGGGCACGGTAACGGCGCTCGATCGAGCGTCCCGAGGCGATCGACTCCAGGTGCGCCGACTGCCCACACGTGCACGGCTCCTCGCCGTGCCCGGGTACCACGTAGCTCGGGCTGTGACCCAGCTCACCGGCGGCGCCCTCGGGTCCTTCCCAGAGTGCCCCGTCGAGGTAGATCGCGCCACCCACGCCGGTACCCAGGGTGATCCCGGCTACGTTATCCAGCCCGCGAGCGGCCCCGAAGGACAGCTCGCCCAGCAGGAACGCGTTCACGTCGTTGACCAGCGAGTTGGGGATGCCCAGCTCGCGGTCCAGGTGCGCGCCCACGCTGTAGCCCGCCCAGCCCGCAAACGAGGCGCTGGCCGCCACGATGCGCCGAGTCTGGGGATCCACAACCCCGGCCGCACCGATGCCCACCGACACCGGGGACAACCCGGTCTCGGCACTCAGTTCGGCAATTAGGTCCACCGCGAACTGCACCATCGCCTCGCCACTCACCAGCGCGGGGGTAGCCCCGCCACGCTCGGCGACCACGCGGCCGTGCTCATCTACAAAAACCACCAGGGTGGAGGTGCCGCCAATGTCGACACCCGCAACCACGTTTTCCCCCGAGGCGGCTACGGCAGCGCTCACGCGACGCTCTCGGCGAGAATCGCGCGGGCCGCACGGCGACGCGCCTGTTCGACCGGATCCGGCGAGGGCGCCGAGGCCAGCAGTCGCTTGCTGTACTCGTGCTGCGGACGAACCAGAACCTCGGAGCTCAGGCCCTCCTCAACGATGCCGCCGCGATACATCACCGCCACGCGGTGCGCGATATCGTGCACCACCGCGAGGTCGTGGCTGATGAACAGGCACGCAAATCCGTAGCGCTCCTGCAGCTCACGCAGCACCGCGAGCACGCTCGCCTGAACCGAAACGTCGAGGGCCGAGGTCGGCTCATCGGCGATGATCAGTCCCGGCTCAAGCGCGATCGAACGCGCCAGCCCCACCCGCTGCCGCTGTCCACCCGAAAGCTCATGCGGATAGCGGTCGGCGAAGTCCTTGGGCAGCTCGACCGCATCCAGCAGCTCGGCCACACGCTTGCGGCGCAGCGCCGAGGAGGCGCGCTTGCCCTGCCAGCCGTGCACCACGAGGGGTTCGGCGATGCAGTCGGCGATGGTCATCCGCGGATCCAACGAGGAACCCGGATCCTGGAAGATCACCCCTACCCGGGCGCGGGCCGCACGCTCGCGTCGGTTGAGCAGCGCGCGGTCCCGGACTGGCTGCCCGAAGATGTTGACGTGGCCACCCGCGAGCGGGGCAAGTCCCAGGGCCGCGCGACCCAGGGTTGACTTGCCCGAACCCGACTCCCCCACCAGGCCGACGATCTCGCCGCGGGCGATGGTCAGGCTCACGGCGTCCAGCGCGGTGAAGGTGGAACCCTTGCGGGTGTACTGCACGGTGGCATCCACCAGTTCCAGGGCCGCATCGGCCCCGTCCTGGCGGGCAAATTCGGCCTCGGTTACCGGTGTCGCCCCGTCCACGGCGGGCTCGCTGACCACACCATCAATCTGATTGACCTGACCCGGCACGCCCTCGGCGATACCGGCGATCTCGCTCCAGGCTGCCTCGGGCAGCTTGGGGACGGCATCCAGCAGGCGACGCGAGTAGTCGGCCTCGGGGGCCAGCAGCACCCGCTCGGCCGGGCCCTCCTCGACCAGGTTGCCGCGGAACATCACGGCGACTCGGTCGGCCACGTCCGCCACCACACCCATGTTGTGGGTGACCAGCAGGAACGCGGTGTTGGACTCGGCGGCCAGGCCGCGAATCAGGTCGAGGATTTCGGCCTGCACGGTCACGTCCAACGCGGTAGTGGGCTCGTCGGCGATGATGATGCGCGGGTTGCAGGCCAGCGCGATCGCGATGACCACGCGCTGGCGCTGTCCACCCGAAAGCTCATGTGGGAAGCCCTTCGCGCGGCGCTCGGGCTCGGGAATACCGACCCGACCCAACAGCTCAACCGCGCGCTCCCATGCCTGGTCCTTGGGGCAGATGTTGTGGTTCAGCAGCACCTCGGTGATCTGCTCGCCGATGCGCATGGTGGGGTTCAGGGCCGTCATCGGCTCCTGGAACACCATCGCGATGTCTTTCCCGCGCACCCCGTTCATCTTGGCCTCACTGAGTGTGGCCAGATCGTTGCCGGCGAAGCGGATGGTGCCGCCCACCTTGGCGGTACCGGGCAGCAGGCGCAGCACCGCCATCGAGGTGACCGACTTACCCGAGCCCGACTCCCCGACCAGGGCCAGCACCTCGCCCGGATAGAGGTTCAGCGAGATGCCCTTGACCGCGGGGATCACACCGTTATCGGTGTGGAAGTCGACGGTGAGGTCGGTGATTTCCAGCACGGGCTCGCGTGCGGAGGTGGTTTCGGAACTCACTTGAGTCGTCCCTTCACGTCGAAGTAGTCGCGCAGACCGTCACCGATGCAGTTGAACGCAACCACAACCAGGACGATGCAGAATCCGGCGGGCAGGATCAGCCACCAGGCGCCGCCGTAGGTGTAGGAGATACCGCTGGTGAGCATCGCGCCCCAGTCGGTCGCGGGCTTTTGCACACCCATGCCCAGGAAGGAGATATAGGCAACCAGCAGGATCGCGTCGGCCACCTGGAAGGTCGCGTTGACGATGATGGTGCCCACCGAGTTGGGGATGATGTGGCGGGTGATCGCGCGGGAGTGGGTGCCACCCATCGCCCGGATCGCCAGCACGTACTCGCGAGACTTCAGCGAGATCGACTCGGCCCGCACCAGACGGGCGGGTACCAGCCAGGAGACCAGGCCGATGACCAGGATCATCAGCGGAACACTCGGGCGGGCGATGGTCGAGATGATCAGCAGCAGGAAGGTCGCGGGGATCGCGATACCGGCGTCCACGATGCGCATCATGACCGAGTCGACCCAGCCGCCGACGTATCCGGCGATGGCTCCCCAGAAGGAACCGATCAGGGTGGCCAGCACACCGGCGGCCAGACCGATGATGATCGAAGTCTGACCGGCGATCATCAGGCGGCCCAGCACGTCATATCCCACGTCATCCGTGCCGAGCAGGTGACCCCGCTCACCGGGACGCAGCGAGGCCTCGGAGAGGTTCGTGTGCACCTGGTCGGTCTGGTAGAACAGCGGACCGAGGAAGCAGAAGATCAGGAACAGCACCAGGACGATCAGTCCGAAAACGGCCAACCGGTTCGACGTGAAGCGGGCGAGGGCCCGGCGTCCGGGCTTCGCGGTGCGCGGCTGCGGCGCGGGGGTCGCGGCCGGGGTTGCGGTGACGTCGCTCATGCGAGTTCCCCTCTGGTTCGTGGGTCAAGCAGTGCCTGGATGAGGTCGGCGAGCAGCGAGCCCACCACGGTGGCGATCGCGATGATCAGCACACAGCCCAGCAGCACGGGGTAGTCCGAGGTCTGGGCGGCGGTCCAGAACAGCAGGCCCATTCCCGGATAGTTGAAGAGGGATTCGACCACGATCATGCCACCGAACATCACCGGCAGGTAGTAGCCGAGCATCGCGATGACCGGGGTCAGCGAGTTACGAACCACGTGCCGGGTCACAACCACGGTGACCGAGGTGCCCTTGGCGCGGGCGGTGCGGACGTAGTCCTCGGAGAGGTTGTCGATCGTGGCCGAGCGCATGTAGCGCGAGAAGGTCGCGATGATACCCAGCGCCATGGTCAGCACCGGCAGCACGAGTCCCGCCGGATTGGCGAGCACCTCGCCGACGGTCGAGCCCTGTGGGGCCTGGGCGGGGAACCAGCGCAGCCACTGGCTAAACACGATCACCAGGATCAGGCCCAGGAAGAAGGAGGGCGTGGAGTAGATCACAAAGTTCCACGCGGTGAGGGCCACATCGCCGATCTTGCCGCGGCGGGTGGCCTGGTAGATACCCATCGGGATGGCCACGATCAGGGCAACGATCATGCCGATCAGGGCGAGGGCCATGGTCTTGGGCAGGCGCTGACCGATCGCCACCGATACCGGCTTATTCAGGGTGAACGAGGCCCCGAGATCCCCGTGCAGCAACTGCCACAGGAAGTTCAGGTACTGCTGCCACAGGGGCAGATCGAAACCGTTTTTGTGGTTGAAGGCGTCGATCTGCTCCTGTGTGGCCTGCATACCCAGGACCCCGAGTGCGGGGCCCTGGGGCAGGGCCAGGTGTAACAGTGAAAACACGATGAGCGTGACGATCAGAATCACGATCACGGATTGGAATATCCGTCGCGCGAGGAACGTACCGATGTTTCCCCGTGGTCGCTTGGTTTTTGTCAGTGTGCTCATGGTGCTTCCGTTAGAGGGGTGTTATCCGATTACTTCCAGGACCAACGCTGCGGGTAGAACGAGGCTCCCGGGTCCTGCTGTCCGCCGATGTCCAGGCCCTTCTTGATGACCGAGACCTGGTATACCGGGTTCGGCATCCACATCACGGGCAGGTCCTGAGCCAGCAGCGCCGAGTACTTCTTGGCGATGTCCTTGTCGGTCGAGAAGGTCAGATCGGTGATCAGCTTCTCGGCCTCGGGGTTGTCGTACTGACCGGCGTTCCACTTGGTGTCCTTGGCGAACACGCGCTCACCGTTGGGGTAGGCGGAGAAGTACCAGCTACCGGCGGTGCCGAAGAAGACCAGCTCCCACTTGCAGTCGCCACCGGTCTTGCAGCTCTGAGCCTCGGTGAGGACCGAGTCCAGCGGGATCGCGTCGATGGTCATGTTCACGCCGACCTTCTGCAGCGAGGACTTGATCTCGGCCATCATGTTGTCGGTCTCCTGCGAGCCGTTCTGAGTGGTGACCACGATGTTCATGGCCTGGCCGGCGGCGATTCCGTCACCACACTGGTCGGCACCGGAACCGGCGTTTTCACAGGTCAGGACACCCTGGGCGTTCTTCTTCCAGCCGTGGTCGGTGAAGAGCTTCTCCGAGGCCTTGAGGTCGAACGGGTACGGGTTGTTCTTCTGCTCATCGGAGAGGTAGTCGGTGGCGGGGTCCTGCGGGATCGGGCCGTAACCCGGGGTCGCGGCGCCCTTCCAGATGACATCCGAGATCGACTTCTGGTCGATCGCGTGCTGCAGGGCCTGACGCACGTAGAGCTGCTTGTAGACCGGGCCCATGGTGGGGTTGGCGAAGTTGTACGGCATGTAGGTGATCGACCAGCCCTTCCAGGGGTCAATCTTGTAGCCGAGGTCCTCGAACTGAGCCTTGGAGCTCAGCTGAGCCGAGGTGATGTAGCCGTAGTCCACATCGCCCGAGCGCACCACGTTCATCTCGGCATCGGCCGAGGTGAAGGGCATGAAGGTCACGTTCTTGATCTTGGCCTTGTCCACACCGGTGTACTTCTCGTTGGCGGTCAGCTCAACCTGTCCGGCATCGGTCCACTTGCCCACGGTGTAGGGCCCGTCCACGGTCTTCCACAGCGGGTTGGTGGCGTAGGTAGACATGTCTTCGGCCTGCTTGAACAGGTAGTCCAGAACCTTCTGGGCGCCGGCCTCGTCGCGGTCGTAGTCGCCCACGGCTTCGCTATCGGAGGTCTTGTCCCAGACGTGCTGCGGCATGGGGTACATCAGGGTCAGCTGGTTGGCCAGCAGGAAGTCCTGGTTATACACCTTGTCGAAGGTCAGGGTGAAGTTCTTGTCGTCGTTGATCTCGAACTTCGTGACGTTATCGGGCATGTTTCCAGCCGAGTAGCCACCGATCTTGGTGTTGTTGTAGCGGGCCAGGTTGTACCAGAACTCCACGTCGCGGGAGGTGACGGGCTTGCCGTCGCTCCAGTCGAGGTCGTTCAGGGTGATCTTGACCGAGGTTCCGTCGGCTGAGAACTCGTAGGACTTGGCGGCCGAAGCCTTCTTGTCCCAGCCCATCGCGCCGCCGGTACCGTCATATTCAAACAGCGGAACCCACATGGTGGACTTCAGGGCCTTGTTGTGGGTGGCCATCTTGTCCGGCGGGGACATCGGCAGCAGCCAGTTGGGGCCGGTGCCCGCGGGCAGGGCGTAGGTCACGTTGTCCTTGTTCGAGGCCCCGCTGTCGCCGCCATTGTCGGCACCGCCGGCACAACCGGCGAGGATCAGTGTTGCCGCGGCCGCGGCGGCCACGGTGGCCACCCAGCGACGGGTCGATAATGTACGCATCAAACCTCCTTGTTTTGGCATTGCCAAATTTACTCAAAAGTTGCTTCGAAAATTGGCGTAAGTAAACTGTTACACGAATTAAGCCCCCTCCGGTAGTCGGAGCAGGTTACGTTCGGATAACTACGCCTGTGGGTTAGTCCCGGGTGCGCAGCAGGCGCACAAAGGTTTCGGCGCGGGCACGGTCGGTTGCCCACACCATGCCGGGTCCGGATCCGGTCGCCGAGCCCAGGGAAACCCCGGCCTCGGCGGGCCTCGCCGAACGCGCCGAGAAGTGCAGGGCACCCACCCCGGTCGCCGCCACGGCCTCGCAGTTTTCGGGGCTGAGCCCGCCACCGGCCATCAGGGTGATATCCCCAGCCAGCGGCACCAGCTCCCGCAGCCGTGGGAGGGCATCCCCCACGCTGCTTTCCCCACCCGAGGTGAGGATGCGCCCGATCCCCGAGCCCCGCAGGGACTCCAGGGTGCGCGCCTGATCACGGACGTAGTCGAAGGCGCGGTGCAGGGTCACAAAGACCCCGTCTGCCGCCTCGATCAGCCGATCCAGGGTGTCCCGGTCCAGCTCGCCGTCGCGCAGCGCACCGATCACCACCCCGTCCACGCCGCGGCGCGCATAGGAGCGCACCTCGGCCACCATCACGGCCACCTCATCCTCGGTGAAGTCGAATCCACCGGGGCGGGGCCGCACCAGCACATGCACCTGAGCGGGGGTAACCGCGGTGTGCGCCAGTTCGAGGGCGGTCTCCACGAGACCGTCCGAGGGCGAGAGCCCGCCGAGCTCCAGCCCGGCGCACAGCTCGATTCGATCCAGACCCAGATCCGTGGCGATACGGATGCCGGCGAGGTCGCCGACGGCCATTTCCAGGGTCTGGTGGGTCGAGTTTACGGTCGCGCTCATGGCAGGATCACTCTCGTTCGAGTTCAGTGCGGGTCCGCTGTTGTTTGCGCTCATGGCAGGATCACTGCCTCGAGCGCGGGGTCCTGATCGAACGTATCGAAGGGGAACATCGGCCGGTCGATCCGGTGATGGCCGAGACGTTCGAGGTCTTGGTCGACGCCGCCCGGGGTCAGGGCGAGGGTCCATCCGCGCTGCACATCGTAGAGTTCGGGTTCCAGGTACCCGATCTTGGTGACCACAATCTGGGCGTCAGCGGGCGAGAGCCCGATCGCCGTGAAGTCGGTCACCGCGTGATATGCCTTGCGGAATTCGGTCACGATCACGTGCAGCCCGCCCACCCGGATGACGGCGATGCGGCCGGCGGCCGGATCACCCTCGTGGAGCGAGTGCAGGATGCCCACCACGCGGGCGGGGCCGGCGGGACCGGAGTCCACGCGGGCACCCACCGAAATGTCGACGGGGGCACCGATCGGGGTCTGGGCGAGCACCTCCAGGGCCTCGCGGTCAAAGACCGAGGCGCACAGGGTGATCGGGGAGTCTTCGGCGGTCAGTCGCTCGTCGGCGAGCAGCTGGGTCAGGGTCCAGGTCACATCCCCGGTACCACCGGCGCCGGGGTTGTCGCCCGAGTCGCTGATCAGGTACGGGTGGGTCGCGCTGGCCAGGCCCGCGTCCACACCCTCGGCGAGGGTGCCGGGAGGACCCACAAATTCGAATTCGTCTCGCACGTCCCAGAAGGCACGAGCCAGCTCGTGGGCGCGGGCGGCGATGACCTCACGGTCATAGCCGGTGACCACAACGGTCGCGTTGCAGCGGGGCTCATCGGCCCAGGCGTAGCCCACCCAGATGGCCGCGTCGACAACCTCGGGCAGGGCCTCGATCGCCGGGATCCGGTTGTACAGGCTCTTGGCGGGCTCGACCCGGGTGCTGGTCTTTTCTCCGGGCAGCAGGATCGGCACGCGCACCCACGCCTTGAGCGGACTGCGGCCCTCGCGCAGCGCGTCCACCAGGTTGATGATCGCGCGGTCGCGGGTTTCCCAGGCGTCCTCATGCGGGGCCAGGCGGAAGCAGGTGATCAGGTTGACGGCGTCCAGCAGCGGCTGGGTCACGTTGCCGTGCAGGTCCATGGCCGCCGAGATCACAGTGTCGGGTCCCACCAGGGCACGCACGGCCGAGACAAAGTCACCCTCTGCGTCATCCATACCGTCCACGCTCATGGCACCATGGATGTCGAGGAAGACACCGTCCAGCGGCCCCTCGGCCAGCAGTGCGGCGAGGCCGTCGAGGATCTGCGTGCGGATGCTGGCGTACACGTGTGTCAGGACCGGACCGCCGGGAATCGCGCGGGCACCGAGTACCGGCAGCCACTGGGCGGCGTCGCGCAGTTCGGTGCCGGGGGCGATCGAGGCGTAGCGGTTCACGAGGGCGTCGCCGGTGACGATCGGGAAGTCGCGGAAGTCGGCGCGGTGCGGCGAGAAGGTGCTCGATTCGATGGCGAAACCGGCGATCGCGATGCGCGGAAGAGTGGAGGACGAAGTGCTCATATCCCCAGCATCGGCTCACACGGGCATTCGAGCAAGCCCGGGAGGCTAAATCTCCAAAAACGTAACAAGCACGTAATATATTTCGTAAATTCCGAACTAAGTTTCTACGAATTCGAATTAACTACCGCTGGTACGCAATTCGGCATCGATCCGTGCGGGGTCAACAATCTCCTCCAGCAGGGCCCACCCGATCCCCTGCACTCCGCCGGTCCAGCCAATTTCACTCACCGAGACATCGAGGAAGTCCGTGGCCATCGGCAGACACTGCGTGTAGATCGCCTGACGCACCCCGGCCACAAACGCCTCGGACTGGGAGAGCTTGCCGCCGAGCACCAGGGCCTCGGGATTGAAGAAGTTGACAATCGTCGCCAGCACCTCGCCGGTGCGTCGTCCGGCATCACGCAGGTAGCGGGTGGCCAGGGGGTGGGCGTCGCTGGCGATCGCGATCAGCTCGTTCATCGACTCAACCTCAACCCCCTCCTCGCGCAGCGAATCGAGGATCGCCGATCCGCTGGCGATCACGTCGAGGCAGCCGAGGCGTCCGCAGGAGCACGGAATCGGTTCGGCATCACTCAGCGAGACGTGGCTGATATCCCCGGCGATCCCGCGGAACCCACGGTGCAGGGCGCCCGAGGCGATCACGCCGCAACCGATGCCGGTTCCGGCTTTGACAAACACCAGGTTGTCAATGTTCTGGCCGCGGTAGACGTACTCCCCCAGCGCCATGATGTTGGCGTCATTGTCCACCCGGGCGGGCAGTCCCGAGTAGGACTCCAGCAGCTCGCGCACGGCGACCCCGTTCCAGCCGGGCATCCGCGAGGGTGCCACCAGCTTGCCCGTGCGTGAGTCCACCGGACCCGGCAGCCCCATCGCGATACCGGCGAGTTCCAGGCCCTCCCCGGCCTCGGCCACGAGGGCACGGCTGCGCTCAACCAGCTGGCGCACCACGGCCTCGGGACCGTCGATCAGCGAGACGGTTTCCAGGGACTGGGCGATCAATCGGGCACGACGATCCATGACCCCGAGGGACGCATGATGTTCCCCCAGGTCGATGCCGACAACCACCTGATTGCCCACCTTGAGGGAAAGCGAGCGGGGCTTGCGTCCACCGGTGGATTCGCCCTTTCCGGTTTCCTCCAGGTAGCCGGCGGCGATCAGCTCCTCCACGCGCATGGCGACGGTGGAGGCCGAGACACCGGACAGGCGCGCGAGTTCGGCGCGGGAGGAGGCCTGGCCCGTGCGGATCAGGTGGAACAGCGACCCGGCGCTCGCTCCGGCATTCTGCGCGGCGGCGACCTTCCCACCCCCGCGACGCCCAGGCACCCCCGGCACCACCGGTTCCGCGGGCACCGCCTGGCGCGGTTCAACCGATGCGGTGGGGACGGGATTCGCGGTCACGGGGCCTCCTAAAGCGTGGGTTCTCGCACATTACCGCACTTAGTCCGTGATTGGAGAAAGGTTCTTCGAAACTCGCGGTAATATCGCCCCGAAGGTCGAAATATGACATTTTCGGCGGGCATCCCCGTGCCCCGCACACCGCGTGTAAGAATGGCCGCATGTACCTGTCGATCACCCTCACCGGCGCCCACGCCTCGGGGCTGAACCACCTCCTGCACAAGCACCCCGATCGGGTGCATCGGCGCGAAAAGAACGGCAGCACTGCCACCGTGTTTACCCCGGTCTTCGAGCCCGATCGCGCCACCGTGGGGCTGCTACTTGAGGTCGACCCGATTGCGCTGGTGCGCGGGCAGGGGGCCGCGCGGGATTCATTTACCCTCGGCCAGTACGTGAACGATCGTCCCTACGCCGCCAACTCGCTGCTCGCGGTTGCGCTGCGGCAGAGCTTCTCCACCGCGTTTGCCGGGAACTCCACGGCGCGTGCGGACATCGTGGACCTCCCGCTTCCGCTCCGCTTCGAGATTCCCGCGCTGCCCGGAGACTCGCTGATTCGCGAACTGTTTGAGCCGCTGGGATGGCGGGTGAGTGAGACCCAGATTCCGCTGGATCCCGAGATTCCCGCCTGGGGCGAGGCCGCCGTGCGCCGGGTTGTCCTGGAACAGGACATCGTGCTGGCCCGCGCCCTCAGTCAGTTCTATGTGCTGTTGCCGGTGCTCGACGGAGCCAAGCACTACTGGGTGGATCAGAGTGAAACCCAGACGCTACTGCGTCACGGTGGCGACTGGCTCGCGAGCCATCCCCGGCGCGAGCTCATTCTGCGCCGCGCACTCATCCATCAGGGTGAGTATGTGGACGAGGCGATCGCGGCCCTGGACGGGGTGACGGATGCACCGGACGCTCAAGGCACACCGGGTGCACAGACCACGCCGGCCACTGGTTCCGCGCCGGGCGCGACCGGTTCCGCGGCTCACATGACCGGTCCCACGGCGAGCGCCACCCCGCGCATCTCCCTCGCCCGCGAGCGTCGCGACGGCATCTTGGCCCGGCTGCGCGAGCTGCCGGTTTCCACGGTGGTCGACATGGGCTGCGGGCAGGGGGCACTGCTAAACGTCCTGCTGCGTGATGCCCGTTTCACCCGCGTGATCGGCGCCGACGTGTCCCCGAGCGTGCTCGCCCAGGCGGAGCGTGCGCTGGGCCTGGACCGGATGCCCGAGACGCAGCGGGCCAGGCTGGAACTCGTCCAGTCCTCACTCACCTACCGGGATGACCGCCTGGCCGGGGCCGACGCGATGGTGCTGATGGAGGTCATCGAACACCTGGATGCGGAACGCCTGCCGCGGCTCGAACTGGCCGTCTTTACCCATGCCCGGCCCGCCCATGTGCTGGTGAGTACCCCGAATGCCGAGTACAACGTGCACTATCCGGGACTGGCCACCGGGTCCTTCCGGCACACCGATCACCGCTTCGAGTGGACCCGCGCCGAGTTTGCCGACTGGGCCGAGCGGGTGGCCGCCGAGCACGGTTATCGGGTCAGCTATTCGGGTCTGGGCCCCGAGGATCCCGCCACGGGTGCCCCGACCCAGCTCGCAACCTTCACCCGGATCGGCACCCCATGAGCGCCCTCCCGGCGACTCTGCCCCGCAACCATCACCCGGGTAGGCGCCGCATGAGCACCATTAGCCCTCTCCCCACCGTCTGCCGAGGAGTATCCGCATGAGCGAGTCCATCACACCGATCGAGGTGCGAATCCCCGAGGTGTCACTGGTCCTGCTGATCGGTGCCTCCGGCTCGGGAAAATCCACGTTCGGGCGGGAGAAGTTTGCCCCGTTCGAGGTGGTGTCCAGCGACTTCTGTCGCGGCCTGGTCGCCGGGGACGAAAACGATCAGTCGGCCAGCAAGGACGCCTTCGACGTACTCGAGTACATCGTGGGCAAGCGCCTGGCCGCCGGCCGGCTCACCGTGGTGGATGCCACCAACGTGCAGCCGGGCTCGCGCGCCTCGCTGATCAACCTGGCCCGCGCCCACGACGTGCTCCCGGTCGCGATCGTCCTGGACATGCCCGAGCAGGTCTGCCGCGAGCGCAATCGCCTTCGCCCCGACCGCCAAAACTCCGACGCGGTCATCACCCGACAGCGCGATGCCCTCCGCCGCTCCCGTAAGTCGATGGGCCGTGAGGGTCTGCGTGGTGTTCACGTGCTCTCCTCCCCCGAGGAAGCGGATGCCGCGGTCATTGTGCGCGAGAAGCTGCGCACCGATCTGACCGACCAGCACGGACCCTTCGACGCAATTGGTGACGTGCACGGCTGCCTGAGCGAGCTGGAAACCCTGCTCACCACCCTGGGCTATACCCTCACCCGAGATGATGCCGGTCGCCCCATCGATGCCGAGCATCCCCAGGGACGCCGGGTAATCCTGCTGGGCGACCTGGTGGATCGCGGCCCCGATTCGGTGGGCGTGCTGCGCCTGGCGATGGGCATGCACGCCGCCGGCCATGCGCTGGTGGTGCCCGGAAACCACGAGCAGGCGCTGATCAATGCGCTGGGCGGCAAGAAGGTCAACCTGTCACACGGGCTGGGCGACACCCTGGCCCAACTCGCCGCCGAACCGAAGGAGTTCACCGACGCTTTGCGCGCCTGGCTGTACTCACTGGTCTCGCACCTGGTGCTGGATGACGGCAACCTGGTGGTCGCCCACGCGGGGCTCAAGGAGGCCTATCACGGGCGCAGCTCGGGCCGGGTGCGCAGCTTCGCGCTGTACGGGGACACCACCGGGGAGGTGGATGAGTACGGCCTGCCGATCCGTCTGCCCTGGCAGCGTGACTACCGCGGATCCGCCGTGGTGCTCTACGGCCACACCCCGATGCTCACCCCGCGCTGGGTCAACAACACGCTGTGCCTGGACACCGGCTGCGCCTTCGGTAACGCCCTGAGCGCGCTGCGCTATCCCGAGCGGGAGATCGTCCAGGTGCCGGCCGAACGCACCTACGCCGAATCGCGGCGTCCGCTGGGCGATCCCGAGGACGTGCCGGTGCCCGCGGGGCAGGGACCGGCCACGGGATCCGAACCCACACGCGCCGACGGCACGGCACCCGCGCGGGCCGAACATACGGCCGCCGGCCACCCCGATGCCACGGCCCCTGCACGCCCCGAGGCAGGCACCACGGATCGGTCCGCTCCGGGGAACACTTCACTCCTCGGTCGGGCCCGGGCCGCCCGTCCTCCCCGCGAGCGCGCCGCCGATGAGCTGCGCCTCGACGACGTCCTGGGTCGCCGCTCGATCGAAACCGGGCTGCACGGCCGGGTCGCGATCCGCTCGGAGAACGCCGCCGGCGCCCTGGAGGTGATGAGCCGCTTCGCGCTCTCCCCAAACCTGCTGCCCACCCTGCCCGCGACCATGGCCCCCGTGGAGACCAGCCGGGAGGAGGGCTACCTGGAGTATCCCACCGAGGCATTTGCCGGATATCGGGCCGCCGGGATCACCGACCTCATCGCCGAGGAGAAGCACATGGGCTCCCGCGCCCACGTGCTGGTGTGCCGGGACGCGGATGCGGCCGCCCGGGTACTGGGGACGTCCGCGGACACCACCGGCGCGGTCTTTACCCGCACCGGCCGCGCCTTCTTCGATTCGGCCACCACCGAGGAGCTGCTGGGTCGGGTTCGCGCCGCCGCCGACACCGCCGGTCTCTGGGACACCCTCGACACCGACTGGCTGCTGCTGGATGGCGAGCTGCTGCCCTGGTCGCTCAAGGCCGAGGACCTTCTGCGCGGCACCTACGCGGCCACCGCCGCCGCGGGCCGGGCGAGCCTCGGCGCCGCCGGGGCCGACCTTGCCCGCGCCCTCGCCCGCGGGGTCGAGGTCGAGCCGGAGGCCGAGCGGACCGCGTCCCGGCTCGGTCACATCGAGGACTTCGCCGCTGCCTACCGTCGTTATGTCTGGCCGGTGGAGGGTCTGGATGGGGTGGAATTTGCCCCGTTCCAGCTGCTCGCCTCCCGCGGAGCCGTGCACCACGAGCGCGACCACGGTTGGCATCTGGACATCGCCGACGCCCTGATCGCCGCCGACCCGGCAACGTTCCGCACCACCCGGCGGCTGCGCATCAACGCGGCCGACCCCGACGAGGTTTCCGCCGCCACCACCTGGTGGCTGGAGCTAACCGCGGCGGGCGGGGAGGGCATGGTGGTGAAGCCGTTTGCGGGTACCAGCTTCGATAAGCACGGACTCGTTCAGCCCGGACTCAAGGTACGCGGACGCGAGTACCTGCGCCTGATCTACGGTCCCGACTACACCGATCCGGGCCAGCTTTCCCGGCTGCGCGACCGCCACCTGGGCCACAAACGCTCCCTCGCGCTGCGCGAGCACGCGCTGGGCATCGAGGCGCTCACCAGGTTTGTCCAGGGCGAGCCGCTGTGGCGGGTACACGAGGCGGTTTTTGGCATCCTTGCGTTGGAATCCGAGCCCGTGGATCCGCGTCTCTAATCGCCCTACTCTCGGAATAAAACCCCCCGTTTAAGGGATCTATACACCGGCCTCCTCGGGCGGATATAACGGTAGACAGAGCATCCGAAACACCGCCCCGGCGGTTTCTGTCGAAATCGCTACCGCAGATTTTTCAGAGGAGCGCCATGACCGAGCCGAGGACCGTCCGGAAAGTATTTAGGCGCCCGACGGGCGGGCTGGGGATCCAGTCCAAGCTGCTGATCATGCTGTTGGCGGTGAGCCTGATCTCGATCATCGTGACCGGAATCATCGGTTATGCCAACGGCCGAGACTCCCTCAACGCGGCGGCATTTAAACAGCTCACCACGATTCGTGAGCTGCGCGCCAACGAGGTGGAAAACGCGATCCAGACGATCCAAACCACCGTGCGGTTGAACTCAATCACCAGCGATACCGCCCAGGCCTCGGTCGCCTTCAACCAGGCGTTTTCCGAGCTGGACCAGGCGGGCCCCTACCCCGCCGACCGGGAAAAGGTGTTGGACTTCTACCGGACCTCCTTCGTCCCCCAGCTGGACGAGCGCAGCGGACAGCAGTATGACGCCCTCGGCCTCCTGCCCAATAACAACGCGGGAATCTACCTGCAGTCCCACTACACGTCGGGCACAGATAACTACGACAAAACGCTCACCATCAACGATGCCGGGGACGGGAGTGCCTGGTCTGCCGCCCACGCCCAGTATCACCCCTACTTCCGGGACCTGATCGACAATCTCGGCTACGAGGACATGGTCCTGATCAACCCCGAGGGTCAGATCGTCTACACCGCCTATAAGGGCGTGGACCTGGGCCTCAACCTCTTTGACACCCCCGAAAACCAGTCGGCGCTCTCCAAGGCGGTGTCCCAGGTTCTGCGCAGCGACTCGGTGAACACGGTGGTCACCACCGATTTTGAACGCTATATCCCCTCCCTGGATGTGCCCACCGCCTGGATTGTTTCCCCGGTGGGCACCCGCGAGGGCGGGATCACCGGAGTGCTGGCGGCCCAGGTTCCCATCCAGCAGCTCAATGACACGCTGACGGGAAAGGAATCCTGGGAGCCCCAGGGGCTGGGTAAGTCCGGGGAGGTGTACCTGGTGGGTGAGGACCACCTGATGCGCAGCGTCTCGCGCGCGCTGGTGGAACACCCCGACACCTACGAGAAGGCGGCGATCAGCAACGGTTTGCCGCCGGCCACCGCCAAGCGCATCGTCGAGGTCAAGGGCACGGTGTTGCTTCAGGAAATCAACACGACCCCGGTCGAGCGCGCCCTCAAGGGTCAGGAGGGCACGAGCCTCGCCACCGGCTACCTGGGCATCAAGAAGCTCAGCTCCTATGCCCCGCTGCGCATCGATAACGGACCGCGCTGGGTGGTGGTGGCTAGCATCGACGAGTCCGAGGCGTTCGCCCCGGTCGAGGTGTTTACCCGCATCGTGATGCTCTCCGCCGGGGCCCTGGTGCTGATCGTCGCGGTCATCGCACTGCTGCTCGCCCGGGTCTTCATCCGCCCGTTGAATAAGCTGCTGGGCGGGGTGCGCCGGGTCTCCTCCGGCGAGCGCGACGTGACCGTGGACACCGGTACCCGGGACGAGTTTGCCGAGGTGGGCAGCGCGTTCAACGAACTCTCGCGCAGCCTCCAAACCAAGGCGGACCTGCTGGATGCCGAGCGGGCCGAACGCGACCGTCTACTGCTCTCGCTGATGCCCGAGGCGGTGGCCGAACGCTATCGACAGGGCGACGAGGCGATCGCCGAAGACCACACCGATGTGACCGTGGTGTACGCCGACTTCATCGGCTTCGACGCCTATGCAACCGGGATGAACTCGGGCCAGTCCCTGGCGGCCCTGAACGAGATCCTGACCGGGATGGACGACCTGGCCGAGCAGTTTGGGGTCGAGCGGGTGCGCACCACCAAGCAGGGCTACCTGGCCAGCTGCGGACTGAACGTCCCGCGGGTGGATAGCGCACGCCGGGTCATCGAGTTCGCCCATGCGGCGGAGCTCCTGGTCTCGCGCCTGTCCTCGCAGTGGGGAACCAACCTCGCGTTGCGTGCGGGGGTGGACAGCGGCAGCGTCACCAGCGGTCTGATCGGACGCACCTCGATCGTCTACGACATGTGGGGTGAGGCCGTGAACCTCGCCTACCGGCTCCAGGACACCACCGGGGATCCGGGGATCCTGATTTCCCAGCGGGTGGTGGACCGCCTCGGCGACATGTTCCCGGTGACCCCGATGGGCACGGTGGAAACCACGGCCGGCAGCCAGCAGGTGTGGAAGCTCGATATGGCGGCCAGCGGTGTTTGAGCCGTGGCGGCAGGCCTGGTTTGTGCCGGTGCTGATCGTCACCATCGGCCTGCCGGTGCTGCTGATCGTCTTCACCGAGCTGCTGCGGATCCTGGAGCGGCGAGAGAGCCGGGCCGCGGGGATCCTGCGCCTGATTCGCAACTTTGTATTGCCCCTGGGCGCGCTACTGATCCTGATCTCGCAGATTGATAACCTCGCGCTCGAGGTCAACTGGTCCCGGATCGTGGCCACGGTACTGGGCTTTGTGCTGATCCTCGTGGTCATCAACATGCTCAACTTCGCCCTCTTCGCGACCGCCGAAACCGGTAGCTGGCGTCAGCGTCTGCCCTCGATCTTCATCGACATCATGAAGCTGGTGGTCATCGGTGTGTGCTTCGCTCTGCTGTTCCAGTGGGTGTGGGGCGCGGATGTGGGCGGGCTGTTCACGGCCCTGGGGGTAACCTCGATCGTGATCGGCCTGGCGCTGCAAAACGCCGCCGGATCGGTGGTCTCGGGCCTGCTGCTGCTATTTGAACAGCCCTTCAAACTCGGGGACTGGCTGGATGCCGGTTCGGTGCGCGGCCGGGTCGTGCAGGTGAACTGGCGGGCCGTGCACATCGATACTGGCAACGGTACCCACATCATCCCCACCGCAAGCCTGGCGGGATCCTCCTTCACCAACCTCTCTCGGGTCTCGCAGTATTTTGAGGCCACCACCACGCTGCACTTTGCCAAAACCGATGCGCCGAGCGATGTGGCCCGGCTGGTGCGCGGGATCGGACGGGATCTGCCGCTGCGCATCCCCGACACACCCATCGACGTGGTGCCGACCGGGGCCGGATCCTTCGCGGTATCGATCGCCGTGGTGCGCCCGGCCGATGAGGGACCTACGATCGCGGTGCTGTTGGACTGGCTCTGGTTCGCCGCCCGCCGAGCCGGGCTCAGCCTCGATGGCGAACGCGGAGATGCCTCCACAACCCCCGAGCGCACCTACGCCGCCGCCGAACGGGTGGCCAAACGGCTGCGCTGCGATGAGGAGGATACCGCCGCGATCGAGCAGCGTGGACGGCTCGAACGTTTTGGTACCGGGGAGACCATCACCCGGCGCGGAACAACCTCCACCAACCTGTATTTCATCATCGAGGGTCAGGTTTCACTCGCCGCCGAAGACGATCTGTTTGCGATTCCGTATCACACGCTCTCGGCCCCGGAATCGGTGGGCATGGGTGTGTACACCCAGCAGCCCGAGACCGACACCGCCCGGGCGGTTGGCGTAGTCACGGCCCTCTCGGTTCCGCGGGATCTGGTTGAGGGACTCATCGCCAAGCACCCGCGTCTCGCGATCGAACTGGGCCAGGCCAGCGATAATCGTCGCCAGCTGTTGGCCGCCGCGGTTGCCCGTCGCGCGGCGGCGGCGCTGGCCCAGCGCGGCGGCCGGGGCGACACCTAGCGGGTACCCGAACCGGCATACGTCCGGCTGCACGTGCGCCCGGGTTACGCCCCAGACGGTCGCAACGCTACCGTTCGTTTACCCACGAAGCGTAAACTAACCAAATGGAATTTGCGCTCATGCTCGTGGTTGGTGTGTTCATTCTCGTGCTGGTGAGCGTCTTCGCAAACCGGCTGGGAGTGGCGGCACCGCTGATCCTGGTGGTGGTGGGCGTGGGGATGAGCTTCCTGCCCTGGCTGCCACCGGACTTCCACATCGACCCGTGGATCATCCTGGTGGTGGTGCTGCCTCCGCTGCTGTACTCCTCGGCGGTGAACGTCCCGCTGATGGACTTCAGGCGCAACCTGCGCCCGATCGGCTGGCTCTCCATCGTACAGGTCATCGTGACCGCGCTGCTGGTGGGTCTGATCATGAACGCGCTGATCCCCGACCTCGGTTTCGCCCTGGGTGTGGCCCTCGGTGCCGTGGTGAGCCCGACCGATGCGGTGGCCGCCACCTCGATCGCCAAGCGGCTGGGTCTGCCCACCCGCCTGGTCACCCTGCTCGAGGGCGAGAGCCTGGTGAACGACGCATCGGCCCTGGTGCTGCTGCGCACGGCCGTGGCCGCGACCGCCGGTGCCGTCTCGATCTGGGGAGCGCTGGGCGACTTCCTCTATGCGGCGGCCCTGGCCATAGTGATCGGTGTGATCGCCGGTTACGTCACCGTGTGGATCCGGTCCAAGATCAACGATCCGGTGCTCAACACCGCGCTGTCGTTTGTGGTCCCGTTTGTGGCCTATATTCCGGCCGAGGAATTCCACGCCTCCGGTGTGCTGGCCGTGGTGGTCGCGGGTCTGATCACCGGCCATCGAGGCGCCCGCTACTTCCGTGCTCAGGACCGAGTGAGCGAGCGGTTGAACTGGCGTACGGTCCAGTTCCTGCTGGAAAACGGCGTGTTCCTGGTCATGGGAATGCAGCTCAACAGCCTGCTCGGTGACGCCCGAGCCGGGGTCACCGGTACCTGGTGGACGATCGCGATCGGTCTGATCATCACCGCGACCCTGATCATCCTGCGCTTCCTGTTTGTGACCCCGATGATCTGGGGCCTGCGCTCCGAGGAGCGCCGCGCGGCGGCGATGCAACCACGGATCGAGAGCGTCAGATCAAAGATCGAGGAGGTGGACAGCGAACGCTGGGATGATGCCCGCAAGGATCGTGCCCGCCGCCTGCTCGCCCGGCGTAGCGCCGACATCAGCTTCCTCACCAACGAGGGTCTGGGCTGGCGCGGTGGCGCGGTCATCGCCTGGTCCGGGATGCGCGGCGTGGTCACCCTGGCCGCCGCCCAGTCGCTGGATCTCAATACCCCACACCGGGCCGAGCTTGTCCTGATCGCCTTCACCGTGGCATTTGTCACCCTGATGCTGCAGGGCGGAACGCTGCCCTGGGTGATCCGCAAGCTGGGTGTCTCCGGCCCCACCGCCGAGGCCGAACAGCGCGAACTCCAGTCGTTGATGGCCGAGATCAACCAGGCCAGCGAGGCCGCTCTGGCCAGCCCCGAGCTGCGCCGCCCCGACGGCAAGAAGTTCTCCCCCGAGCTGCTCGAACGCACCCGCAAGCAGGCGGCCGTGCGTGCCGAGTGGACCGCCAAGGTGGAGCAGGAGGATGCCGAGAACGGCATGAGCATCAGCGATGAGTTCCGCGCCCTGCGCCGGGTCATCCTCGATGCCCAGCGCAACGCCCTGCTGGATGCCCGCTCGACCGGAAACTACAGCTCCCCGCGCCTGGCGGCCGTGCAGCACCTGCTCGACAACGAGGACATCCGGCTCTCCCCCGGGGAGCAGGGCCACTAGGCTTCGCGCCTCCCGCACAGAACAAAACGTCCGCCCCGGCAACGGGACGGACGTTTTGTTATTGGCGTGGGGTGCCGGGCCGCTAGCTGTGCGAGGCCTGGATGCTGCGCAGGCGCTCGAGCACCTGGTCGCGCAGATCCTGCGGGGCCGATTCCTTGCAGGCACGCTGGATAACCTCGGTCAGGGTGCGGGACAGATCCGCCTCTCCCTGGCAGGACGGGCAGGTTTCCAGGTGCGCCCGGATGTCCGCGGCGTCGGTCTTGCAGACCTCGTTACGCAGATACTCTTCCAAATTTGTTTTGGCCGCTTCGCAGCCGCAGTCTCCACTCATTGACCGCTCCTTGCCTCTGAGGGGATCGAAATCCCACGTTCGATTGCATAGTCCGCGAGAAGCTCGCGGAGGAGGCGACGCCCCCGGTGTAGTCGGCTCATGACGGTCCCAACCGGGGTCTTCATGATGTCGGCGATCTCCTGGTAGGCAAAGCCCTCCACGTCCGCCAGGTAGACGGCGAGACGGAAGTCCTCGGGAATCGCCTGCAGCGCTTCTTTCACCGCGCTGTCGGGCATCCGGTCGATGGCCTCGGCCTCGGCCGAACGCGAGGCGCGCGCGGTGGTGGACTCGGCACCGCCGAGCTGCCAGTCCTCAAGATCATCGATCGTGCCCTGATAGGGCTCGCGCTGCTTCTTGCGGTACTGGTTGATGTAGGTGTTGGTGAGAATCCGGTATAGCCACGCCTTGAGGTTGGTCCCCTGGCGGAACTGGCCAAACGCCGCATAGGCCTTCACGAAGGTTTCCTGCACGAGGTCCTGGGCGTCCGGCGGATTCTTTGTCATCCGCATCGCGGCACCATAGAGTTGGTCAAGGAAGGGCAGTGCCTGTTCCTCGAACAACGCCCGGGGGTCGTCGCCCGCGGGGGGATTCTGGGATACTTCGTCTTCTGACATCGCAACCCAGTCTACGTCGAGTGCGGTCCCGGGGTCTGGAAGGTCGCCAATTACCTCCGCAAACTGGTCCCGCACCGGGGTCTGAACTACCACCCGTCCACCTTTCCTCGCTAAGTGCCGCTAGATTAGGTAAACAATGCTTGAGTCACAGTATTCCGCGCCCGAGTTCGATATTTACGGTGTCAACCGCCCCGGCGGCGAGCCCGGAGACTGGCCCGCGCCGGTCGCATCCGCGCCAATCCGCGCCACGGTGCCCCTGCCGGGGTCCAAATCCCTCACCAATCGTGAGCTGATTATTGCCGCGTTGGCAAACGGCCCGACCCTGCTGCGTGCGCCCCTGCACTCCCAGGACAGCGACAATATGGTCGCGGCGCTGCGCGCCCTGGGTGTCAGCATCACCGAGGTGGCCCCGGCCACCGAGGGTGGCTTTGGCAACGACCTGAGAATTGTGCCCGCCGAGGAGCTGCTGGGCTCGACCACCGTGGACTGCGGCCAGGCCGGCACCGTGATGCGCTTCCTGCCGCCGGTGGCCGCGCTCGCACTTGGCCCGACCACGATCGACGCCGATGCCTCCGCGCGTCGCCGCCCGATGAACACGCTGATCCAGGCGCTGCGCGCGCTCGGGGTAGACATCAACGATGACGCCCGCGGCACCCTGCCCTTCACCGTGCACGGCACCGGCGAGGTACGCGGCGGTCGGATCGAGATCGACGCCTCCAGCTCCAGCCAGTTTGTCTCGGCCCTGCTGCTGGCCGGTTCCGCATTCACCGAGGGTGTGCACGTGGTGCACACCGGCGAGCGCCTGCCGAGCATCCCGCACATCGACATGACGATCAAGGTGCTCGCCGAGCACGGCGTCGAGGTTACCTCACCGGCAACCGGCGAGTGGATCGTGGCCCCGCAGACCATCCGCGCCCAGGACGTCACGATCGAACCCGACCTCTCCAACGCCGCCCCGTTCCTGGTGGCCGCGGTCGCAACCGGCGGCACCGTCTCGGTCCCCAACTGGCCAGCCGAGACCACCCAGGTGGGCGCCCACCTGGCCGAGCTGCTCCCGCAGTTTGGTGCCACCGTCACCTATGCCGACGGAGTGCTGACCGTCACCGGCCCCGACACCATCGTGGGCGCCAACATCGACCTGACCACCGGCGGCGAGCTCGCTCCCCCGCTGGCCGCCCTGGCCGCGCTGGCCACCACCCCGACCACCCTCACCGGCATCGGGCACATTCGCCACCACGAGACCGACCGCCTGGCGGCCCTGCGTACCGAGATCGAACGTCTCGGCGGACAGGTTGAGGAGCTTGAGGACGGCCTGCGGATCACCCCGCAGCCGCTGCACGGCGGCCAGTGGCTGAGCTATGAGGATCACCGGATGTCCACCGCCGGCGCGATCATCGGCCTGGTGACCCCGGGTGTGGAGATCGAGAACATCGGTGCCACCGCCAAGACCATGCCCGACTTCCCGCAGATGTGGGCGCGCATGCTCGCCGGAACCGTGGACCCGACCCGGGCGGTCCAGGCATGATCCGCATCGGCCGACCCACCAAGGCACGCGCATGAGCTGGTGGGATGAGGTTTCCGGGCCCGATGAGGACGACGACTACATCGATGAGTCCTCGATCCGCACCCGGCCCAATCGCAAGGGCACACGTCCGCGCACCAAGGTGCGACCGAGCCACAGCGACGCCCAGACCGGGCGGATCGTCGCGGTAGACCGCGGCCGCTACCAGGTCATGGTGGATGAGAACGGCGCCGATGAGCGCACCATCACCGCCTCGCGCGCCTCCGAGCTGCGCAAGCAGGGCATCGTCGCCGGCGACCGGGTAGACCTCGTGGGTGACCTCTCGGGTGACGACGGAACCCTGGCCCGGATCGTCCGGATCCAGGAGCGCAGCACGCTGCTGCGCCGCTCGGCGGATGACACCGACGAGGTCGAGCGGATCATCGTGGCCAACGCCGATCAGATGCTGATCGTGGTGGCCGCCGCCAATCCCGAGCCGCGCGCCCGCCTGGTGGATCGCTACCTGATCGCCGCCTACGATGCCGGGGTCACCCCGATGCTCGTGGTCACCAAGACCGACCTGGCCGACCCGGAGGAGTTCCTGGCGAACTTTGTCGGCCTGGACATCCCGGTCTTCACCAGCCGCACCGACTCGATGCCACTGGAAGAGATTCATGCGGCCCTGCGCGGCCACTCAACCGTGTTTGTGGGCCACTCCGGTGTGGGCAAGTCCACCCTGGTCAACGCACTGGTTCCCAGCGCTCAGCGCGCCACCGGGCACGTCAACGCGGTGACCGGGCGCGGTCGACACACCTCCTCCTCCACGGTGTCCTACCGGATCTCCGATTCCGAGGGTGCGGGCTGGGTCATCGATACCCCCGGTGTGCGCTCCTTCGGGCTCGGCCACATCAACACCGACAACATCCTCAAGGCCTTCGGCGACTTCGCCCAGGTGGCCGACACCTGCCCGCGCGGATGCACGCACCTCGAGGATGCCCCCGACTGCGCGATCGCCGCGGCCGCCGCCTCGGGCGAGCTGGGTGAGGCGGGTCCCGCCCGGCTGGACTCGCTGCAGCGCCTACTGAAAACCTTCGCCAAGCGCGCCGAGCCCGAGAGCTAGGACGCACACGGGCTGGGCCGGGGAGCACAGACTCCCCGGCCCCGATTCGTGTCTGCGACACCCCACACTCGTATCCGTCGGCCGTGCTGGGTAGGCTTATGGCATGACCGATTATCCTCGACTCGCACTCGGCGACACCGCACCCGACTTCACCCTGCTCGACCAGGACGGCCAGCCCGTTCACCTCGCCGATCTGCGCGGCAAAAAGGTCATCCTGTACTTCTACCCCGCCGCGATGACCCCGGGCTGCACCACCCAGGCCTGCGACTTCCGCGATAACATCGCCTCGCTCGGGGCCGCCGGTTACACGGTCATCGGCATCTCCAAGGATGCCCCCGGCAAGCTCAAGACCTTCCAGGAGCGCGACCACCTGCCGTTCCCGCTGCTGAGCGATGAGAACCTCGCGGCGCACCAGGCCTACGGCGCCTACGGTGAGAAGAACAACTACGGCAAGATCATCCTGGGCACCATCCGCTCGACCGTGGTACTGGATGAAAACGGTGTGGTGACCCTGCCCTGGTATAACGTCAAGGCCACCGGCCACGTGGCCAGCCTGCGCAAGAAGCTCGGCATCGACGCCTAGGACCCGCACACACAAAACCGGGCCGATCTGAATGATCGGCCCGGTTTTTGTTATTCGGGCCCGGTGCTGCCCGCATCCGGCGTCCGTTCGGCCTCGATTCGGCGCAGCCAGCCGCTCAGGATGCGCTCCAGATCCGCACGATCCTGCGCATCCAGTCCGGCCAGGAGGCGCTGCTCCTCGGCGACGTGCGCGGTGTAGGCCGCATCGATCAGCTCCTTGCCCGCGGAGGTGAGCGCGATGACCCGGCCGCGGGCATCGCCCTCGGCGGTGCGCCGGGTGATCAGGCCCGCACGCTCCAACCGGTCCACCCGCTTGGTCATCGCGCCGGTGGTCACCATGGTGTTGTGGGCGAGGTCTGAGGGCGAGCGCTCAAAGGGGGTGCCGGCGCGACGCAGCGTGGCAAGCACGTCGAAGTCGCCCTCGCCGAGGCCGAAGCGCGCGTAATTGGCCAGGATGTCCACCATCAGGAAGCTGCCCACGCGGTGCAGTCGGCCGATGACGCCGAGCGGGGAGACATCAAGGTCCGGGCGCTCGGCGGCCCAGGCTGCCTGAATCCGGTCGACGTGATCCGGGGTCTCGGGGGAAGTCATGCTCCTAGCCTAACCCAGAACCCGAGATAGTTTCCATGGAAAGTGTTACTGTAGCTTCCATGGAAACTAATTTGCGCTGGATCCTGATCACGGCGATAGCCCCGATCCTCTGGGGATCCACCTACTACGTCACCGCGCACCTGCTGCCCGCCGATTCCCCGCTCTGGGGCTCGGCCATTCGCGCACTGCCCGCCGGACTGATCCTGCTGGCGATCAGCCGAAAGCTGCCGCGTGGATCCTGGTGGTGGCGCTCGCTTGTGCTGGGCACGATCAACATGGGGGCCTTCTTCGCCCTGGTCTACGTCGCCGCCCAGCTCCTGCCCACCAGCATCGCCTCCACGATCATGGCGACCGGACCGATCGTGATGATGCTGGTCGCCTGGGCGCTGATCCGCGAGCGCCCGAAAATCATCGCGGTGGTCGGGGCCGTTCTCGGGCTCGCCGGCGTCGCGATCATGCTGGGTGGGGGCGGCGGCGAGATCAGCCCGCTCGGCGTCCTCGCCTCGGTCGCCGCCATGATCCTCAGCGCGTTCGGCTTTGTCCTCGCCAAACGCTGGGCCGGGCAGGTGGATCCGCTCTCGCTCTCCGCCTGGCAGCTGATCGCCGCGGGCCTGGTTCTGCTGGTTGCGGCAGCCCTGGTCGAGGGCGCACCACCGGCCCTCACCCTCAACATGCTGTGGGGATTCGGCTACGTCTCAATCCTCGCCACCGCGCTCGCCTACACCGCCTGGTTCACCGGACTCAAGCACCTCAGCGCGGGCAGCGTGGGCCTGATCGGCCTACTCAACCCGGTGGTCGGGGTCCTGCTGGGCACCGTTCTGGCGGGCGAATCACTCACCGTGCAGCAGATCCTCGGACTGGTTCTGATCCTGGTGGGCATCGTACTGGGGCAGCCGATCATCGACCGCTTCCGGGCGCGCAAAAACACCGCCCGCTCCGCCGTGACAACCCCGGCACAGGCGGTGGCATCCGCCAAACGAGACTAGCGGCGCTGGCTGCGGTAGCGAGCTTCCTCGTCGGGATCCTCATGCCGCAGCACCGCCGTCACGGGCTTGGAGAGCAGCAGCGCAATCCCGATCACCGAGGGGATCAGGATCGCGATGCCCGCGAGCGGCTGCGCGGTCTCGCCCTGGAACGCACCCACGGCAATCGCCAGCTGCAGAACCTGCCAGATCAGCGCGCCCGCCCGCACCCAGCGCGCCAGGCGCAGCGAGGCGATAAAGAGGGCGACCACCCAGAGCGCACCGGCGGCCACCAGCACGGTGAGCGCAATCGCGGTGGGCATCGAGGTGGCTCGCTCGGTGAACAGATCCACCACGAGCCAACCGGTCACCAGGATCATCGCCAGCGCCTCGAGTCCAAGGATCACACTGAGCCAGCGCAGGTTGGGGTGCACGCCGGAGGAGGCGGGGACGGATGAACGATCGGTATCGTCGGACTGAGACATGGACAAACCCTTAGAAAACTCTTGCGCTGTGGTGACCAATATGCGACCATATTTGAGGCCGAGTCGCCGCTCACAGGGTCGTGGGCACCAACGCGTTTATTGTTTCGCGACCTCTGAGACTCGGTACGATCCCCTCACACCGACCTTAGCTGGTTGGGAACCGTATTCAAAAAAGGAGCACCCCCATGGACTGGCGCGATAAAGCTGCCTGCCTGACAGCCGACCCGGAACTCTTCTTCCCGGTAGGAAACACCGGCCCGGCCGTTGACCAGATCGAGAAGGCCAAGACGGTCTGCGGTCGCTGCAACGTCACCGAGCTGTGCCTGCAGTACGCGCTGGAGACCGGTCAGGACTCGGGCGTTTGGGGTGGCCTCTCCGAGGATGAGCGCCGCGCACTGAAGCGTCGTGCCGCTCGCGCACGCCGCGCCTCCTAATCCGCAAGGATCTCCCCGCACCAGATTTTTCACGCAAACGCCCAGGAATTCTCCCCACATGTTCCTGGGCGTTTTTGCGTGCCCAAATTCGGAAAATCGGGGCTATCGCCGGGGACGCTGGCGGGGTATCGTACCCAGTAACGATATTTACCGTTTGACACAACAAATGTGTCCCGTCCCGTCAGGATCCTCAATGTCGACGACCCAGCTCCCCACCTCCATGCGCGCCAGCGTGCTCCAGGCAGCCCGCCAGATCACCCTGGAGGAGCGCCCGCTCCCCCACCTCGACCCCGACCAGGTCCTGGTCAAAATTTCTGCCGTGGGTATCTGCGGCTCGGACGTGCACTACTACCACGAGGGACGCATCGGCGACTTCGTGGTGGAGTCCCCGATGATCCTCGGCCACGAATCCGCCGGCGTGATCGCCGCCGTGGGTGCGGGCGTTGATCCCGCCCGGATCGGCTCGCGCGTCTCGATCGAGCCCCAGCGCCCCACCGCCACCTCCCGCGAAACCCTCGAGGGTAACTACAACCTCGACCCGCACATGGAGTTCTACGCCACCCCGCCGATCGACGGAGCATTTGCCGAGTACGCGGTGATCCAGTCCCACTTCGCCCACGACGTCCCCGACTCGGTGAGCGATGAGGCGGCCGCCCTGATCGAACCCCTCTCGGTGGGAATCGCTACCGCCCGCAAGGCCGGATTCACCGCGGGATCGCGGGTGCTGATCGCCGGTGCCGGCCCGATCGGCGTGATTATCGCCCAGGTCGCCCGCGCCTACGGGGCCCTCGAGGTCATCGTGAGCGACCTCAGCCAGAGCCGCCGCGAGCAGGCCCTGCGTTTTGGCGCCACCCGGGTACTCGACCCGCGCGAGGAGGATGTGAGCACCCTCGGGGTGGACGCCTTCGTGGATGCCTCGGGTGCCACCGCCGCCGTCACCTCGGGCATTCGCGCGGTGCGCCCGTCGGGCCGCGTGGTTCTGGTGGGCCTGGGAACGCCGGAAATGACGCTGCCGGTGTCGGTTATTCAGAACAACGAGCTGATCGTCACCGGGATCTTCCGCTACACCAACACCTGGCCGCTGGGCATCGACCTGGTGGCCGCGGGCCAGGTGGATCTGGATGGTCTGGTCACCGGAAAGTACGGCCTCGCCGAGGTTGAAATCGCGCTGGAGGCCAGCACGCAGGAATCCGCGCTCAAGACCGTGGTCTACCCGGGACGCTAAACCAGAGCCGGCCGATCCGTCGAGGCACGGGTGATCAGCGTGGTCGCGAGCTCCATATGATGCGAGTCCAGCAGCCCGTCACGGGACTGTTCAAGCACCAGGCGCAGGGCCGCGTGTCCAATATCCCGCAGCGGTTGGGCGACGGTGGTCAGCGGCGGGATCGTGCGCAGCCCGAGCGCGGTCCCGTCAAACCCGATCACACTCAGGTCCTCGGGGATTCGCAGCCCACGCCGGGCAGCCTCCTCGAAAACGCCCACGGCGATGCTGTCACTGGCGGCGAAGATCGCCGTGGGTGGCTCCTCCAGATCCATCAGGGCAGCCATACCGGCCACCCCGGATTCGGTGTGAAAGGTTCCGGGAATCACATAGTCGGCGCGCGGTTCGATGCCGTGGGCGCGCAGGGAGGCGAGGTAGCCGTGCAACCGGGCCACATGGCACTCGGCGATCTCGGGGCCGCCGATATAGGCGATGCGCCGATGCCCGAGGTCGGCCAGGTGATCGGTTGCCGCGCGTCCACCGGCCCAGTTGGTGGAGCCCACGCTCACAAAGCCCTCGTCGATCGGACTGAAGGGATCCACCACCACGACGGGCATCCCCAGGCGACGAAACTCCGCCAGCTCGGCCACGGTCATCCGCGAGGTGATCAGGACCATGCCGGTGCGCCCGGCATCGGCGAGGCGGCGTGCCCACGCGCCGCTGTCCACCCGGTCGGTGCGCGCCTGGGACACCACGATATCCACGTCGATCTCACTCGCCGCCTCGACAACGCCGCGCAGCACCTCGAGGGCATAGTCGCTGTCGAGCTCCTCGCAGACAAAGTCGATCAGGCGTGGACCCGCGGGGGCCTCCCGGCGACGCCCGGGCGCCTCGTATCCGACCTCATCGATCACCGCCTGAACGCGGATCCGGGTTGCGGCCGCCACGTCGTCGCGTCCGTTGAGGACCTTGGACACCGTGGCCATCGAGACACCGGCCTGCGCCGCTACCTGCGCGAGCGTTGCGCGTTTGTGAGTCATGGGCCTCCTCGATCGGGTCATCGAAAATCTTTCGGTGCCTCGCAGCTTAGCGCCCCCGCTCGCCGAAACGGAACGCCACGCATTAATTTCGCGAATTATCCAACAAATACCCTTGACCTTCGCCGCGGCGTCTGGCTAAAGTACCTGTATTCCACCTAAATAATTGCGAAAAGTTTTCGTAACCAGCGGTGGAACACCCTTCAGGTTCGACCTCAGCCGTTTTGCCTCGGCAAGACCGCACGGTCCGAGTTTCGATATCCCGGCACTGGCGCCGCGGAGAAAGCAATGGAGCACTCATGAAGCGACGTACCCTGACCAGCGTGATGGCCACGGCGGCCATTCTCGCCCTGACCCTGACCGGCTGCGGAAGCGCCGGCAACTCCGTCCCCGAGGGATCGGCCACGATGTGGACCCTCGCCGGAGGCACCGAGCCCATCATCAACGACTCCGTGGCCCGCTGGAATAAGGCACACGAGTCCGAGAGCATCAAGCTCGATTCCTTTGCCAACGATGCATATAAGACCAAGGTCCGCACCGCCATCGGTGCCGGCGAGGGCCCCACCTTTATCTACAGCTGGGGTGGCGGCGTGCTGCGCGACTACGTCGAGGCCGGCCAGGTAGAGGACCTCAGCGGCTTCCTCGCCGAGAACCCCGAGGTGGCCGATCGCTATCTCAAGTCGGTGCTGCCCACCGGCCAGGTGGATGGCAAAACCTACGCCCTGCCCAACAACGCCAACACCCCCGTCATGATCTACTTCAACAAGAAGGTCTTCGAGGAGGCCGGGGTCACCCCGCCCAAGACCTGGGATGACCTGATGAGCCTGGTGAAGGTCTTCAAGGACAAGGGCATCGCCCCGTTCTCCCTCGGCGGGCAGTCCAAGTGGCCCAACCTGATGTGGCTGCAGTACCTCACCGACCGCATCGGCGGACCCGAGGTCTTCCAGGCGATCATCGACGGCAAGCCCGACGCCTGGTCAAACCCCGCCGTTCTCGCGGCACTGACCAAGATCCAGGAGCTGGTGGATGCCGGCGGATTTGTCACCGGCTTCTCCTCGATCGCCGCCGACTCCGGTGCCGACCGCGCCCTGCTGCACACCGGCAAGGCCGCGATGCTGATGCAGGGTGCCTGGGCCTACCCCACCTTCAAGACCGACGCCCCGCAGTTCGTCAAGGACGGCGACCTCGGGTACATCCCCTTCCCCGCGGTAACCGGCGGTGTGGGTGACCCGCAGAACATCGTGGGCAACCCCTCGAACTTCTGGTCGGTGTCCAGCAAGGCCACCCCCGAGCAGAAGAAGGCGGCCCTGGCCTACCTCAAGGACGGCATGTTTGACGCCGAGTACACCAAGCAGCTGATCGACACCGGCTCGGTCCCCGTGGTCACCGGCGTCGAGGACCAGCTCAAGAAGAGCGAGGACGCCGACTTCCTCACCTTCACCTACAACCTGGCCTCCAACGCGCCGCACTTCCAGCTCTCCTGGGACCAGGCTCTTCCCTCGACCCAGGGCGACGCGATGCTGACCAACCTGGACCAGATCTTCCTGAAGAAGATCACCCCCGAGGAGTTCGCTACCAACATGAACAAGACCCTGGGTAAGTAATCATCATGACGCTCATCACTTCCAAGCGTCACCGAGGGGCCCACGACGCGGGCCCCTCGGGGTGGTTCGTGGCCCCAGCCCTGGTCTTTTTTGTCATTTTTGCGGTGGTGCCGCTGGTCGGCGTGATCGCGCTGAGCCTGGCCAGCTGGAACGGAATCGGGGCGATCACCTGGGCGGGCTTTGCCAACTGGGCCAAGGTCCTGGTGGACCCGGTCACCGGCAACGCGCTGGTGGTCACCGCCAAGATCATGGTGTTCTCCTATATTGTGCAGGCCCCGATCAGCATCCTGCTGGGTGCCTTCGTGGCCGGCAAGCAGCGCTACCGCGCACTGCTCGCGGTGTTCTACTTCATCCCCCTACTGCTGAGCTCGGCCGCCGTGGCCATCGCCTTCAAGGCCCTGCTGGACCCGAACTTCGGTCTTGGTGCGGGCCTCGGTATCCCCGCCCTCGCGCAGGACTGGCTGGGTAACCCCGACCTGGTCCTGTTTGTGGTGATCTTTGTCATCGCGTGGCAGTTTGTTCCCTTCCACACACTGATCTATCAGGGTGCCGTACGTCAGATTCCGGCCAGCATGTATGAGGCCGCACGCCTGGACGGAGCGGGCACCATCGCCCAGTTCTTCCACATCACCCTGCCCCAGCTCAAGTACACAATCATCACCTCCTCCACGCTGATGGTCGTGGGATCGCTGACCTACTTTGACCTGATCTTCATCCTCACCGCCGGCGGTCCCGGATACTCCACCCGCCTGCTGCCGCTGCACATGTATCTCACCGGATTCCGCTCCAACGACATGGGGGCGGCCGCCGCACTCGGCGTGATCCTGGTGGTCATCGGATTGCTGCTGGCACTCATGCTGCAGCGACTGGGCGGCAAGGATCGCAGCGCAAACCAGACCGAGGGAGCATAATGACCGCCACCCAAACCCGCGCCGAAGCTCGCACCGCGGCGAGCGCCCCAACCCCGCGCGCCGCCTCGGCCGGTCGCTCCCCCGAGGCCTCCCGCGGGGTGGGCCGGCCCAACTTCCTGGCCGGGCTCGGCGGATGGATCTGGCTGGCCATCATCATCCTGCCGGTCTACTACGTGGTCATCACGAGCCTCAAGAAGCAGTCGGACTACTTCTCCACCAACCCGTTGCTCCCCCCGACCAACCCGACCTTTGAGAATTACGCGCTGGTCCTGGAAAACCAGTTTGTGCGCTACCTGATCAACTCGGCCGTGGTCACGGTGGGATCGGTGATCCCGATCCTGCTGGTGTCGTTTATGGCCTCCTACGCACTGGTGCGCGGTAAGGGCAGGTTCATCAACGGGGCGAACACGCTGTTCCTGCTGGGGCTGGCGATTCCGATCCAGGCGACCATCGTGCCGATCTACTTCATGATCTCCAAGGCGGGTCTCTACGATTCGCTGCTCGCGCTGATCCTGCCCTCGATCGCGTTTGCGATTCCGCTCTCGGTCATCATCCTCAACACGTTCATGCGCAACGTCCCCACCGAGCTGTTTGAGTCGATGCGGCTGGATGGCTGCTCGCACTGGCAGATGCTGTGGCGGCTCGCCCTCCCGCTCACCAAGCCCGCGTTGATGACCGTCGGTATCTATCAGGGGCTGCAGGTGTGGAACGGATTCCTGTTCCCGCTGGTGCTGACCCAGAGCCCGGATAATCGGGTGCTGCCGCTCTCGCTCTGGGCATTCCAGGGCGAGTTCACCATCAACATCCCGGCGATCCTGGCCAGCGTGATCCTCTCGACGCTGCCGCTGCTGGCGCTCTACCTCGTCGGTCGCCGCCAGCTGCTCAGCGGCCTCACCGCCGGTTTCGGAAAGTAAGAAGGAAGGAACATCATGACCCCCACTTCCCCGCCCGCACTGCGGGTTGGCATGATCGGGCACGCGTTTATGGGTGCCATGCATTCACATGCCTGGCGCACGGCCCCCCGATTCTTTGATCTGCCGCTCATCCCCGAGCTCGCGGTGATCGCCGGTCGAAATCCCGCATCCACCGAGGCCGCCGCGGCCAAGTACGGCTGGGCCGAGTCGACCACCAACTGGCGCGAGCTGATCGAGCGTGACGATATCGACCTGATCGACATCTGCACCCCCGGCGACACCCACCGCGAGATCGCCCTGGCGGCCCTCGCCGCCGGCAAGCACGTGCTGTGTGAAAAGCCGCTGGCCAACACCGTGGCCGAGGCCGAGGAGATGACCGCGGCCGCCGAGGACGCCGCATCCCGCGGCGTCTTCTCGATGTGTGGATTCACCTACCGTCGCACCCCGGCGCTGACCCTGGCCCGCCAGCTGGTGGACGAGGGACGCCTGGGGACCGTGCGCCAGGTGCGCGCGCAGTATCTCCAGGACTGGCTGAGCGATGAGAACGCCCCGATGACCTGGCGGCTGGACAAAACCAAGTCGGGGTCGGGATCGCTCGGGGACATCGGCGCCCACATCATCGATGCCGCCCAGTACGTGACCGGCACCGACATCGCCGGAGTCTCGGCGATGCTGGAGACCTTTGTCACCCGACGCCCGGTGGGCGGGGAGCACGTGGGTCTCGGCGGTTCCGGCGCGACCGATGGTGAGTACGCCAAGGTGACCGTGGATGATGCGGCCCTGTTCACCGCCCGCTTCACCGACAACACGGTGGGTATCTTCGAGGCCACCCGCTTCGCCCTGGGGCGTAAAAACGCGGTGCGCCTGGAGATCAACGGCACGCTGGGCTCGCTCGCCTTCGACTTCGAGGACATGAACGTACTGGAATTCTTCGACGGCACGGCGCCCGCCCACACCCAGGGGTTCCAGCGCATCATCGTGACCGAGCCGGTCCACCCCTACACCGCCAACTGGTGGCCCGCCGGACACGGCCTGGGCTATGAGCACGGCTTCACCCACCAGGTGGTGGACCTGGTCACCGCAATCGGTGCCGGCACCTCCCCCACCCCCTCCTTCCGCGACGCCCTCGGCGTGCAGCGGGTGCTGGACGCGGTCGAACGCAGCTCGGCCGATCACAGCATCTATACCCCGGTTTCCCGGTAACCCTCAAAGGAAAGTACACCCATGAAAAACGCCCTCGTGGTGCGCGGCGGCTGGGACGGACACCAGCCCGTCGAGGCCACCAACCTCTTTATCCCCTTCCTCGAAGACAACGGCTATACCGTGCGGATCGAGGAGTCCACGGCCGTCTATGCCGATGCCGACTACCTCGCCACCGTGGATCTGATTGTGCAGTGCAACACCATGACCACGATCGAGAAGGAGGAGTTTGAGGGTCTGCGCGCCGCGGTGGAGGCCGGCACCGGACTCGCCGGCTGGCACGGCGGCATCGCCGACTCCTACCGCAACAACTCCGACTATCTGCAGCTGATCGGCGGCCAGTTCGCCTGCCACCCGGGTAACCACCCCGATACCCTGACCGGTGAGCAGTCCGACAACTATGTGCCGCACACCATCAACATTGTGCCCGAGGCCGCGGATCACCCGATCGTTGCCGGGATTACCGACTTCGACCTGGTGACCGAGCAGTACTGGGTCCTCGCCGATGACTACAACGACGTGCTGGCCACCACCACGCAGGCCGTGCGCGAATGGGATGCCTGGACCCGTCCGGTCACTTCCCCCGCCATCTGGACCCGCCAGTGGGGCCGGGGACGCATCTTTGTGAGCACCCCCGGTCACCGGGTGGAGATCCTGCAGGATGACAACGTGAAGACGATCATCGAACGGGGGCTGCTGTGGGCCAGCCGGTAACCTCCCCCACCCGCGTGGGGATCGTCGGGGTCGGCGCGATTGCCGGCCAGTACCTGGCGAGCTTCCCCACGCTGGAACACCTGCGCCTGGTCGCGGTGGCGGACCTCGACATGGATCGTGCACGCAGCGTCGCCGAATCCGCCCCGGTGCCCGGGGTGCGCGCACTCACGGTGGATGAGCTGCTGGCCGACCCCGAGGTGGATGTGGTGCTCAACCTCACCATCCCGCGGGCGCACGCCGATATCGCGCTACGGGCGATTGCCGCGGGTAAGGATGTCTACGGCGAGAAGCCGCTGACGGCGACCGTCGCCGAGGGCGTCGAGGTCCTGGCCGCCGCCAAGGCCGCCGGGGTTCGGGTCGCCTGCGCGCCGGACACGGTGCTGGGCACCGGCGTGCAGACCGCCCGCGCGGCGGTGGATGCGGGCCTGATCGGGAAGCCGATCTCGGCGAGCGCCACGATGGTCACCCCGGGGCACGAGCGCTGGCACCCGAACCCGGACTTCTACTATGCGCCCGGCGGCGGCCCGCTGCTGGACATGGGACCCTACTACGTGACCGCGCTGGTCAGCCTGCTCGGCCCGGTCACCCGCGTCATCGGGGCCGCAAGCCACACCCGCGCCGAGCGCACCATCGGTTCGGGACCGCGCGCGGGCGAGGTGATCCCGGTGACCACCGACTCGCATGTGACCGGGATCCTGACCCACGCCTCGGGTGCCCTCTCGACCCTGTTCATGAGCTTCGATGCGGTGGCCACCCGGTCCTCGAACATCGAGATCCACGGCGAAACCGCCTCGCTGATCGTCCCGGACCCCAACGGGTTCGAGGGCGACGTGCAGATCCGCCGCCTGGGCGAGGACAACTGGGAGACCCTACCGGTGTCCGCGGGCTACCCCGGAGCCTCCCGCGGCATCGGCCTGGACGACTTCGCCGCGACCCCAGCCGACCAGACCCCGCGCGCCAGCGGCGACCTGGCCCTGCACGTCCTGGAGATCATGGAATCGGTGCTAACCTCGGCCCACTCGGGCAGCGCGGTCACCATCGCCTCCACGGTAGAGCGTCCGGCGGCGGTCACCATCTAGCCGACGCCGCACACGAACCAACGGTCGCCTCCGAACTGGAGGCGACCGTTGTTCTGTATTCCGAAACCGGTATGGCTAGCCGCGGATGAAGCGCATGGGCACCTCGATGGTGACCTCGGTCCCGGCCCCCATGACGGTGTGCCAATCGATCCGGCCCGAGAGCTCACCCTGGATCAGGGTGCGCACGATCTGGGTTCCCAGGCCCGCACCCACGCGTCCCTCGGGCAGACCCACGCCGTTGTCGCGCACCAGGACGGTGAGGTTTTCGGCGTCACGCTGGGCCACGATTTCGACCTTGCCCTCGCGCCCGGCCAGGCCGTGCTCCACCGCGTTGGTCACCAGCTCGGTCAGTGCCAGCGCGAGCGGGGTTGCGTACTCGCTCGGCAGTACCCCGAAGGTGCCGGTCTTGATCGGGTGTACCTTGGTGTTGTGCGAGGAGGCAACCTCGGCGATCAGCATCAGCACACGCTCAAACACGTCGTCGAAGTCCACGGCCTGGTTCAGCCCCTCGGAGAGCGTGTCGTGCACCACGGCAATGGCGGACACCCGACGCATGGCCTGGGTCAGCGCCTCGGCACCCTCCTCGGTGCGTGCACGACGCGCCTGAATACGCAGCAGCGAGGCCACGGTCTGCAGGTTGTTTTTCACCCGGTGGTGGATCTCGCGGATGGTCGCATCCTTGGTGATCAGCTCGCGCTCCTGGTGGCGCAGCTCGGACACGTCGCGGCACAGCACGATCGCCCCGGCCCGTTCCCCACGGTGGCGCAGCGGGATGGTGCGCAGCGAGACGGTCACCCCGCGCGCCTCGATGTCGGTGCGCCACGGTGCGCGACCGGTCACCACGAGCGGCAGCGACTCGTCGATGTCCTGCTTCCCGGGCAGAATCTGCGTGGTGACCTCGGCGAGGGACTCCCCCTCCAGCTCGTCCACAAAGCCCATCCGGTTGAACGCAGACAGCGCGTTGGGGCTCGCGAAGGTCGTGATGCCCTCCACATCCAGACGGATCAGGCCGTCATTCGCGCGCGGAGCACCGCGGCGCGGACCGCTCGGGGCACCCAGATCGGGGAAGTCACCGGCGGCGATCATGCCAAACAGGTCATCCGCACACTCGTTGAACGTCAATTCCTGACGGCTCGGGGTACGGGTCTCGGACAGGTTGGTGTGCCGGGTCAGCACGGCGATCGGACGCGGCGCGTTCTCGGCCGAGGTCGGGTTCAGTCGGCGCATGACCGGGACCGCGAGCACCCGGGTCGGGGTCTCCTCATACCAGTCCGGCGAGGAGGAATCCACGATCTTGCCCTCCTCGAAGGCCCCGGAAACCTGGGCCGACCACTGCGGCTTGATCCGCTGGCCCACCACGTCGCGGTAGAAGAGCGTCGCGGCGCTGGAGGGGCGGTGATGCGACACGGACACAAACGATCCATCCGCGGTGGGCGCCCAGATGACGATGTCGGCGAAGGCGAGGTCGGCCAGCAGCTGGGCGTCACCGATCAGCATATGGAGCCAGTCGATGTCCTCTTCGCTGGCGAGGCCCTGACGGTGGATGAGGTCACTGAGAGTCGACATTCCCCCAGTTTAGAATGCCGCGCGTTGTCTGATGTGACGGCCCGCGGAATCGACACGGCGGAATCCTCCTCCCAATCCTCCACAGCGCCTTTTTTGAACGGGTTATGCACAGTGTGCGCCGGGTGTGCGCGGCGTATGGTGCGTGGCTGTTTGGATAGTTAGCCCATGCCGCCAGTTCCGGGCTATCCGGCTCGAACTCCCCGGCATCCGGGCGGCATCGGTATCCATCGGAGACACTCATGTCCGCTCACCACGACCCAGTAAACCCGTCCGTTCCTCAGCCCGCAGACCCCAACAGCCCAGTACACCCGTCCGTTCCTCAGCCCGCAGACCCCAGCAGCCCCGCACACCCCTCCGTTCCCGAGCCCCTACACACCAATGCCCCCGGTTCCTCAGCATCGGCATCGGCATCGGCATCGGCCCAGCATCCCCCACGCACGCTGCGGCCCGGCGTCGAGATCGAGATCGCCCGAATCGCCCTCGCCGCGCTGGAGGCGCTGGCCGGTATGCGGGATGTGAGCCAGCTTGCACGCTGGCTCACCCCCGAGGTGTACACCGGACTCGAGCGACAGGCGACTCTGGCACGGCGGGGACGATCCGCGCACGGTCAGTCCGAACGTCATGTGGCCTACCGGCTCGGGCCTCCCCACTTTTGCCGGCCGACCGTCCACACCGTGGAGGCGACGATCATCGCACACGGGCCGGTCACCTCGGTGGCCGTGGTCCTTCGGCTCGAAACGCACGGTGCCCACTGGCGAGCCAGCGTCCTGCATGTCCTCTAACGTGCCACGGTCGCTGGATCCACCATGAAAAGCGGGAATGCCGCCCACCCCGAGGGGCGAGCGGCATTTCCGAACCGGGAAGGTCCCGGACTACTTCTTCTTGCGGCGATCGGCGCGGTTTCCGCCGGTCTGCTGACCGAACGCGCCGCGGTCACCACCGGTGGCGCTGGCGGCGGACGGACCGGCCGGGCCCGCCTCACGCTGAGCCTTGGCGGTGGCGCTCTGGTTAACCTGACCGCCGGCACCGCGCACCTCGACCTCGCCGTCCTCACTGGGGGCGATGTAGCTCAGCTTGCGCTGCTCGGGCTCGTTGCGCTCCAGACCCTTCGCCGTCACCTCAACGGTGCCGCCGTCCACGGCCTCGGTTGCACCCTGAGCGACCTCAACCTCAAGGTTGAACAGGAACCCGATGGACTCCTCACGGATCTGGCCCATCATCTGCTGGAACATTGCATAGCCCTCGCGCTGGTACTCAACCAGCGGGTCGCGCTGTGCCATCGCACGCAGGCCGATGCCGTCCTTGAGGTAGTCCATCTCGTAGAGGTGGTCACGCCAGCGGCGGTCCACAACCTGCAGCACCACGCGACGCTCCAGCTCACGCATGGCCGGCTCGCCCAGCTGCTCCTCGCGACGGCCATAGGCCACCTTTGCATCGGAGAGAATCTCGCGGCGGATGAAGTCGCGGTTCACGCGTCCACGCTGACCGGCCTCGGCGATCACCTCGTCGATGGTCACACCGACGGGGTAGATCTGCTTGAGGTCGACCCACAGGGCGTCGAAGTCCCAGTCGTCGCCGTTACCCTCGTGCACGTGCACGTCGAGGATCTCGTCGATGACGTTCTCCAGGAAGGTGTCCACGCGATCGTGCAGGTCATCACCCTCGAGGATGTGGCGACGGTCGGTGTAGATGGCCTCGCGCTGACGGTTCAGAACGTCGTCATACTTCAGCACGTTCTTACGGATCTCGGCGTTACGCTGCTCAACCTGCGACTGGGCGCTGCGGATAGCCCGCGACACCATCTTGGACTCGATCGCCACATCGTCCGGGGTTCCGCCACGGCTCATCAGAGCCTCGGCCGCACCGGAGTTGAACAGGCGCATCAGATCATCGGTCAGCGACAGGTAGAAGCGGCTCTCGCCCGGGTCTCCCTGACGGCCCGAACGACCACGCAGCTGGTTGTCGATTCGACGCGATTCGTGGCGCTCGGTGCCCAGCACGTAGAGGCCACCGGCCTCGGCAACCTTGTCGGCCTCCACCGAGACCTCGGCCTTGACGGCCTTGAAGACATCGTCCCAGGCTGCCTCGTACTCCTCGGGGTTCTCCGAGGGGCTCAGGCCCTTCTCGGTCATCTTCGCCACCGCGAGGAACTCGGCGTTTCCACCGAGCATGATGTCGGTACCACGACCGGCCATGTTGGTGGCCACGGTCACGGCGCCGAAGCGTCCGGCCTGGGCCACGATCGCGGCCTCACGGGCGTGGTTCTTGGCGTTCAGAACCTCGTGACGGATGCCCTTCTTCGCCAGCAGGCGGGAGAGGTACTCGCTCTTTTCCACCGAGGTGGTTCCCACCAGGACCGGCTGGCCCTGCTCGTGACGCTCGGCGATGTCTTCGGCGACCTGCTCGAACTTGACCTGCTCGTTCTTGTACACCAGGTCGGGCTGGTCGATGCGCTGCATCGGCTTGTTGGTCGGGATCGGGACCACACCCAGCTTGTAGGTGGACATGAACTCTGCGGCCTCGGTGTCGGCGGTACCGGTCATACCGGAGAGCTTCTCGTAGAGACGGAAGTAGTTCTGCAGGGTAACCGTGGCGAGGGTCTGGTTCTCCGCCTTGACGGTCACACCCTCCTTGGCCTCGATGGCCTGGTGGATACCCTCGTTGTAGCGACGACCGGCGAGGATACGACCGGTGTGCTCATCCACGATCATGACCTCACCGTTCATCACGACGTAGTCCTTGTCGCGCTTGAACAGGGCCGAGGCCTTGATCGAGTTGTTCAGGAACGAGATTAGCGGGGTGTTGGCCGACTCGTAGAGGTTGTCGATGCCGAGGTAGTCCTCGACCTTTTCGATACCGGGCTCCAGCACACCCACGGTGCGCTTCTTCTCGTCGACCTCGTAGTCCACGCCGGCCTCAAGCTTGGTGGCGATGCGGGCAAACTCGGTAAACCAGCGGTTGGCCTCACCTGAGGACGGGCCCGAGATGATCAGCGGGGTACGGGCCTCATCGATCAGGATCGAGTCAACCTCATCCACGATGGCGAAGAAGTGGCCACGCTGGACCAGGTCGGCGGACTGCCACGCCATGTTGTCGCGCAGGAAGTCGAAGCCAAATTCGTTGTTGGTGCCGTAGGTGATGTCGGCGGCGTACTGCTCGCGACGCTCGGCCGGGGTCTGACCGGAGATGATCACACCGGTGGTCATGCCGAGGGCACGGAACACACGGCCCATCAGCTCCGACTGGTAGCTGGCGAGGAAGTCGTTAACGGTGACCACGTGCACACCCTTGCCGGCGATGGCGTTGAGGTAGGCGGGCAGGGTCGCGACCAGGGTCTTACCCTCACCGGTCTTCATCTCGGAGATGTTGCCGAGGTGCAGGGCGGCACCACCCATGATCTGCACGTCGAAGTGACGCAGACCCAGGGTGCGCTTGGATGCCTCGCGCACGGCGGCGAACGCCTCGGGCAGGAGATCGTCGAGGGTTTCGCCGGCTTCGAAGCGACCGCGCAGTTCGGCGGTCTCCTCGCGCAGCTCCTCGTCGGTCAGGCCGTTGAAGTCTTCCTCAAGCGCGTTGACCGCCTTGGTCAGGTTCTGCAGCTTTTTGATGACTCGGCCTTCGCCAACACGAAGGACTTTTTCCAGGACTGAGGCCACGACTTGCTCTCCACTTGTCTTTGGTCGCCGACGGGGCGCGGGTCCGCACGGGTGTGCGGCCCACCCATCGTCGACGGGGCGCAGTTCCGCACGGTGTGTGCGGCCGACCCTTCGATGGGACCATCGAGGGCCAAGTCTATGTTATCGGGACGGGGGAACAACACCGGTGTTCGGTACGGATTTCGACCGAAAACACAGCAAATTTCTCCCAAAGCGAAGCGCCCCGGCGCTTCAGAGAAGGCCGGGGCGCCAAGCCGCGGGGCGACAGGCACCGTATGGATGGTGAGTGTCTCGGCGGATGATGCGTCTATGAGGCGCGTGCTTCTGCTTCCTCGTGGAGACCAATCACCCCGTAGTCCCAGCCCTTACGGCGGTAGACGACGCTGGAGCGGTCGGTGCGGGCATCGATGAAGAGGAAGAAGTCGTGTCCCACGAGTTCCATCCGGTCCACCGCCTCCTCCACGGTCATCCATTCGGCGGGGAACAGCTTCTCGCGAATCACCACGGGGCTGTACGGCACGTCCTCTTCGGATTCTTCGATCACGGGGACGGCACCGGTGGCAACCGCGTTCAGCACGTCAACGCCGGCAGCTTCGAGACCAATAGAGGTAAATCCCTCCGCGCTGGCCTCGTGCAGCGAGGTGCGTCCGCGACCCCGGAGGACCTTACGACGGTCCTTCGAGCGGCGAATCCGCTCCATGAGCTTCGCCATGGCGAGGTCAAACGCCACGTATTGGTCGGATCCGGTGGCCTCCGCGCGGACCAGTGGGCCGGGACCCACGAGGGTGAGTTCCACCCGGTCTTCGCCGCGACGGCCGGACTTATCGCTGTGCCGGGAAACCTTGACCTCAAACGAGATCGTCTTCTCCGCCAGGTGCTCGACCTTGGCGGACTTTTCCTCGACATAGTCACGGAAACGATCGGTGATCTTCAGGCCAAATCCTACGATGTTGGTTTCCATGTGGACCTCCAGTCAGGGCGTGCCACCAGTTGATCCCGGCGGTCCTTTCACGCCTTTAGCCCCCACCGTAGCCCCCTTTCCTACACTTGTCATCAGAAAACTTGGATCCAATGTTTTCCGGGCGTGCCCCATTCGGGCCGACCCTGAGAATCCGCACAAAAAACGGCGGCAGGACGGGCATCGCCCACCCTGCCGCCGCCGTTTCCGGCTCTTCCGGTTACAGGTTCACCAGCGTCTTAGACCGGTCTTTCTGCGCCAGGAAGAAGCCGCAGGCGGCAATGGCCCAGCCCCACACGGCATGGCCGAACAGCTCGGAGAAGTGTTCCTCCCAGGGCTGGTTCCAGGCGGCAGGCACCGTCCCCATCGCGGGCATCAGGATCAGGTGGAAAAAGACCCAGACCACGAGGCCAAAGGCGGCCCCCTGCCACAGCGAGGTGATCGGCAGATACTGGGCGGCGAAGAGATACACCATGGCGCACACGATCGAGAAGGCAAAGTGGATGATCAGAGCCACGTAGAAGACCTTCTGGTCTCCGAACATCACGAACGAATGGGTCTGCTCGGAGGTCATCCCAAACTGCTCCAGCAGCGTCTGCGGCGGGTTGGTGGCGTTTCGCTCGATGGTGCGTGGCGGGAAGATGACCTCCCATCCAATCTTCACCATCCCGGAAATCATTCCGGCGATAAAGCCGTACCACAGGCTCTTTAGGATGATCGTTCCCACCGGAGCGGTCGGTTTTGTTACCTTAAACACGGTTTCCCCCACACATGATTGTCCCCAAAATTACGTCGGTTATGACAGCTTCTAGCGTAATTTTTGCGACAAATCCCTGTCAATGCAGTTGCATCCGTGCGGCCAGAACTCACCCCTCACCATGGTCCAGGGCTTGCCCAGAGGCCCGCATAAACCCCGAAAATTCGGTATTTTTTGGCCAGAGGAGTGCATCACGCAACCAGAATCCCGTGCGCAATCACACCCGTCAAATAGCGACACTAGTTGTATGCATTAGGCTCCCGGAGCCTGCCTGCACCGCATTTCGTGCCGTCGCGGCCGGGAGGGGGCGGCCGGGAGGGGCGACGGGGAGGGGGCGGCCGTGCGGAGTGTTCTTCCCGGGCCGCACGCGCGAGCACCAACACGCCGGCCGGCGGCATTCCAGCGCTCCGGAGCGCACGCACGGCTTCCCGGAGGGTGGCACCACTCGTGCACACATCATCAACTACCCAGAATGTCTCGGGCCGCGGCGAACGGGTAGACGCGCCCCGGGAGGCGAGCAGCCGCGCCGTGCCGCGCGCCCGCACCCGCAGGGCACCGTCTAGGTTCTGGGCACGCTCGGCGGGGTTCAGCCCCAGCTGATCACGCGGGGCACGCGCCCACTCAAGCATCCGTCGCGGAGTGTGCCCGGTGCGCCGAATCAGCATCTCGACCGGGTGGTACCCGCGCCGAATAAATCCGGCGTCCCGACCCGGGACGGGCACCAGAACGGCAGGGGCCAACCCCGGGTGCTCGGCGGCCTCGGCGATGGTTTTGGCTAACGGTGCGGCTAACGCACCGGCGAGGTCGACTCGATGGTGATTCTTGAAGTCGATGATCAGCCGGGCGTGAGGATCGTGATAGCGCAGGGCCCAGAGCAATCGGACGTCCGGGGCACCGGGTAGCCGCCCCTCATGGGGCCTCGCCGCGGCGAGCGCGGCACGGCAGCCCGGACAGAGCCCGGACACGGGCCAGCGTGGATCGGCCGGATGCCCGCATCCGGCACAGGGGATGGGAACAAAGCAGCCAAGGGTGAAGGAGGCGATTCGAGTGGTCATGGGACCATTCTTGGTCGCGGTTCTCGGTGCCGACACGAGATTTCCCAAGCTGTGGAAAACAGGCCTCGGGAATGATGTTGTGGAGGACGAGCCTATTCGACCCGCTCGACCGCACCCTGCTGGGTCGCGATGACCCGCACATCGCTGGCCACCTGCTGCCATGATCCCGAGCGCCACTGCATCATGCGCCCGCCCTCGACCAGGACCCGCAGCTGATTCTCCGAGCTGCCCCCCACGATCTCCCGTCCGCCGGAAACCGTGACCAGGCTCTCGCTGCGGCCACCGATCGTGGACTGCACGATCTGAGCAACCCCCTGATCGTTGGTTCCCAGCGAGGCGACCGAGTTCTCATCCACCCAGGTGGCCGAGGCCGCAGACCCCGCGGCGGCCGGCACCCGAATGGGCTCACCGAGTTTGGACGGCACCCCGTTCTCATCCTTCTGGATACCCGCAACAAGCAGGGTGCTGCGCCCACCGGACACCACAAAAGCAAGCACCCGCGTCCCGTCTCGGGAAACCTGGAGCGAGACGATCTGCGAGGCATCCGGCCAGCTAGCAGCCACCGGATGCTGCTTCCCATCCGGGGTAATCACCAGGATTTCGCCGGGTGCATCGTTAGGAACGGTCCAGATGTTGCCCGCCTCATCGATGCTCGGCGCGATCAGATGCGGACGAGCATCCACCAGTTCCGGCCCGCCGGGTCGGATCGCCGAAACCCCGCTGGGAGCGAGGGCCGCGATCAGCTGCCGGGTGCCGTCGATCGCCACCGCGCTGGGGTTCAGCGCCTCCACATGGGCCGAGAGTACGGCAATCTTTTCCAACCGGTCATCGGTCTGGAAACCGAATCCGTCCTTGGTCAACACCAGCGCGCGCGGATCGGTGCGCGCGCCCGAGATGGTGAGCGGAACCGCCTCCTGGGCGACCCCGTTGATGCTCAACGAGATGGCCTTAATCGAGGAAACCTCGGACAGGCTCTCGGTGAGCTGCGCCTTCATCCGGCGCAGGGTGAGATCATCCTGGCCACCGGCCTCACGGTTGAGGTTGATATTGGCCACGCTGTTGTCCACCGGTACGGCATCCGAGAGCAATCGTGTGCCCTCGGGGAACGCGCTTGAGACCGCGCCCGCGAGCCATGGACTCGGGCCCGCCAGCAGTGCCTTGACCACGTTGGTTGACGTCGACGAACGCGAGGGGAACCAGCGCACCTCGGGCACCAGGACAATCCAGGTCGGGTCAAAGAAGCGCAGCGTATAGGGCTTGAATACCTCGCGGAACTTGACCGGGTCCAGGATCACACCGTCCGGGGCACCCGAAATACGCCACTGACCATCCACCCGGGAAAACGTGAAATCCAGCTGAATGGATGAGTTTCCAAATGACGGGGTGTACTGGCCGGTGCTATCCACCGCCGCCTCGGGGTTGGTGGTCAGGGATAATCCGCCCGAGCCATCATCCGGGGTGATCTTGCGCTGTTCGGCCTGATCCACGATCGCCCGTGCATCGGGTTTCCAGGAACCGGCGAGGGTCGCGGTCAGGAATTCTCGCGCGGTCGCGTAGTTACCCGCGGGACTCGCGGCGGCCTCGATAAAGCCGGTGAGGATCTCCTCACGACTGGCATCCTTTTCCGGACCTCGAGCGAGGAAGACCACCTCGGGTCCCTCGGGACGATCCACCGCGTGTCCGGCATTGACGCCGCCGCCCCGCGGAATGGTGGCGCACCCGGAAACCAGGAGCAGGGCAATGACCGCCCCGACCAGGGCGGTGCCGCGGCGACGCCAGGGGGTGGAGATACTCATGCGGTAGTCCCCTCAAAATCGGTTTCATCGGGCCCCTCGGCACCCGCGTCCACGGGTTCCAGCGGGAGCGGGGACGCCCCGAGGGTTTCGGTATCGCCCTGGTGCCGGGGCAGGAGCAACCGGAAGTTAGATCCGGCCCCCGGACGCGACCACACCGCCAGGGTTCCCCCGTGCAGCTGGGCATCCTCGAGTGCAATCGCCAGGCCCAGCCCGGTCCCACCGATGGTGCGTCGACGCGACGGGTCCGCCCGCCAGAACCGGTCAAAGGCTCGGGCGGCATCGGTCTCGTTCATGCCGAGGCCGTAGTCGCGTACGGTGAGTGCCACGGTGCTGGCGGTGGAGTCGATGGTCATCACAACCGGTCGGCCCTCGCCGTGTTCGATGGCGTTGCCCAGCAGATTGTTGACGATCCGTCGGATTCGGCGCGGATCCATATCCACCGGCCCGTATCCACCCGGGGCCAAGACGATCAGCCGGGTGCCGCTCTGATCCGCGAGCTGTTGCATGCCGTCGGCGCAGTCACGCACGAGCCCGGGCAGGCTCACCGGCTCCATCTCGAGTTGAATCGAGCCGGCGTCGTAGCGGCTGATCTCCAGCAGGTCGGCCAGCAGCAGCTCGAAACGCTGCGTCTGCGTGTGCAGCAGTTCCACCGTGCGTCCGGTGGTAGGAGAGAAGTCCTCGCGCTGGTCGTACAGCACGTCGCCTGCCAGTCGGATCGTGGTCAGCGGCGTGCGGAGCTCATGGGACACGTCGGAGACAAAGCGCTGTTGCACGCTGGACAGCGCCGCGAGTTTTTGAATCTGGCCCTGCATGCTGTCGGCCATCCGGTTGAAGGAGCGTCCCAGCGTCGCCAGCTCGTCCTGACCGCGCACCGGGATGCGCACCTCCAGGTCGCCCGCCGCCAACTTTGCCGAGGTCTGTGCGGCCACCTTGACCGGATCGGCCACCAGGCGCACCACAACCCAGGCGACTCCGCCCACCAGCAGTAGCAGCACCAGGCCACCCACCAGGAGCGAGCGCTGGACAAAGCCCAGGGTTTCCTCGGTGCTGGCCAGGTTATAGCCGATGTACACCTCATAGGCGGCCCCATCGGGCAGCCGTACCTGGCCGCCCACGATCAGGCCGGGATCGGTATGTTCGCCGCTTGCGGCAAGGGCCGTGGATTGCCACCACAGGCCATCGGGGTTCTTCTGGACCGTGCGACGCAGCTCGGCGCTGATCACCTCACCCTGCAGCCCGGGGGCCACAAAGTCCTGGGGCGCGGTCGCGCTGAAGGGCTGGTCCGGAACGCGGAAGGCGGCCACCAGCGGACTGCCCGACGCCTGGGCGAGGTCGGTGCGCGCCGTGGTCATCAGCGCCTGGAAATCGACGCGAGACTCGGCCGTGGACGAATCCAGGGTGCGCTGGGCGGTATCCAGCGCGCGCCGGGTGTCACTCTGAGCCTGAGCGGCCCGGGACTGATAGAGATCGCTCCCGATCGAGATGGTCATGTAGCCGCTGGACAGCATGATCGCCAGTGCGCTCAGCACCATCGTGATGGTGACCGCGCGAAACTGGAGCGAGTGGCGCCAGGCACGCATGATTCCACGAGGAATCCTCCGCCAGCGGCGGAGCCGAACCGCGGAGAAGTAGTCTTCGGGCATCGTGGGCCGCTACTCGGCGCTCCCGGCTCGGTAGCCGACGCCGCGCACGGTCATGACGATCCGGGGGTTATCCGGGTCGAGCTCAACCTTGGAGCGCAGACGCTGAACGTGGACGTTGACCAGGCGGGTATCGGCCTTGTAGTGGTAGCCCCAGACCTGTTCCAGCAGGGCCTCACGGCTAAAGACCTGCGCGGGCTTGGCGGCCAGGGCGTGCAGGAGGTCAAATTCGAGCGGGGTGAGGTTGATTCGCGAGGCGCCGCGGCGCACCTCGTGGCCGGCCACATCGAGGATCAGGTCCCCGATGGCCAGCTCGGTCGCCGATGCTTCGCTCGCGGGGCGCAGCCGGGTACGCACCCGGGCGACCAGCTCCTTGGGGTTGAACGGCTTCACGATGTAGTCGTCGGCACCGGACTCGAGCCCCTTGACCACGTCCGCGGTGTCCGACTTGGCGGTCAGCATGATGATCGGCACACCGGATTCCTGGCGCAGGCGGGTGCAGATTTCGATCCCGTCCATCCCGGGCAGCATGAGATCGAGCAGCACCAGGTCGGGCTTGTACTCGTGGAAGGCACCCACGGCGGCGGCACCGTCGGCGCAAAACTCCGGCTCAAAGCCTTCGGTGCGCAGCACGATCCCGATCATCTCGGCCAGCGCCGTGTCGTCATCAACCACCAAAATGCGTGGAGTCATCGATCCCGTTCTCAGTATTCGCCGCGGGTTTGCACCGCGCAGGGGGGAAACACAGTTCCCCTCACACTACCCGTTGTCGCCGCTTTAAGAGACGTATTCTCCCGGTCGTGGCGATTTCCCGTCCGGTCAGGGGCCGATACACGACAAATTTGACGTCGCTTTCGCCCCGCGGGGCGTGACTCTGCACGCGCGGCGACTCGGTGTGTCACGATGGAGACACGCTAGCCGCCCCGATAGCCGAGGAGAACTCCGGTGACCGACCCACGATCACAGCACCAGCCCGAACAGAATAGTGCGCGCTCGGATGGGTTTGACCCGGGGATTCCGGCCTTTACCCCTCCCTCGGCGGGTAATTTTGACCCGGCCACGGCGGTCCCCAGTTGGACCGCTCCGGGCTATCCGACGACACCGGCCGCGCCCGCTCCCGGAGGTCCGGGACCGGGTACCGGCGGTCCAAACGGAAGCTATTCACCCCCGGGTTACACGAGGCCCGGCGCGAACCAGTGGCAGGCTGCCCCCAAACCGGGGCTCATTCCGCTGCGCCCGCTCGCCTTCGGCACGTTGATGGGTGCGCCGTTTCGTGTCCTAACCCGCAATCCGCGCGCCAGCCTGGGTAGCGCACTCCTCCTCCAGGCACCGATCAGCATCCTCTCGATGGTGATCGCCGGCTTCGGCATGGTCTGGTTCAGCGATCGCATCGCGAGCGCCTCGTCCGCCGACCGCGATGAGATTGCGATTGGTAGCGGCGCGGTCCTTCTCCTGCTGCTGCTGATTCCGATCCTGCTCTCGGCGTTCAGCGTGGCCTTCCTCCAGGGAGTCCTGGTGAGCGAGGTTTCACGCGCCACCATCGGTGAAAAGCGCCGAATGGGGGAACTGTGGAAGGCCGTCTGGCCCCGGGTGGGACACCTGTTCCTCTTCAGCCTGTTGCAGATCGCCGTGATGATCGTCGCGGTGGCCGTGATCGCCGGTGTCGTGATCGCGATTATTGCGACCAACACCGACAACTGGGGGTGGGCGCTCCTGGCCGGATTCCTGCTGGGTGCCGCCTTCTTCCTTCTGTTTGCCTGGCTGCTGATCAAAACCTCCCTGGTTCCCAGCGTGATCGTCCTGGAACGTCGCGGGGTTGGCGCGGCCATTCAGCGTTCCTGGCGCCTGACCAACGGGTACTTCTGGAAGACGCTGGGTATTCAGTTCCTGGTCAACGCGATTGTCTCGGCGGTCAGCCAGATCGTGGTGTTCCCGGTCTCCATCGCCGTCAGCCTGCTGACCACCCTCTTCATGCCCACCGGCGAGACCGATATGTACGGGGCTGTGATCAGCCAGGCGGTGCCGAGCCTGATCGTCGGGGTGATTTCACTGCTGATTGGCTCGATTTCGGTGGTGATCCAGTCCTCCGTCGTGGCGCTGATCTATATCGACCTGCGCATGCGCAAGGAGGGCCTGGATATAGACCTACTGCGCTATGTCGAGGCCGGTGCAACCTCGAGTAATCTGCCCGATCCGTTCACCATCGTGCGCAGCGAGTCTGCGGCGTCGGCGGGCCAGTATCGCTCGGGTGGACCGGCCGGACCGCAGTCCTTTGCGACGCCCGGATATCCGTCGGCGCCCGGCCCGCACGCTCCCACCGGGCCCAGCTATCCGGCACCACCGTCGGACGCCCCGAACGGTTCCGAAACGGGAAACCAATGAGTGTGCGTTTTGCCGAGCCTCCGCTCACTCCCGATGTTCCGGAAGCACAGGACTGGCTGAGTAGCGAGCTCGCAAAGCCCGAGTATGCGGCGGCCACCCCCAACCTTTTTGACCGCCTGGTCAACCAGTTTCTGCAGTGGTTGGGGCGTCTGTTCTCCGGAAACATCGACGGCCCCGGCGACTGGGTGCCGGTGTTACTGTTGCTCCTGGTCGCGGCCGCGGTCATCGCCGTGGTGCTGATCTGGGGTCGTCCACGGCTCAACCGTGCCCGCACGGCCTCGGTGCAGGCACTGTTTGGTGAGCGCGACACCCGCAGTGCCGCCGAGATCCGCGCGGCGGCGGCCCGAGCGGCCGGTGCCGGCGACTATAACCTCGCGGTGTTGGAGGGGTATCGAGCCCTCTGCCGCGACCTGGATGAGCGCACGATTATTGCCCTGGATCCGGGCAGTACCGCACACCAGGCGGCCATCGCCGCGGGCCAGGCATTCCCCGAGTATGGTGCCGTGCTGGCCCAGACGGCCAACGATTTTGATGCCGTCCGCTACCTCTCGGTCCCGGCCTCGGCCGAGCAGTGGGAGCGGATCCGCAGCACCGACAACGGCCTGCGCGCGCAGCGCCCGGTCCTCGCCGGTGCGGGTGAGGGGATGCGCTCATGAGCGTGCTCGAAACCGAAACGACACCCGGGGCGGCCTCCCCGGCCCTGACCCCCACGATCCGCAGATTCCTGCGTCAACGGCGCTTCTGGCTCATCGCGGCGGCGGCAATCATCGTCACCGCCCTGATCCTGATGGTGCTCGGCAACGCCGGCAACGCCCGCGGTCGTGAACTCTCGGCCGAGGACCCCTCGCCGGTGGGATCACAGGCGGTGGCGAATGTGCTGCGTGATCACGGGGTCCGCATTACCATTGCGCACTCGTTTGAGCAGGCAAAATCGGCGCTTGAATCCACGCCCGGAACCCTCCTCTTCGCCGATACCGGCGGATATCTGGACGGTTCACGGGTGGAGGAGCTTGCGAATACCGCAACCTCAACGGTGCTGGTGGACCCGGGATTCTCAATCCTGTCCGAGTTCGATCTCGGCGTGATGCCCGCGGGCCTGGCGTCGGATGAGGTCTCGAAGGAGGTGGCCTGCCGGGTTCCCGCGGCCGTCCGCGCGGGTAGCATCACCACCGGACGGGTGTTCCAGACCGAGTCCGCAACCGGGTGCTTCGGTACCCCCACCGATGGATACTCGCTGGTGGTGAGCGCGGACAATTCGGTTACCGTGCTCGGGTCGCGCTCGGTCCTGCAAAACGAATCCGTGCTGCGGGAGGGCAACGCCGCTCTCGCGGTGGGCCTGCTGGGTGAAAACACCCACCTGGTTTGGTATCTCCCCACCGCGGCAGACCTGGAAGACACCGGAATCACCTCCCTCGAGAATGCGACTCCGGCCTGGCTCACCCCGGTTTTGCTGCTCCTGTTTGTCACCGCACTGGCGGCCTTTGTGTGGCGTGGACGTCGATTCGGCAAGCTCGTCGCCGAGGATCTGCCCGTGGTGGTTCCGGCCTCGGAAACCCGTCGGGGACGGGCACGTCTCTACCAGCGGGTGGGGGCACGCACCCGGGCCCTGGATGCGCTCCGGATCGGGGTGGTGGATCGATCCAGCGCGCTGCTGGGCCTCCCCCGTCAGACGCCCGCCGATGAGGTAGCCCTCGCCGTCGCCGACCGGCTTGGCCATTCCCGAGCCGACATCTTCGACCTGCTGATTGCCCGCCCAGCCTCCACCGAGGCCGAACTGGTTCAGCTCGCCCGAACCCTACACGATCTGGAGGACGCGCTGGCCGCGGCCCTGGATCCCAGCCGTCCGGCATCGCCCGGGCAGGCGCCCCACCATACCGACCCCTCGTCCCTCGACCGGAAGTAGCTACGATGACACTCAGCGCCGAAGAAATCCACGCCCGCGACAACAACCTGCGCGGCGCCCTGGCCCGGGTTCGGGCCGAGGTGGGCAAGTCCGTTGTGGGGCAGGATGCCGCCGTCAGCGGTCTGATCATCGCCCTCCTCGCCCAGGGACATGTGCTCCTGGAGGGTGTGCCGGGTGTGGCCAAGACCCTGCTGGTGCGTACACTCAGCACCGCGCTGTCGCTGGACACCAAGCGGGTGCAGTTCACCCCCGACCTGATGCCGGGAGACGTCACCGGTTCGCTGGTGTACGACGCCAAGGCCGGGGACTTCGAGTTCCGTCGTGGTCCGGTTTTCACCAACCTCCTGCTCGCGGATGAGATTAACCGCACGCCCCCGAAGACCCAGTCGGCCCTGCTGGAGGCCATGGAGGAGCGCCAGGTGTCGGTGGACGGCGTCTCGCTGCCACTGCCGAGCCCGTTCCTGGTGGCCGCCACCATGAACCCGATCGAGTATGAGGGCACCTATACCCTGCCCGAGGCCCAGCTTGACCGCTTCCTGCTGAAGCTGGTGCTGGACCTGCCCGAGCGCGACACCGAGATCGAGGTGCTGCGCCGTCACGCGCTGGGATTCAACCCGCGCGACCTAGGCGGAGCCGGCGTACAGCCGGTGCTCAGCGCCGAAGAGCTCAAGGCCGCCCAGGGTGCCGCCGCACAGACCACCGTCTCCGGCGACGTGCTGGCCTACCTGGTGGATCTGGCCCGCGCCACCCGGCAGAGCCCGTCGGTGCGCATGGGTGTGAGCCCGCGTGGTGCCACCGCGCTGCTGGCCAGTGCCAAGGCGTGGGCTTGGCTGAGTGGCTATCCGGCAGTAACTCCCGATCACGTGCAGGCGATGGTCCTGCCGGTTTGGCGTCACCGGTTGCAGCTGCGTCCCGAGGCCGAGCTGGAGGGTGTGTCCGCGGACACCATTCTGCGCTCGATCATGCAGCAGGTTCAGGTTCCCATCTAAATGGCGATCACCGGTTGGTTTGTGCTGGTTGTGGGCGCCGGGGTCATCCCGATCGTGGTCGGAACCGGGCTCGGTGGCAACCCGCTCTTGATTCTGGCGGGCTGGATGGTGCTAGCCGCGGTGTTGCTGATCCTGGATCTGTCCCTCGCAGCCTCGCCCCGCGCACTGCGTCTTGCCCGCGGTGGTGCCGCGCGCGCACGCCTGGGCGAGCCCACCGATGCCCTGCTGTACCTCACCAACACCGGTGCGCGCACGCTGGTGGGCATCGTTCGGGATGCGTGGACGCCGTCCGCCGGAGCCCAAACATCGCGCGCGCGGGTCCGGATTCCCGGTGGCGAGCGACGCCTGGTGCGCACGGTCCTGGTTCCCACCCGGCGGGGCGAGCGGCGCAGCGAATCGGTAACCATCCGTTCGTTCGGCCCGCTCAGGCTCGCCGCCCGGCAGACCACCCTGTCGGCACAGGGCACCCTGCGTGTGCTTCCGCCGTTCAGATCGCGCCGTCACCTGCCCTCGCGGTTGGCCCGGCTGCGCGAGCTGGATGGAGCCACCTCGCTGATGGTGCGCGGTCAGGGCACCGAGTTTGACTCCCTACGCGACTATGTCCGCGGCGATGATGTGCGCTCCATCGACTGGCGGGCAAGCGCCCGCCGGATGGGCGGCCAGCCGGACGCGGGCGAGCACCTGGTGGTACGCACCTGGCGTCCCGAACGCGACCGCCGGGTTATCATCGTGGCCGATACCGGCCGTGCCGGGGCCGCCCGGATCGCCGATGAGCCGCGCCTGGATACCGCGTTTGAGGCCTCGCTGCTGCTGGCCGCGCTGGCCACCCGTGCCGGGGACCGCGTGGATCTGCTGTGCTTTGACCGTCGTATCCGCGGGCGGGTGACCGGCTCTACCGGTGCCGCGCTGCTGGAAAACATGGTGAACACCATGGCCGATATCGAGCCCGAACTGATCGAAACCGACTGGTCGGCCATCCCCGCGGAGGTGCGTCAGATCACCTCCCAGCGCTCGCTGGTGGTCATCCTGACCGCGGCCGAGAGCCCGGGATCCGCGGCCGATCTGATCGCCAGTCTGCCCGAGCTCACCGCGCGTCACCTGGTGGTGGTCGCGTCGGTACGCGATCCCGAAGCGCTGGCCGCACGCCATTTTGTGGACAGCCGCGAGGATGTGTACGAGGCCGCCGGTGCCGAGCGCGCACTGTTGGATGCCGACCGGGTCGCCCAGGCGTTGCGCCGTGTGGGTGCCGATCCGATTGCCGGTTCTCCGGAGGCCCTGCCCCCACTGCTCGCCGACCACTACCTGGCACTCAAACGGGCGGGCAAGCTCTAGCTACGGTCCCGCTCCCCCTGCTTGCCCGTCCCGCGGTGGGGCTTTCCTCGCCGCTCCAGGAAATCGGAGACCCATCCGGCAGGGACCAGGAGCAGCAACCACCAGACCCCTCCGATCGGGACGATCAGGGTCAGAATCAGCGCAAGCAACACGGCGGCAAAGGTCAGCCAGCTGTTGGTGGGGGTCAGCAGGTCCCGGTCCGTGTCCGAACGAAGACTCGGGTCGCGGATGACGACCCCCTCCATCAGCGCGAAGGTTAGGCTCGCCACCGCGATGGTGCCGATATAGAGGGCCCGGGCAGCCGGGTTCTGCCCGGCCGCCGCGAGCATATTCGAGGCAAATGGGAGAAAGGCGATGCTGGCCAGCCAGACCAGGTTGACCCGCATGAGTCGCGACGAATAGGCGTGCACAACCTCAAATAGGCGGTGATGCATGGTCCACATTCGGGCGATGACCGCGAAGCTCACAAAAAACGCGATCAGGGTGCCCTGATGCTCGGACAGGAACTCCCCCACCCGGTCGGCCCGAGCATCGGATGCGGCGTCCACCAGCGGAAGTAGCAGCAGTGTGATTGCGATCGCCACGGTGGCGTCGGAAAAGTTGACCAGCCGGTCCAGGCCGCGCTGGGTGCGCAGAATTCGGCTCATGGATTCATCCCCCTCGGATGCGCGTGACTGTTTAGGAAACGGTGGCCGGTGCCGCGGATTCCAGGCGGCGACTGCGGACGGCCAGGATGATCATCACGGCCGGAATCAGCACGTCATAGGCCAGCACGCCGCCGGTGTTCCCGGGCTCCCAGTTGCCGTGGGCCAGCGACTGATAGACGTGACCGAGGGTGGCACCCCAGAGGAACATCCCGGCAATCAGGCCGATCGTGATGCGCTCCCGGGCCCCGGCGCGCACGGCACGGAACCCGCCGATAGCCAGACCCAGGTTGGCAAACGCGATCTCGGTGACAAACGGGGTCTGCGGGAACCCGATGGCGGTGGTCATCACGTCGGGGATCACCAGGAATGACAGGGTCATCCAGGCGCTTCCGCACCCCAGCGCGGCCACCGCCCACCAGCGCTGCCAGATTTCCAGGCGCGGAAGTTTCGTGGATCGTGCCGAGTGAATGCTCGCCCCGATCACGGCGATCAGCAGCCAGAGGGCGGGAACGGACGTTTCAAAAATGAACTGTGAGGTAGACATATCGACAGTCTTGCACACGCAATATTGCATGCGCAAGACTGCGCTATACTGATCACATGGATGATGGAATTGCCGACCTGCTGCACCGTGTCGTCGCCACCTTTGGCGATCTTGCGCGCAGGCGCATGGCCGCCGGCGACGCCCTGTTGACCTATACCCAGGTTCGGATTATCGGCACCCTGGAGGAGTCTCCGGGAATGACTCAGCGTCAGCTCTCCGACTCCGTCGGCCTCTCCGAGGCGGCGACCTCCCGCGCCCTGCGCACGCTGCGCGACGAGGGGTTCGTGGACATCATCATCGACCCCAGCCACGCCAAGCGACGCCTCGCCTCGGCCACACCGGCGGGACTCGACGCGTTCCACGCCTCGGGCACCGCGAGCGCGAGTCAGCTTCGCGAGTGGCTGATCCGCGAGGGCTTCCCCTATGATCGCTACCTCGCCGACTCGCAGCGCCTGGCCGAGCTTCTGGACACCGTGGATCGCGGCCCAGGCCCCGGCCCAACGCAGCACTAAACTCGGTCGCTCGCCGGGCTGAGCCGAGCCGGGCTCAACAACACCGGGCCGAGCCGGGCCGCGCCGGCAACTACGATCGTCTAGTCGTGCGCGTCGCCGATGCAGAAGACGGTCCCAAAGGGGTCGGTGAACACATCCCACTGAATACCCGGAAACTCGTGGTGGGCCTGATGCTCGGCACCCGCCGCACGCACCGAATCCAGCAGGGCTTCACGCTCCTCACCGGCCTCTAGATCGAAATCGAGGTGGATGAGGTTTTTCCCCGGTGTCGGGTCCGGAACCTTCGCGAACCCGAGGTTGATGCCGGGAATAGCGCCCGAAAGCACCAGGAACTCCCCCGTCCCACCCACATCGTTGAGCGAACCGCCCAGAAGCTTCGCCCACCAGGCCGCCACGGGCGCCGGGTCGAGGGTGTCCAGGGTGATCATGCCGAGTCGCATCGGGGGTCCTTTCGCCGGTGAAGAGTACCCCCAGCGTAGCCGGATCCCCCGACCGTTCGCCAGAACCTCGCCAGCACCCAGCAGCGCCGCGGATGTCCCCAGGGGAACCAAAAACCGCACGACGCCGCCGGTGAGGGCGACGCCGTGCGGCGGAGCGGGGAACCGAGCCTAGGCGGCCAGGTTTGCGGCGAGCGCCGCACCCAGGGTTGCGTCCACGTTGGTCCAGTAGGCGATCGCCCGGGCACGGATCTCGGTGTTCTGGACGGCACCCACGTGACCGGTGATGGTGGCCAGCAGACGTGCGCGCTGCGCGTCATCCATGACCTCGCGGACAAGGGTTCCGGCCTGACCGAAGTCGTCGTCCTCGGCGTGCAGGCTGGCGGCGGTCCGAGCGAACTCGCCGTCGTTCTCCCAGCCGCGCTCGTCGGCGGCGTAGGCGGAATCTCCGGCGGGGCCACCCACCGAGTTCGGCGCATACACCGGGGTCGAGGCGGAGTTGAAGGAGTAGCGTGCGGCACCGTCCTGCGAGTACGAGTGAACCTCGTTCTTGGGGGCGTTCACCGGCAGCTGGGCGTGGTTCGTGCCCACGCGGTAGCGGTGTGCATCCGCGTAGGAGAAGATGCGGGCCAGCAGCATGCGGTCGGGGCTGGCGGCGATACCCGGCACGAAGTTCGAGGGGGCGAAGGTGGCCTGCTCGATCTGCGCGAAGTAGTTCTCCGGGTTGCGGTTCAGCTCAAACTGACCCACCTCGATCAGCGGGTAATCGGCCTTGGGCCACACCTTGGTGAGGTCAAACGGGTTGAAGCGGTAGGTCTTGGCATCCTCGTAGCCCATGACCTGAACCGAGACGGTCCAGCTCGGGAACTCCTCGCGCTCGATCGCGTCGTGGAGGTCGCGGATCATGTAGTCGGCGTCGGTTCCGGCCAGACGCTCGGCCTCTTCGGCGGTCAGCGAGGCATTGCCCTGGTTGGTGCGGAAGTGGTACTTGACCCAGAAGCGCTCACCCTCGGCGTTGATCCACTGGTAGGTGTGCGAGCCGAAGCCGTCCATGTGACGCCAGTTGGCGGGGATACCGCGGTCACCCATCAGCCAGGTCACCTGGTGTGCACTCTCCGGGGAGAGCGACCAGAAGTCCCACTGCATGTCGTTGTCGCGCAGGTGGCTGCCCGGCAGACGCTTCTGCGAGTGGATGAAGTCGGGGAACTTGATGCCGTCGCGGATGAAGAACACCGGGGTGTTGTTACCCACCAGGTCGTAGTTACCCTCGGTGGTGTAGAACTTCAGCGCGAAACCGCGCGGGTCGCGCCAGGTGTCCGGGCTTCCGGCCTCACCGGCGACGGTGGAGAACCGGGCCAGGGCCTCGGTGACCACACCGGGCTGGAACAGCGCGGCCTTGGTGTAGGCCGAGACATCGTGGGTCACGGTCAGGGTACCGAAGGCACCGCCGCCCTTGGCGTGCACCACACGCTCCGGCACACGCTCGCGGTTGAACTGGGCGAGCTTCTCAACGAGGTAGTGGTCGTGCAGCGGGATCGCGCCGTCGCGGCCGATCGCAAGCGAGTGCGAATCGGCGCTGACCGGGGCGCCGGAGTTGGTGGTGGTGGTCGGTGATTCCGTCATGGTGATCTCCTCTTTTTTCGCTGGCAAGTACCCCGATATGGCAGCTGCCACCGGGGTGTGTCACAGTGTCCGGATAGGGCCGGGACCGTCTGGTTCAGGAGACGGGTTCGGCCGTGTTTTCCGCTCGGGCCACCTCGTCCTGACAGGCCGGACACAGCCCCCAGAACGTGACCTCGGCGGTCTGCACCGTGTATCCCGAGGCGTTGCCCGGGTGCAGGCACGGAGCGTGCCCCACGACGCAATCCACATCGTTGATCGCACCGCAGCGGGTGCACACGATGTGATGGTGGTTATCATCCACCCGACGCTCATACCGGGCCGGGGAACCGGCCGGTTCGATCCGACGCAACAGGCCGGCATCGGTGAGCGCAGACAGGACGCCGTAGACGGCCTGCACCGAGGTGTCCGGGAGGTCCGCGAGGACCCGCTCAAACACGGTGCCGGCATCCACATGCGACTTCTCGCCCACCGCACGCAGCACCGCGAGACGCGGGGCGGTGAGGCGCAGCCCAACACCGCGAATGGCGTCGGAGAGTTCCTCGGTGGTGGCGACTGTCATGACACCCACCCTACACGCTTTTTTGAATGACTAAAAATAACGAGGGGTTTCCGTGTGGCGAACGGAGGTTGAACTAGCCCGCGTAGACGCGCTGGGCACCGGATTCAAACTCGCCCAGATCGCCGGTTTCTCCCGACCGATACGCCTTTCGTCCCAGAATCAGCATGTACGCGAGGAACCCCAGGAACACCGCGGCACCGATCCCGATTTTCACCGGCCAGGGCAGCTCGGATCCGGTCACAAATCCCTCCACAACCCCCGAGACACCCAGCACAAACACCAGGCCGATGGCCACGGTGATCAACGAGCGACCGTCCTCGGCGAGCGCCACCAGACGCGGACGCTTGCCCGGAGCCACCCAGGCCCAGAAGATGCGCAGTCCCGCGGCGGCGGCCACAAAGATCGCCGTCAGCTCCAGCATGCCGTGCGGGGCAATGTAGAGGAAAAAGTCACCGCCGTGGCCGAAGGTGTGCAGGATTGCGAAGGACTGCCCCAGCCCCTGAGCGTTCTGCGCGATGATGAACGGCACCCAGATTCCGGTGACCCCGAAGGCCACCGCCTGGGCGGCGATCCACGCGTTATTAGTCCAGACCATCGCCCCAAACGAGGAGGACGCATACTCGGAGTAGTACTGGTAGAAGTCCTCCGAGGCGTACTTTTCCAGGCCGGCCTGGGTCCCCAGGTTATAGACCAGCTGCGGGTCCCCCAGCAGCCAGATGGCCCATGCCACCGCGATCAGGATCGTGGCCAGCGCCACGGCGAGGGTCAGCCAGCGAATCCGATAGAGCGCGGTCGGCAGTTGCAGCACAAAAAACTCGCCCAGCTGAAGCAGCACGTTTTTGCTCGCGGCGGTAAAGCGCAGCCGAGAACGGGCGATGATCACCCCGAGACGATCCCCGTCCGGGGTGCTGCCGGCAGAGGCCTGGAGCACCGAAAGATCACTCGCGGCCGACTGATAGCGGGCGATAAATTCGTCCGCCTCGGCACCACTGAGCGAGCCTCTGGCGGAGAGCGCCTGAAGCCGGGTCCATTCTTTTTCGTGCGCGGCACGATACGCGTCAAGATCCATCTGCTTAGATTGTAGACATGACCGCGACATTTTCGCCGATTGCCGTCGGCGACAGCACGGAAAACGAACTCATCACCGGTGAGGCCGTTGTCCTCGAGGTGCGCCACACCTCGTTCCTGCTGCGCGCCGCCGGCGCCCTGATCGACGGCCTGGTTACGGTAATCTTCATCATCGGCTGCTTCATGCTGCTGGGGATGCTCTCCACGATGATCGACATGGACGCGGCCATCGGGCAGGCGCTGAGCGTGGCCGTCGTGGCCACCGGGCTGGTGATCCTGCCGGCCACCGTGGAAACCCTCACCCGCGGCCGTTCCGTCGGCCGCTTCACCGTGGGTGCACGAATTGTGCGCAACGATGGCGGAGCGATCTCCTTCCGTCACGCCCTCACCCGGGCGCTTGTGGGCGTGCTGGAGCTGTACCTCACGCTGGGCGGGTTGGCCGCAACCGTGGGGCTGCTGAATAATCGCAGCCGCCGCCTAGGCGATCTCCTGGCGGGCACATACTCCCAGCACGAGCGAGTCCCGCAGATTCGTCGTTTTATCCGGCCCATGCCGCCCGAGCTATACGGGTGGGCACAGATCGCCGACGTCGCCAAGCTCCCCGAGCCGCTCGCCCGTCGAATCAGCCAGTTCCTCGCCCAGGCGGACCGGTTCACCCCCGAATCTCGCCTCCGCGTGACCAACGAGCTGGCGGCCGAGGTCGCCCCCTTCACCTCGCCGCTCCCGCGCGTGCATCCGGAAACCCTCCTGGTGGGGGTGGCCGCGATCCGTCGCGACCGTGACGCCCGTGCGCTGCAGGCGCGGGGCCGCCGCCTCGATGCACTGGCACCGGCGCTGATGGGTACACCTCACGATTTCCCCCAGCGGTAGGTCCACAGACTCCGTACCCGCGGGCCGAGAGCGGAAACCCGATCCGCTTCCCGACCCGTGGGAGACTCATGCCTACTTATTGGCCTCGATGGTCTGAGAGATCCAGTCGTGGAATGCGGTCACGTTGGTATAGAGACCCGGTCCCTTCTCACAGGAGGGACTCTTGGCACCCGGGCCGGAGGTGACGCCGATCAGCTCCCAGGCGTTGTCCTTACCCTTCTGAATCTGAGGTCCGCCCGAGTCACCGTTGCAGGCCATCGCATTGGCGGTGTGACTCACGGTGCAGAGACGGGTGTCACCGGCAAACCCGGGATCGCACTCCTCGAGGCTTCCGCGCACGGTGTCGAGCTGACGCAGCTTCTCCGACATCTTCCACTTCTGCGGATCCTTATTGGGCTTGGTGATCCCGAACCCGAGAATTCGAGTGGCGCTGCCGTAATCGGCCGCCCGATCGGCAATCACGATCGGCTTATTTTTGACCGAACGATCCAGGCGTACCAGCGCCACGTCGTTCTGGTTGGGCTGACCCTGAGCGTATCCGGGGTTCAGGAACACCTGAGTAATGGTGCGGACGGTGCCGCCCGAGGAACGCTTATCGCTGCCGATTCTTACCTTGCCCTTGGCGAAGGATCCGATCTGCATGTCGAGGCAGTGCGCGGCGGTCACGACCCATTCGGGGTCGATCAGTGCGGCGCCGCAGTTACCGTTGTTGAGGCCGGCGGCCGGGGCTTTAATCGGAATGCTCGCCATAAACGGGTACTTCTCCGAGGCTTTCTCGCCTCCCACGATGGTCTTGAATCCGGTGGCGGCAACCTGAGAATGAGCCGCAGCGGGGGTGATGGTGGCCGCGTTTGCGGTGGCGGCACCGGCGGTGAGGGTCAGTGCACAGGCCGCGGCGACGAGGGTCGACCGGGTCATCACACGGCGAAGCGTGGAAATTCCAGACACGAGCGTAAACCTTTCGTTGAATTGAGCTGACGTGATGTCATGTTTCAACCGTAGAAATTTGGCGGTCCCTGTCCCATCCGGCCCACTCCCCACTCGATGGTGGAGCCAGCTATACCGTGGTACCGGTCCTCCTGTGGAAGACTCGATATGTGAAACTGGGACGCACACATCGGTGGCTTCGAGATCTGCGATTCTTTGCGCTGTCGACGGTGGGCTCGCTCGGATCCGTTGTGCTGTTTTGTGTCATTCTCGCGCTGCTCCCGGTGATGGTCATCAGCCGGGGTGTCCTGCTGGCTCCCGAGCTGGCACGGGTGTTGCGGTGGTGGTCGAACCGAGCCCGGGATCGGGTCGGACGCTATCGTGGCGATCCGGTCGCCGGCCCCACGGGCACACTGAGACGCGATGCGCTGATTGATGATCGCCTGCGCTTTGCCCTCTCTCGCGATACCGGGCGTGATGTCCTGTGGCTCGCTCTCGATGCGATCCCCACGCTCTTCCTGGTCACGGTCATCCTGACCCTCCCGTTTGGTGTCCTGCACGCGGTCAACACCGTATATCGCTGGCTGGCGGGCCTGGGGATGGAACCGGCGAGCGCCCCCGACCCGGTCCTCCTCTGGCCGGCCGTCCTGTCGATTCCGCTGCTGATACTGGGATACCTCCTGGTGCTGGTTGTTCTCATTCCGCTCGCCGCACACCTGTCTGCGCAGGCATCCGCCGCCCTGCTCGCGCTTCCGCGGCGCGCACTGTTGGCCGAGCGGGTGGATGCGCTCACGCTGAGCCGCGCCGCCGCACTGGATGCCCACGCGGCCGAGTTACGCCGGATCGAACGCGACCTACACGACGGTGCGCAAAACCGCATCGTGGGGATCGTCATGATGCTGGGGATGGCCGAACGCGCGATCGAAAACGGGGACCCCACGGCGCGCGACCACGTCCGCCGCGCACAGGATGCAGCCTCCGAGGCCCTGGCCGGGTTGCGGCACACGGTGCACGATATCTATCCGCCGATCCTGGAGGAGCAGGGACTCGACGGTGCCCTGGCCTCCCTGGCGGGCCGCAGCGTGGTGCCTTGCACGCTGGATGCCGCCGGCATCGGACGTGTCCCCGCGGCCATCGAATCGGCCGCCTACTTTGTGGTGGCCGAGGCACTGAACAACCTCAACAAAAACGCCACCGCCTCGCGCGCATCGGTGCGGGTTCGCCGCGAAGCACAGCTGCTCACGCTCGAGGTCGAGGACAACGGCAGCGGCGGCGCAATCGAGCGTCCGGGCGGCGGAATCGCCGGCATTCGCCGCCGAACCCTGGCCTTCGAGGGCACCCTGGAACTCATCAGCCCGGTGGGCGGTCCCACCATCATCAGAGTGGAGATCCCATGCGCATCATAATCGCCGAAGACAACACCCTCCTGCGGGAGGGGCTGGCGCTGCTGCTGGAGAGCGAGGGCTTCGAGGTGGTGGCCGCCGTCGATAATGCCGACGGCTTTCTTGACCGGCTGGACGAGGCGGACGCGGCGGTGCTTGATGTGCGAATGCCTCCCACCTTCACCAACGAGGGACTCCGCGCGGCAGCCGAGGCGCGTTCTCGGCGTCCGGGGTTTCCGGTCCTGGTGCTCTCGGCCTATGTCGAGGACCGCTATGCGGGTGAACTACTAGCTGCCGGTGCCGAGGGCCTCGGATACCTGCTCAAGGAGCGGGTGGGTCGGGTCGCCGCGTTTGTGGATGCCCTGAACCGGGTCGCTGCCGGAGGCACCGTCATGGATCCCGAGGTGATCGCCCAGCTGATGAGCCGGCGCCACATGGACGATCCGGTGCGCTCGCTCACCCCGCGTGAACGGGAGGTACTGGGGCTGATGGCCGAGGGCCTCGACAACCTCACCATTGCCGCGCGGCTCTTTGTCACCGAGACCGCCGTGAGTAAACACATCGGCAACATCTTTGCCAAGCTCGGCCTCGCCGCGACCGACAGCGGTCATCGCCGGGTGCTCGCGGTGCTCGCCTACCTGCGCGACGAGAACCCACCCGCTAGCATTTCCGTATGAACGACACGCAGCGAGCTGGTACGGGTGCGGGGCTGCCCGCGATCGAGTGGATTGGCACCCCCGACTCCCCCACGCGTGAGCACATCGATACCGACGCTCTCGATCGGATCCGACTCGGCGACGGTGAGCCGTTTCCGCCGTCCTATCGTGCACTGATTCGCCAGGTGGGCTGGGGACGACTCTGTGGGCTGTGGTTCATCTATCCCCCGGTCAGGGAGGGGTACGCCGATGGTTGGCCCGGCCGCACCTCACGATTGAGCGAGCACTTTCGGGTTGTGTACGCCGACAGCCGCGCCGAGGAGTACACCTGGGTCATCGAGCCCGATGGCTCCTGGGACCTGTCCGAACGACTCGAGGTTTTTGGGTGGAGCGAAAACGGCGACTACCTACTCTGGGAGCTCGGTGCCCGCACGCCGCAGGGCGAACTCCCGATCTGGGAATCCCGCGGGCTTGGATCCCTGCACCGCTTGGGGAGCAGCCTCGACGAGGCACTGCCGCTCCTGCACGAGCGCGCCACCGACCCGGCGGCCCCGGACACCCCGCCGTTCCAGCCCCTTCCAAGCTTCCGCCTGAAGGGTTAGCTCCCGATCCGCCCCAACCACAGACTTGAGCGTCGGCTGAAAATCCGGTACTGGGCTCTGGTACTTCGTCTAGGAGGTTGTTAGGGTCAGAGCACCCCTTCGAGGAAGGATCCCATGTCCACCCATTTTGATATCCAGGCGCGCTGGCCGGAGCTCTTCGCCTCACTCGATGCAGTCACCACAACGCACATCATCAACACACTCGCGTCAGGTTGGCACGAAGGCTGGGAACCCAACCGCGAAGACGTAAAGAACCTTACAGATTACGCACGCGGCACGATCGACAAAGCCGAATACGCTCGTCGAGCAGACGCGGCGGCACGTGCGCACGAGGCCCGAAGCCCCGCCATCTAATGCCCGGGCCGTTTGATTCCTGGGATGCATATTTCTGGGAGCCAGGTGGCCTCGTGCTCCAAAATCTCTTTGGCCTCCGTGACGCACATGCGCTCGCGAAGCGAGAGTATGCGGAAACCGCGATTCAGCAGTTCGATATTGAGCGTGGAGCGACGAACATCGCTCGGACCTATGATGCTCGGCATCTCCGCAGCATTCACGAGCACCTTTTTGGCAGCGTCTATGCGTGGGCCGGCCAGTTCCGCTCGGTGGGGATGAGTAAGGGCGCTTTCGATTTTGCAGAGCCGGCATCGATATCGGGCTATCTTGCGCAGGCGCACCGCAGGATCACGACGTCGCCGTGGGCGGCCATGCATAAGACCGAGTTTGCGACCGAATGCGCGCGGATCTTTGCTTACATCAACTATGCGCATCCGTTTCGCGAAGGTAATGGACGAACATCAAATATCTTCATGCAACAGGTATCCGAGCTGAGCCGATTTCGACTTGAATTCGACCCGAGGATTTCCCGCATAACCCCGGAGATCTGGAACCAGGCTTCACACCTATCGGTACCCGATATTGGTTCACATGAGCCCGAATCACACGCGCTAGTTCCCGTATTTGCTCGGCTCGCACGGCCGCGAAACCCTCTGGAACCGGCTAGACCCGGTTCCTCACCTGCGTGAACCGGGCCCGCTCTTTGTGGCTGGGATTGCGCAAGACATGGGTGCACAAAAATGCCCGGGACCAGCGGTCCCGGGCATTTTCGGTGGTGACGCTTAGAGCGCGTTGCGCTTGGCGATCTCACCCAGGTAGGCCAGCGAAGGCTTGGGGGTGCGCACGAAGGTTTCGCGGTCCACGGCGATCAGGCCGAAGGTCGGGCGGAAGCCCGAGGCCCACTCGTAGTTGTCCAGTGCGCTCCAGTGCTGGTAACCCAGCACCTCGACGCCGTCCTGCATGGCCGAGTGGAGGCCCTCAAGAGCGCCGTCCAGGTAGGCGATGCGGCGGGTGTCATCGGCGGTGGCGATGCCGTTTTCGGTCACGAAGACCGGCACACCCTCGGTGAGCTCCCAGGCCGAACGCACACCCATCTCCAGGGCCTTCGGGAAGAACTCCCAGCCGGTGAGAGTGGTCTCGACGTCCTCGGACACGGGCAGCGGGCCGTTGGGGCCGATGAAGGTGCGGGTGTACGCCTGCACACCCACGAAGTCATCACCCTTCACGTTTTCCAGGTACCAGTCATCGCGGGGGTGACCGTACTCGCGCATCATCTCGTCCGCGCCGGGCTCACCGGTGGAGTGGAAGGCCTGGGTCGCGACGGTCCAGCCGGACTTCAGGCCGGAGATCTGCGAGAGCACCTCGCGCGAACGACGGTGCGACTCCAGCAGGGTGTCGGCAACGCCCAGGTCCGGGTTGGGCAGGCCGTAGGCCACCAGATTCGAGGCGTCCTCGCCGCCGGCGAGCATCGCGGCGATGTTCGGCTCGTTGATCGTGCACACGTGCTTGACGTCCTGCAGGATCGGCAGCAGCTTCTCGGTGTAGCGCGCGAACAGATCCGCGGCGTCCTTGGCACGCCAGAATCCGTCGTTGTACATCCAGCGCGGCACGGTGAAGTGCATCAGGGTCACGGTGGGGTCCAGGCCCAGCTCATGCGCGGTGTCGATCATGCGACGGTAGTGGTCGATCTCGGCGTTGGAGAAGAATCCACGTTCGGGCTCGATCCGGGCCCACTCGATGCTGAACCGGTAGGAGTTCAGACCGGCATCCGCGAGGAGCTTCATGTCCTCCGGGTAGCGGTGGTAGCTGTCCATGGCGTCGCCGCTGGGCTCCACAATCGTGGTGTCCTTGGCGTGCTCCATGACCCACCAGTTGCTGTTGACGTTGTTGCCCTCGATCTGGTGCGCGGCGGTCGCGGCACCCCAGAGGAAGCCTTCGGGGAATTTCAGCACGGTACTACTCCTTGGTCGTGAATGTGCGGACGGTAGGGGAAATTTAGTGGTCGGCCCAGAACGCATCCAGGGCCACCGCGGTAGCCTCGGGCGCTTCGAACTGGGGCGAGTGGGCACCGACGGGGATCACCGCGTAGTCGGCCCCGAGACGCAGGGCGCTCTCGCGCTGCATCGGGATCGGCCACTTATCGTCGTGCTCGCCGTGAGCCACCAACACCGGCAGGCCGGTCGCGGCCAGCTCGGGGGTGGTGTCGGGGTCGTTGCGGAGGATCCGGGCACCGGAGATCAGGTTGTCCGAGGAGGTCGCGGCGGCGCGGTGGCGCAGGAACGCCATCTCGGGATCCATATCCTCATCGGGCATGCCCAGGGTGTGCGGGTTGTCGCGATACCAGAGGCCGATCGAGCCGCCCTCCTGGACCGCATACTCGGTGTCCTGGTGGCGTCCGGGCCAGCCGTGCGGGCCCGAGCAGAGCAGGGTCAGGCTGGCAAACGCCGAGGGGTCCAGGATCGCCGCGGCGCGCGCGACGCAGCCACCAAAGGAGTGGCCCACCAGGTGCACGGTGGCGTCTCCGGTTTCGGCGGCCACGATTCGGGCCACCTCTACCGCGTCGGCGGCAAACAGATCAAGCGTGTAGTTCTCCACGCCCTCGGGTCCCACCGAATCGGCCTGACCGCGCTGGCTGTATACCCAGGCATCCCAGCCGCGCTCGGCCAGCAGCGGCAGGAACGTGCGGAAGTCCTCACGAGACCCGGTGAAACCCGGCACAAACAGCACCGTGCCACGACGCTGCCCGACGGGTGCCGAGTGCAGCGCGGTGAGCGTGCCCACCCCGGCGGCAATGTTCAGCGGGCTCACCCGCGGATCCAGCGCCAGGCCGCCAAACGGGCTGCCGGGGGTGATCGTGGCACCGGGGGTGGTGGTCGAGTCGGGGGTACTCATGGGGTCTCCTTCGCAAGGCTCGGGCGGTGAAGCGGGGTTTCCCACCGGTGCATCCGAATCGGGTTCGGGTGCACCGGTGGGATTGTGGGTGTCCGGGAACCAGGTTCCCGGACACCGCTGTTCTAGCGGGTTTCGCGTGCCCGCGCGGGGTTGGGCACGGCATCCAGCAGGCGGATGGTGTACTCGTCGCTGGGGTTGCGCAGCACGTCGGCGGTGGGGCCGGACTCGACCACGCGGCCCGAGTTCAGCACCATCATCCGATCGGTGACCAGACGCGCGCTCAGCAGGTCGTGGGTGATGTAGAGCATGCTCACACCCCACTGCTCGCGCAGGTCCTCAAGCAGACCCAGGACACCCGCGCGCAGCGAAACATCCAGCATCGACACCGGCTCATCCGCCACGAGCACCTGCGGGTCACTCGCCAGGGCGCGGGCAATGACCACGCGCTGACGCTGACCACCGGAGAGCTGGTGCGGGAGCTTCTGCGCGAAGGTCTCCGCGGGGGTCAGCCCCACGGTTTCCAGCAGCTCCAGCATGCGCTCGCGCGCGGCCTCGCCGCGACGCTCGGTGAAGTTCAGGATCGGACGCAGCAGCGTGTACTCCACCGTGTGCAGCGGGTTCAGCGCCGCATACGGGTCCTGGAACACCATCTGGACGTTCTTGCGCAGCTCACGCAGTTCGCGGCGGCGCAGCGCCGAGAGGTTCGAGTCACCGAAGCGCACCAGGCCGGAGCTGGGCTTTTCGGCACCGGTTACCAGCTTGGCGATCGTCGACTTACCCGAACCCGATTGTCCCACCAGTGCCAGGGACTCTCCCGGTGCCAGCGTGAAGGACACGTTGTCCACCGCGACCACGGGTGCCTCGCCCCGACGCGGCGGTGCATAGACCTTGCTCACGCCCTCGACCACGATCGAGGCGTCGGCGCGGCGGGCCGCCCGAGCATCGGATCGCGGCGAGGTGGTGGCACGCTCGGCACGCGCGGCATCGGCCGAGCGTCCGCGGGTGCTGAAGCCGGGGATGTGGATCTCCTCGGCGCGCGGGTCCGCATAGTGGCTGAGCAGCATCCGGGTGTATTCGGCCTGCGGATCATCCAGGATCTGGTGGCTCGGGCCATCCTCCACCACGACGCCGTCGTGCATCACGAGCACACGCTCGGTGGATTCCAACACGATACCCAGGTCGTGGGAGATCAGGATCGCGGTGAACCCCTCGCTGGCCTGAAGCTGGCGGATGGTGTCCATCACCGCGTGCTGCACGAGCACGTCCAGCGCGGTGGTGGGCTCATCAAAGACCAGCAGTTCGGGCTCAAGCGAGAGGGCCAGGGCGATCGAGACACGCTGACGCATACCGCCGGAGAGTTCCCCGGGGTAGCGATCCAGCACCGTCTCGGGCAGCTCAACCTTGCGCACCAGCTCGCTCGCACGGGCATTGAAGCTGCCCGCCTCGACGTGACCGTGGGCACGGAAGATGTCGTGGAAGTGCTTGCGGATGGTGCGCACCGGGTTCAGCGCGTTCATGCCCGACTGCAGCACCATCGCGAATCCGCCGCGACGCTGCTTGCGCAGGGCCTCGTCATCCAGGGTGCGAATGTCGGATCCGTGGAACAGGATCTTGCCGTCCACGATGGTTGCCGGCGGCTTGGCCAGACGGGTCAGTGCAAAGCCCAGGGTCGACTTACCCGAACCCGATTCGCCCACGAGTCCGATGAACTCGCCACGACGCAGGCTGAAGGACACGTTCTTGACCGCGGCGACCGGCTCGAAGCCCTCGCTGCGGTACTCCACCGTGAGGTTTTCGACCCGCAGAATCGGCTCTTCGGCTCCCTGTGCGGGAGTGGTGTTGGTGGTCATCGACCCTTTCCTTCCCGAAGCCGCGGGTTGGAAATCCCGTCGACACCAAAGTTGATGAGCGTGAGGCTCGTGGCCAGCAGTGCGATGCAGAGACCCGGAGCAAACAGCAGCAGCCACTGTCCGGTGAGCAGCGCGTTGGAGTTCTGTGCCCAGAAGAGCATGGTTCCCCAGCTGACGGTGGTCGGGTCACCCAGACCCAGGAATTCCAGGCCCGCCTCGGCGAGGATTGCCGCGGTGGCCGCACCGAAGAACGAACCGGTGATCAGCGAGGTCATGTTGGGCAGGATCTCACGGAAGATGATGCGGAATGAGGAGTCCCCGGCGAACCGGGCGGCGGTCACGAAGTCACGCGAGCGCAGCGTCTGGGTCTGGCTGCGCAGCACGCGCGCACCCCAGGCCCAACCGGTGACCACGATCACCGCGATGATCATCACGATGCCACCGTTTTGCAGGTAGGAGGCGATCACGATCATCAGCGGCAGACCCGGGATGACCAGGAACAGGTTGACGATGAAGCCAACCACGTCGCCGCCGAAGCCGCGCGAGTAGCCCCAGCTGAGGCCGATCAGCACGGCGATAACCGTGGCGATCGCACCGGCCGCGAATCCCACAAAGACCGAGACGCGGGCGCCCCAGATGATCTGGGAGAGGACGTCCTCACCGGCGGCGGTGGTCCCGAGCCAGTGGGCGGCCGAGCCGCCGGCGCTGCGTTCGAACCCGTCCTGGCTGGCACCGTAGGGGGCAAGCCAGGGGGCGAAGGTTGCGGTGATGATGAAGATGGCCAGCAGGACCACGCCGATCCGGGCCCGGGGGTTGGACCAGATGGTGCCGGCGATGCGGCCGATCGTGCGCAGGGTGCCACGCAGTGCGCGCGCCCGCACGGGGGTAGTGGTGGATGTCATCGTCGCGTCCTTGGGTCGAGTACACCGTAGAGAATGTCTACGAGGAAGTTAGCGATGAGCACGCTCACGGTGATCATCAGGAAGAGGGCCTGCATCAGCGGGTAGTCCTGGTTGACCACGGCGTTGTACAGCAGGTATCCGATTCCGGGGTAGCCATACACCTGCTCCACCAGGATCGAACCACCCACCACGCCACCGAGGGCCAGACCGAAACCGGTGAGGTTCGGCAGGATCGCGTTGCGGGCGGCGTACTTGATGGCCACGGTGCGGCCGCGCAGACCGTTTGCCTCGGCAAAGGTCACGTAGTCGTCGCCGAGGGTGTTGATCATCGCGTTACGCATTCCCAGGATCCAGCCACCCAGCGAGGTGATCAGGATGGTCAGGGCCGGCAGGGTCGCGTGGTAGATCAGGTCGGCGATGAAGGAGAACGAGAACTCCGGCACCGCGGTGGGCGAGGATGCGCCCGAGGTCGGGAACAGGTGTCCCACATAGCCCGCGAAGAACAGCAGCAGCAGGGCGATCCAGAAGTACGGGAATGCGCTGAGGAAGCTGCCGCCCAGGGTGGGCAGGGTGTCGAGCCAGGTGCCGCGCTTCCAGGCGGCGAGGACACCGATCAGGGTACCGATCACAAAGGCCAGGATGGTGACGATTCCCACCAGCACCACGGTGTAGGGCAGGGCCGTCAGGACCAGGTCCGAGACCTTTTCGGGATAGAAGGTGAACGAGACACCGAAGTCCAGCGTGACAACCTGCTGGAGGTAGTGCACGTACTGCTCGAACAGGTTACCGCCGGGCACACCCAGCTGGGCCTCGATCGCGGCGCGGGTCGCGGCGCTCACGGGTCCGTTCTGGGAGAGCTTGGCGATCGCGGCGTCGGCCGGCGAACCGGGCATCAGCCGGGGCAGGAAGAAGTTCAGCGTGACCGCGGCCCACAGGGTGAGCAGCAGCATGCCGAGCTTGCGCAGTGCATACTTCATTATTTCTTGTCCTCGGTCTGCTCACGCGGCTTCAGCGAAGTGAAGATCAGCAGGGCGGTCGGGGTGTAGGTCTTCAGCGAGGCGTACGGGTGGTCGGCGTCGGGCCAGCCCACGTACTTGTTCTCGCTGTACAGGCCCCAGGAACCGCCGTAGTAGAGCGAGATCACCGGCAGGTCGGTGACCATCGCGTGCTGCAGCTGGTATCCCAGCTCGCGGGTTTCGTTGGGGTCGAGCGAGGTGCGGTACTTGGCGAGGATCTCGTCCACCGCCGGGTTCTGGTAGCGCTCGAAGTTGCTCGGTGCCTCCTGGCCCACGGGCCGGAAGTTGGAGCTGTTGAGCAGACCGTTGAGGTCCTGGTACTGCGAACCGAGTCCGCCGTAGGCACCCATCGCGATGTCGAAGTCACCGTTACGCAGGGCCAGCTGGTAGGCCGGGGGCTGCGGCTGGGTGAGCTTGACGTCGATGCCGAGGGCGGAGAGCTGACGCTGTACCTGGCTGGCTGCACGCAGCCAGTCGGTGTAGCCGTTGGCGGTGAGCAGCGAGAAGCTCAGCTGCTTACCCGAGGCGTCCACAAGCTTGCCATCCTGGTCGTGGTACCCGGCCCGGGCGAAGGCCGCCTTGGCCGCGTCCAGGTCCTGGGTGATCACGCCACCGTTGGGGATCGAGGGGTCCAGGTCTGCCTGCTGGTTGGGCAGCAGGATTCCGGCCTGGGTTGCGGGCTGCATCGAGCCCTCGGTTGCGGCATCTGCGATCTGCTTACGATCCAGGGCCAGCGCGATTCCCTGACGCACGTCGGGGTTGTTGAACGGAGCCTTGGTGAGGTTCGGCTGAAGCGAGATCACACCACCCGGCGGGAACCAGTAGCGGTTGTACTGGTTGGCGCCGCCCCAGGTCTTCTTCACGTCACTCATGTACATGTAACCCCAGTCGTATCCCTGGGTGACCATGGCGAGCTGACCGTTGGTGGCGGGCAGGATCAGGTGCTTGACCGTGACCTTGTCCTTCTGCCAGTAGTTCTCGTTGCGGTTCATCGTGTACTGCTGCGGGCTGTAGTTGCCGAGCGTGAACGGACCGGTACCCACCGGGTTTTCATCGGTGTAGGTGCCGGGGTCCTTGACGTTCTTCCACAGGTGCTCGGGCAGAATCAGGGTCTGCGCGATGATGTTGGCGGCGGGAACGTCCGCCGACTTCAGGTGCACGGTCACGGTCTGGCTACCCTCATCGGTGCCGGTTTCGACCGTGCTGATGTACTGCCAGATGCCCTGCATGTCCAGGGTCGGGCTGGTCTTGAGCAGGTTGAAGGTGAACTCAACATCCTTGGCGGTCAGCGGCTTGCCGTCGGACCACTTGACGCCATCCCGCAGGGTGAACACCACGGTGGAGGCGTCGGGCTGGGTGACCTTCTGGGCGAGCCAGGGGGTCACATCCCCGTTGACGTCGTTCACGATCACGAGCGGCTCGTAGATGTAGGCGGCACCGATCCGGCGGTTAGCCATGAACGGGTTGAAGTTGCGCTGATACATGGGCGAGCCCTGATCGGCGGCCAGGAGCAGGGTGTCCTGGGGAATTGTGGGGTCCGGCTTGCTCTCGATGTGGATGTTACATCCGGTGAGGGCTAGACCCGTCGCGATCGTGATTGCGACAAGCGATAGCAGTCGCGATCGGCGGGGAAATTTCTTCATTGAATGCGAAACCTCGAGTCATCCTCGTCACGAGTCGGCGCGTTCGGGGGAGGGCATTGAACACGTCGAGTTGCCACGCGGACGCGTGCAACCCCCTCAGTGTAAGCGCATACATTTACAAAATGCAAGCCCCAGAGCGTGGCGCACGGCCCCCGGTCGGGTCACACCCAGATTCGGGCGTTTTCCTCACAAATGGGATGGATTGCGCCGAACCATGTGGCACCCCGCTACCGCGCGGGTTCGGTGCTCTCGCGCAGCAGGACCGACACCGGCAGGCGCACTCCGCGCGGCTCCCCCGCCGGCTCCTGGAATCGCTCATCCAGCAGGGCGATCGCCGCCCGGCCCAGATCCTCGATCGGCTGACGCACGGTGCTCAGCCGCGGACTCGACAGCGCCGCGGCGGGGATACCGTCAAAGCCCGAGACCAGCACGCGCCCGGGCACCTCAATCCCGGCGGCCGCAAACTCGTCCAGCACCCCGAGCGCCATCTGGTCGTTACCACACAGCACGGCTCCGGGAAGCTCCCCGCCGGCGTCTGCCAGTTCCGCCAGTTCACGGCCGACTCTGCGGCCGGTTTCCCGGGTAAAGGTGTCGCTGATCCAGCGCATATCTTCGGCGCGACCGTGCTTTTCCAGGGCGTCGCGCACGCCGCGGCGACGATCCCGGGCGTCGGGAGATTCCTCGGGCCCACCGAGATACACCAGCGCACCATCGGTGCGTGTGAGCACGTGATCGGTGAGCGCCGCCATGCCCTCACGGTTGGACACCGACACCCGGTCAAATTCCTCATAGTCGCCGCGTGAGGACAGCACCACCACGGGGATGCGTGCGGCCAACGGCTTCAACACCGCGTCGGGCACGGCCCGTGCCAGCACGATCAAGCCATCCACCCGTCCGGCCATATCGGTAAAGGTCTGCAGGGATTTACTCCCCCGCCCCACCGCAACCATCAGCGCAAATCCACGTCGCCAGGCCTCAAGCTCGGCCCCGCGCACCACCTCGTCGAAGTAGAGATCGGCGATGTGGTCGTCGGCCGTCTTGCCCAGGTCGGTGACGATATCGGTGCCACCGGTTTCGGGCAGTTCGATCTCGGTCAGGTCCTCGATGGCGTCAAACCCCGGCAGGTAGAGACCCAGCACGCCGGTGCGCCGCTCGGCCAGTCCGCGGGCGGCACCGCTTGGGACATACCCCAGTTCATGCACGGCCGCCTCGACCCGGGCGGCAGTGTCGGGACGCACCCGATCCGGCGAGCGCAGCACCCGAGAGACCGTGGCGATCGAGACCCCGGCACGCTCGGCAACGTCATACACGGTGGGCGGTTTCACTATCCGGGGCCTTCCAAAATGGATGCGCTTACGCGCGGGAGGATTCCAGCGTACCCTGTTGCCGAGGCGCACACGCGGGCATACTGGCATGCATGGCTCAGATCATCGTCTATGGACTCGCAGACATCCTTCGCCCGCGCCGGCAGGCCCTCTCGGATGCGATCCACGCGGCCGCGGTCGCCGAACTGGGGTTACCCGAAGCCAAGCGCTTCCACCGCTTCATCCCGCTCGCGCGCGAGGACTTCATCTTCCCCGCCGACCGCAGCGAGAACTACACGATCATCGAGGTGTCACTCTTTGCCGGGCGCAGCGTCGAGACCAGGAAGAACTTCATCCGCGCGCTCTTTACCCGCATCAACGACGCCACGGGCATCGAGGCGCAGGACGTGGAGATTACCCTGACCGAAACCCCACGCGAAAACTGGGGCATCCGCGGTCTCCCCGGCGACGAACTGACCCTGAACTACGCGGTGGAGCCCAGTGACACCATTCACGAGCCCTAACTTTTTTGGGCGCTGCCACTAGCTAGTTTCCCGCGTGACGCTCGCGTTCGTCGAGGTAGGCGCCGAGGATGCGCTCGGTCACACCCAGCTCGACCGCGAGCTCATGGCGCTGCTGAGTCCAGCGGGCAACCTCGGCAAAACGTCGATCTTCGATGAGGTTTCGAGCGGCGAGCGCGTCGGCCGCGCGCTCCTCCTTGCGGCTGGTGGCCGAGTGCCCCAGCACCACATGGGCCACCTCATGTGCCACCACCGAGCGCTCATGCCGGGCGGTGAGGCCGGGACGCACAAAGATCACACGCAGGCGCGGTACCCAGAGTCCCGTGGGCGCGCCAATCCGCCGGGCAAGCACGGCCACCCCCAGGGCTTCGGCATGCGCGTACGGATCGTACATCCACTATCCATTCGGAAACTCGGGGGCCCCTCCGTCGTCGGTCGTGGCGGCCGCGATTTCCTCACCCAGGTCAACACTCATCAGGTACTCGTCCCGTGAGCGAGTCTTAGTCTGCCGGAGGGGTGTGACATTGGCGGGCAGCATATGCGCCACCAACACCTGGCTCGCCTCCTGAACCGCCACCTCACGACGATCCTCCGGCACCAGCTCAACCAGACGCCCCAGCACGTCGGCATAGCGGGCCGCCGCGTCACTGACCGCGCCTTCCGCCTGCGGCACATCAAGCACCGACATGATGCGCTGAAGCGTGCCAGCCTGGGGAACCTTGACGCCGTTTTCCAGGTTGACGATGGTCTGCCTGGTCACACCCGCCTCCGTTGCCAGCTGCTGCTGGGTCAACGATCGGTTTCGGCGCTCGGTGCGCACGCGCTGAGCCACCTCTTCACGCTCGGCGGCCGAAAACCGCGCAAAGTCATTTTTTGCCATGCCCCTACCGTAACATCGTTGACTTCCCGTGCAAACAATAAATGGGCTAATTGTCACTAATCGCCCACTAGTGCGCAAAAAGTCGCCTAAATGGTTTGCATTACTGTCAACTATGTTCTAGATTCGTTGACATGAACACGGAAACAATCACCCCGGGAGGCGCGCTTCGCACCCTGCGAGCCCAGGCGCACCTCACCCTCGCCGAAGCCGCCGAGCTGGGGAACACGGACATCTCCTATCTCTCCCGGGTGGAAACCGGCAGGCAGGAGGCGACCCCCACCTTCCTCGGGCTCATGCTGCTTGGACTCGGCCGCGCACTCCTCACCGAAGGGGGTGACGAGACCCACCTCGCCGAAGCTCGGAGCCGGACATTCCTCAATCCTGGGCAGGTCGAGGAGCGATTCCCTCAGCTCAACCGCGGCAAGCTGTCGCGGCTGCGGTTCAATGACCGCGGCCCCCGCTTCGTCAAGCGCGGTCCCCGAACGGTGCTCTACCTGGAATCGGAGATCCGGCGCTGGCTGGCCTCTCCCGAGGCGGCGGTGGAGGGGATCGAGAATCCCGACCCTCGAACACTGCATCCCTCCAACCACCGACGGTCCTCCGTGGAAGTGGTCCGCACGTCACCCACAGATTTTCCGCCCCGTCCGGCGTCGGAACCCATGCTTTCTCGTTCCGGAGCGAGAGAGAAATAACAGTACATACACACATCGAAAGGAGGAGCAATGGCACGACTACCATTCCCGCGCAGCCAGGTTTATGCGGTCTTTGGACCGCGTAACTTTCCACAGGACCCTAACCACAAGGGCATCGACTTCGGCTACGGCATGAGCGTTGGCCTGGCCGTTCCCTGCGCCGCGGCCGGCGTTGTCATCGGCTCGGGCCGAGGCAACCAGATCAACTTCTGGAAAGAGGTTGACCACGGCGGAGGCTGGACCACCCGGTACCACATGCTCGGATCATCAAACGGACCCGGCGTCGGTGACACCGTCGCCGAGGGCCAGACCATCGGTTTCGTTGGCCCGCAGAGCGGAACCAGCGACGGAGTACACCTGCACTTCGAGGTTCACAACAAGAACCTGCCCAGCAAGCCGATCTACGGCACCGCCGTAGACCCGCTGACAAACATCAACAACATCCCCGGCGGAACACCCACCACCACACCCCCACCCCCGCTTACTCAAGAGGAGCTTGAAGAAATGGCATCGTCCAAGAACGCATCGATCATCCGCGACTACGAGACCGAGAACTCTCGTGGCATCGTCGCAACCGCCCTGGTTTATCCCGACGGAAAGGTGGTGAAGCTGAGCGAGCGCGTTGATGTCAACGGTGCCGTGCTGGCCCACGCCATCGTCTACGGTCTGGAGCCCACCAACGGTTCGCTCGCCGCCCCGCGTGACCGCTTCGGCGCTCAGGTGACCACCTCGCAGTGGAACGCGTTCTTCCGCGTGTTCCCGGGTACCGTCACCACGGCGTAATCCCTTAAACACGAACGGCCCGGCATCCCTGTGGATGCCAGGCCGTTTGGCTTGTGCGCTAGTAGCGGTAGTGGTCGACCTTATAGGGGCCCTCAACCGAGACACCGATGTAGGCGGCCTGCTCCGGGGAGAGCTCGGTCAGCTCGACACCCAGGGCGTCCAGGTGCAGGCGGGCAACCTTCTCATCCAGGAGCTTGGGCAGCGTGTACACGCCCACCGGGTACTCCTCGAGGCGGGTGTGCAGCTCGATCTGCGCGAGCACCTGGTTGGTGAACGAGTTGCTCATCACAAACGAGGGGTGTCCGGTGGCGTTACCCAGGTTCATCAGGCGACCCTCGGAGAGGACGATCACGCTGCGACCGTTGGGCAGGTTCCACTCGTGCACCTGCGGCTTGATCTCGACCTTTTCGACGCCCTCGATCTTGCCGAGCCCGGCCATATCGATCTCGTTGTCGAAGTGGCCCACGTTGGAGACGATCGCGTGGTGCTTCATCGCCAGGATGTGCTCGGGACGGATCACGTTGAAGTTACCGGTGGTGGTCACAAAGATGTCAACCAAGCCGACAACCGATTCCAGCTTGGCCACCTGGAAGCCGTCCATCGCCGCCTGCAGTGCACAGATCGGGTCAACCTCGGAGACGATCACCCGGGCACCCTGACCGCGCAGTGCCTCGGCCGCACCCTTACCCACGTCACCGTAGCCAACCACGAAGGCAACCTTGCCGCCGATCAGCACGTCGGTGGCGCGGTTCAGGCCGTCCGGCAGCGAGTGTCGGATGCCGTAGCGGTTGTCGAACTTGGACTTGGTCACCGAGTCGTTGACGTTGATGCCCGGGAACAGCAGCTTGCCGTCGCGCTCGAGCTCGTAGAGGCGGTGCACACCGGTGGTGGTCTCCTCGGTGACGCCCTGAATCTCCTCGGCGATGCGGGTCCAGCGGTCGGTGCTGGTGCCCAGCGAGTCGCGCAGCAGGTCGAGGATCACGCCGTATTCGACGCTGTCGGTCTCGGCGGTGGCGGGCACGGCACCGGCGAGTTCAAACTCGCGGCCCTTGTGCACCAGGATCGTGGCGTCGCCGCCATCGTCCAGGATCAGGTTCGGTCCGGCCCAATCGGCACCGGCCGCGGCAGCCTCGGTGGACCAGTCGAAGATCCGGCTGGTGCACCACCAGTACTCGGGCAGGGTTTCGCCCTTCCAGGCGAACACCGGGACACCCTGGGGGTTCTCCACGGTTCCGTGCGGACCCACCACGACGGCCGCGGCGGCCTCATCCTGGGTCGAGAAAATGTTACAGCTGGCCCAGCGCACCTGGGCGCCGAGGGCAACGAGGGTTTCGATCAGCACGGCCGTCTGCACGGTCATGTGCAGCGATCCGGCGATGCGAGCGCCGGCCAGCGGCTGGCTCTCGGCGAATTCGGAACGCAGGCTCATCAGGCCCGGCATCTCGTTTTCGGCGAGACGCAGCTGGTGACGACCGGCCTCGGCGAGGCTCAGGTCTGCAACGAGATAGGGGAGATCGTTTGAAAGTTCAGGACGCGACATAGTCCCATTGTTGCAGACCGTTTCGTTACATTACGGAGAGGATTCTGGGTGGGCGATCAGCGCTCGGACGAATCTTCCGAGCGTCGCTCCAACATCGTGCGCACGCCGCGAAATCCGCGGTAAAGCACCAGGCCACCGGCCAGAATCAAGATGATCGCGGTGAGCAGGCTCGACCCGGCGAACCCGCCCATCGCCCCGCGCATGATGCCGTAGATGACAAATCCCGCGCCCAGGATGATAAACAGGATGTAGGACACACGCTGGAACGGGCTCATGCTGCCTCCGGGTTAGGGGGTGGTTCGCGGTTGAATCAGGGTCCATCCCCGCGGCACCGTTTGGCGGGTCGCATGGAACGCACACAGGTCATAGCAGTGCGGGCGACGCTCGGTGCCGAGCGGTCCGATTACGGCCATCGAATCCGCGTAGTCGTAGGTGAGGGTCGCGACCGCCTCGCGGTTACAGCCGATTCGGGAGCAGAGCCTCTGATTCATATCCCTCTCAGCGTACCCTGCCGACAAAGACCCACCGGCCCAGCCGGTCGGTATTGCCGGGAAACGCGTAGACTGGGGCAATGCCCCGCTCCTCCCACTCCCAACGATCAGGTACCGGACGACGTGCCGTACGACACGATCGTCACGGACGCGCAGGCCGCAGTTCGGTCACCGGGCCGCACCTCCCGCCGCTGCGCGGACGGGTTGACTTCTTCGATCTGATCGTCGGCAGCACCGCGGATTTCCTGCGCGGTATGTGGAGCGAGGAGTTGGAAAACGTCTCGTTTGAGATCGGCGGAATGCCGCTGGGCGAGCCCGGTCCCACCGGGGTACGCCGCTGGGATGCGCTGCGCGATCAGCGCCGGATCATCCTGTACCGGGTGCCGATCGAGCGCCTGGCCCGGCTGCACGTCAACGATCAGCTGCACCGCCAGATGCACATCGAAAGCTGCGTCTTCAGGGCCACCGCCGAGTATCTGGAGCGCGACCCCTGGGACCTCGGTCCCGAGCGTTTCCGCTAGGCTGGAATCCCGGGCACGACGCCGCACACCCACGACTCGCGTCCCCGCGCCACGACCCCGCAGCGCTCCCTGCACCGTGTTGATCGTGCCGGCTCGGACCGCGCGATCCCGTCTTGAAAGCGTGTGATGCTCCCCTCTTCCTCCTCCCCCGAAATCGGCACCGAGGTGCTGAAACTCGAAAACGTCGGCCTGGTACGCGGTGGCCGCCCCCTTCTGATCGACGTCAATCTCACCGTCCATGCCGGTGAGCGCTGGGCGGTGATCGGGGCCAATGGTGCCGGTAAGTCGACCCTGCTGAGCCTCTGCGGCGCGGTCCAGCATCCCACCAGCGGCACCGTGGACGTGCTGGGTGCACGCCTGGGCCGGGTCGAGATTCGAGAGCTGCGCACCCATATCGGCCATGTGAATCCGCGGCACCCGCTACAGAGTCCGCTGCCGATCCTGGATGTGATCCTCACCGGGTTGACCGGCAGCGTGGAAAAGATGATGCGTTGGGAACCCACCCCGGCCGAGAGTGCCCGCGCCCTCGAACTGGCGACGCTGCTGGGGCTGGGTTCCAAACTCGCCGAGCCGTGGACCACCCTGTCTCAGGGTGAGCGTGGTCGCACGCTGATCGCCCGTGCCCTGATCACCGATCCGGCCCTCCTCCTGCTGGACGAGCCCTCCACCGGGCTCGATGTGGCCGCCCGCGAGCAGCTGTTGGAAACCGTGGACCACCTGGTGTCGGTCCGGCCCGAACTGGCCACCCTGCTGGTCACTCACCACCTCGAGGAGCTACCCTCCTCCACCACCCATGCCGTGCTGGTGACCGACGGTCGGATCTCGGCCCAGGGTCTGGCCAGCGAGGTACTCACCACCGAGGCGGTCTCGGAGAGCTTCAACTATCCGATCCGGATCAGCGAGCACGAGGGCCGCTGGAGCGCCCGCGCCGGGCGCTAGACGGACGCACAAAACCCGCGCCCTCCCGGGGCGCGGGTTTTGTGATGCTGGCGCGACTAGCCCGGCTCCGCAGGGGAGCCGGTGCGCTTAGCGCGGGTAGACCGTGACCGTGGAGGAGCCGGTGCGTTTGGCGCGACTAGCCCGGCTCCGCAGGGGAGCCGGTGCGCTTAGCGCGGGTAGACCGTGACCGTGGAGGAGCCGGGGTTGGCCGGCTGCACGGCGAAGGAGGACAGCGCGCTCGCCCCCGCGTAGCTCACCGAGGCCAGCACATCGCCGGTCCCCGAGACCACGTAACCGGCACCGGCGGTGACCGGAACCACGGCACCGCCGCCGGCGGGCACCGTTACCTCGATCGGGTCACCCTCGGCCGGAGTTAGCGTGACCCGGGCGTCGGCGTCACCGCGGTTGCCCAGGTGCAGTCGCGGGTTCTCCCCCGGTGCGATGGCAAGCCGTGCGGAGTTTCCGATCTTGGAGGTGGAGGCAAACCAGGCAAAGTCGGCCCCGTTGGTGGTGGTGACGCGCACGCCACCCACCACGGGCTGGTCGGACTCAACCTTGACCCCGAAGGATCCGGCAGGCAGATTGGCAAGGAAGATTTCGTGCACCACGCCCGCGGGCACCGTGGCCTCAAGCGACATTGGGGCATTCCCGCCGGCCTCGTTGACAAAGGAGATGGTGACCTTGGCATCGGTGGTGCCGGGAACCATCAGGCGCAGCGCGGTCGCGCGGTCGTCATAGGTGTCATCGGACTCGAGCTCTGCGGGGGTTTCGGGGATCACCACACCGGGCATGTACTGGTTCAAGGCGGGGGCGGCAGACGGTCCGGCGACCTCGACACCCGAGGGAGTCAGGCCGCGCACCGAGCTCTGCTGCACGCTGGCAAATACGTGCCCACCGCGGGTGCTCACGTGGATGATCGGCTTTTCCAGGCCCGGGGCGAGGCTCGCCAGGGAAACCACCTTCTGCGAACCAGCGCGCACGATGATGCCGTCGGCTCCAGGGGCCTCGACGCGGCCATTCTCTCCGAAGATTTCCAGTACCACGTTGGCGTCGGCGGTCCCGGGGTTGGCCAGGGTGATCAGCGAGGTACGACCGGTAGCGGTGCTTCCGGCAACCAGCCAGGCATCGGCCACGGGCTCGGCGCACGCGCTGGCCGCGAAACCGGTGAGATCGGCCAGGCCGACCTGCTGAGACTGCGATCCGGCCAGCAGCGGGGTCTGGGTTCCGGCCACCGGGATCCGCAGAACCTCGGCCGAACCGGCCTCGGTTCCGCTGAGTTCGGGGTTGGTCAGCGGGGTGACGGACGGGTCGGCGTCGGCGCTGGTGGCCGTTTGCACGCCGCCAATCACGGTTGCCTGCCCACCGGATTCACCCGGCTGCAGCAGCGGGCCCGAGCAGACCCGGGTCTGGGCGGCGGCGCTTGGATGAACCTGAACACTCGGCGCGCTGGCGCTGATCGTGGGAATCGTCACCCGGGTAAACCCGAACGCAACCAAACCCACGACACCCACTCCGGCGATGCCGGCAACGATACGTCCCGAAACCGTGGCGATGCTCCGTGAGGAAACCATTTACTTCTGCTCCTTCGAGTCATCGGCTAAGGCATCGGGAGCCGAACCTGTGACAATAATCGTCGGTTCGGCGGCCGGAGCCTCCTCGGGGATGGCGATCGGCGCTGCAGCCGCATCGGGGACACGCCCCTCCCGCTCGGTCGCCTCGCGGTCGGTCTCGGGCACCGGGGCCGGCTCGGCGTCGAAGGCCGGCTCGCTCGCCTGGGCCAGCTCGGCGTCGTGGGCGGCTTCGGCGGTGCGGGCGATGGCCTCGGCGTCGGTGGGCTCGGGCCAGGCCGGTGCGGACTCGGCCTCGGGAGCGGTAACCGGTGCCTCCGGCTCGCTCACGTCCGGGGCGTGCGCCTCAACCTCGGCGGCCAGTGCCGCCTCGGCCTCCTTCTCGGCAACCCGTTCGGCCCGGCGGCGCGCACGACGCGACCCCTCGCCCTCGCGGTTCCCGCGACGACCGGCGGCACGACGTCCACCACCGGAACGCGGAACCGCGTGTCCGATCGTACGCGGGGTCGCCTCGGCCATCCGACGCGAGGCCGCGGTGGGCACCGCGAGCAGCAGCGCCACGATAAATACCAGACCGGTCAGGAAGCCCACCACCGGGGTAGCCCAGGAGGTAGGGGCAACGGCGGCCGGCGGGATCTCGCCGTCAAAGCGCCAGAGGATGCCCTGATCGGTCGGGCCCACGCGTCCCAGCGCACCCTCGGTTTCCAGCGCGGCGACCGCACGGTTGAGGGTCTGCTCGGCACCGGCCGCATCCGCCGGGTCGAGGCCGGGGCTGGCCGGGGCGAGCAGAACAAAGCGCACCCGCAGGTCGGTTAGGGTCTTGGCCACGTCCAGTCCGCTGGCGGAAATCAGGTTTCCGGCCAGGTCGGCGATACGGTTATCGTCCTCGGTCAGCACGGTACGCGTATTGGCGCGGGTAGAGCGTGAATCTAGGCTGGTCCCGCCACCCCGAATCAACGTCGCCGAGATCGCGTCGGCCCGCTCGGGGCGAATCAGCAGGGTGCCCTGGCTCGGGTCCTGGCTGGCGGCCGCGGTCACGTAGGCGGGCAGGGTGCGTCCATCCGAGGCCTGCACCGGACTGTGTCCGGTGGGGAAGATGGCGATCATCGGGCCGGCCACCACGATGGCCAGCACACCTACCACCAGGGCGGGGATCATGCCGCGACGGCGCATGGCGTCCAGACCCACCGCCGCTGCACCCACCAGGCCCAACCAGTACAGGCTCAGCGCCGGTGCCGGCCAGATTGCCACGGTGTTGGGGCCGCTCAGGGTCACCAGCAGGTGGCTGGAGAGGGCCGCGGTGGTCAGACCCAGCAGCGCGATCAGCAGGAGCCCGGACACGCGCAGGGTTCCGCGGAAGAACAGGGCGATAATCGCCAGTAGGAGCAGCGGGGCCAGCAGCACCGGCAGCGCCCACTCGGCGGCGACGCCGCCGATGCCGAGCGAGGAGATCAGTCCCGGCCAGCCGCTGTTGCCGTAGGCGGGCATGCCCAGGGCGATCTTCCAGCCCTCGGTCACCGGATACGCGGTGAGCACCGAGCCGGGATCGGCGAGCAGCGCCCACCAGTTACCGGCGCGGATTCCCTGCTGCCAAATCAGCGGGGCAAACAGGGTCAGGGCGGGGATCAGCATCCAGATCACGCGCGGGATGTACCGTCCAGCGGTCACCAGCAGCACGACCCAGATCAGCGCAAACGCGATCGAGAGAGAGGGGGCGCAGGCAAGAATCACCGCGGCCAGCATTGCGGCCACGGCCGTGGCCGCCCAGGAGCGGCGGAAGACCGAGGCGGTGTAGAACAGCCACGGCAGGAGCAGATGCACGATAACAGCGCCGATTTCCCCGGCGGCCAGCGAGCCGAGCAGGCTCGGGGCCAGGGTCCACAGGGCGGCCACAAAGAGGCGGTATCCGCTGCGTTCGGTGAGCCGGGTTGCGGCGAACCAGGCACCCAGGGTGGCCAGCGGCAGGGCCAGCAGGTAGAGCAGCACGATCGAGAACGAGGGGTTCCAGAAGGTCAGCGTGCCCAGGAAGGCCAGCACCACGGCGAACGGATCGGCCGCGGAGATGACGCCGAGGCCCTGATCACGCCAGGCAAAGCCGGTGTTTCCCCAGAGCTCGCCGACGGTGTTCGAGAGCGGGAGAAGTCCGCCTCCGGCCAGGGCCTGCACGTCGATAAAGCGGAAGAACAGCACGGCCGAGAGCAGCGCGGATGCGGTAACCAGCCATCCTCCACCGCCGGAGATAAAGCGCAGGTCGCTGCGTTCCACCACCACACTCACGGCGCCGGCCTCGCGGCGCAGACGGCTGCGGCGGGTGACCTCGCCCACCGAGATCCGCAGCGGTGCCAGCTGTGCCCAGCCCACACGCTTAGATGCCCGAAGACGCTGGCGGGAGCGCGAGATCCGTCCAAATCCGAAAGCCACGGCCAACGCGGCCCCGATCTCCGAGGTGATCAGCTCGGGCTGCTTGGTGATCAGACGCCAGACGGCGCGCACCAGGGCCAGCGGCAGCAGGCTCAGCCAGTGCAGCCACACCACGGCCGCGTTGGCGTAGACCATGCGGCGATGCAGCTGCGCCGCCCGTGAAACATAGGCCTGTCGGCGCACCACGGCACCGCGACGCGAGCGGTTGGGACCGGCCACACCGTCGCCGGCCCAGCGCACGCGAGCGCTGGGTTCCAGCGAGACCCGGTGCTCGGCCAGGCGCACACGCACCGAGAGATCCAGGCCATCATCTGCCTGGTGCAGGGCGGGATCGATCCCGGAAACCTCGTCCCAGACGCGGGCACGCACAAGCATCGCCGGCGCGGCCACACCGAGCACATCGCTCACCGCGTCGTGCTGGCCCTGATCAAGTTCGTTGGCAACCAGGGTCACGGCGGCCCCGAGCGGGGTCATCGATTCGCCATAGGAGATGATGGTCTCGCCACGATCCCAGTCAAGAAGCTTGGGTCCCACGATGCCCACCGAGGGCGACACCTCAAGCGCGCCGACCAGGGCCGCCAGGGCACCGGGTTCGGGGGCGGTGTCCTGGGCAAGAAGCCAGTAGGCGTCGCCATCCACATCCGCCGCGCCGGTGGCCGCGAGCACGTCGGCGGAGGCACGGATTCCCGCACGCACGGCCTCACCGAAGCCCATGTTTTCGCGCAGCTGAACGATCTGCTGGATCGCCGCCGTTTGCAGTAATTCGATGACCGCGGGCGGCGAGGCGAGACTCACGGCGACGACATGATCGGGACGGCGCGTCTGAGCCTCGAGGGCGTGCAGCGTCGCCCTCAGGTGCACGGCATCCCGGGAGCCGTCCTGGACAACAATGATGGCGGTTACACGTGGAGACATTTCTTCCAGACTATGTTGTCCCGGCGAGCACCGGGACTCGCTGCCTCGGCGCGCCATAAATCCCGGCGGATGCCCAGGAAGCACACCGGGGCGGAATCCTCAGATTCCACCCCCGTGGTGAGTCCTAGCCCGCGCGCTTTTTCAGCTTGCGACGTTCGCGCTCGGAAAGTCCGCCCCAGATTCCGAACCGCTCGTCATTACCCAACGCGTATTCCAGGCACTGAGCCCGCACCTCGCACGAGGTGCAAATTCGCTTTGCATCGCGTGTAGAGCCGCCCTTTTCAGGGAAAAACGCCTCGGGATCGGTCTGCGCACACAGCGAGTCAGCCTGCCATGAGAGAGGATTCCCGTCCTCGTCATCGCGGCGTACTCCGGGTACTCCCAGATCAACCGGGTCAATAAACCAGTCGTCGGGAACCCCCTGTCGATAGTCGAGCGACATATCGACCCCCTTTCCCCTTGGTGTTTCGGTGCACCGGTTAGTGACACCTAGATAATTACACCTTTGTAATTGGGGATTCGTCAAGTCGCAGATCGTAAACCCTCAGCGCGAGCTAGAGACTTCACGACGCGCCGACAGGTTCAAATCGTGTTCAAGCGGTGACGCCAAAAGGGCCAGAAGCGATCCAAAGTTCGCCGTTCCCGGCGATGCGTACCGCCGTATCGCTCGGCGTCAGATATCGGATATCCCCGCGCACCAGGCTCGTGTGGTCCGCGTCCTGCTCCAGCGTCGCCTCGCCACGAATCTGCAGCGCGATTGCCGGGCCCGAAACCCGAAAACTCCGCGTGATTTCGGGGTCTACGCGGTACAGCGCAAAGTTTGCGCCCGCGGGCTGATAGCCCACAACACCCGGGGCGATATCGCTGCGGTCCAGGAAAGGAACCGGCCCCGGAGCAAATCGGACAACCGCCAACAGCTCGGCAATATCCACGTGTTTGGGGGTCATTCCGCCACGCAGCACATTGTCGCTGGCCGTCATCAGCTCGAGGCCGATGCCGCGCAGATAGGCGTGCATATTGCCCGCATCCAAATACAGCGATTCCCCCCGTTTTAGGGTGACCCGGTTGAGAAACAGCGCAACAAACACACCCGAATCCTCGGGATAGTCCGCGACAAGCAGGCGGACCGTCTCGGCCAGGTGCGGCAGCGGGACCCGAGAAATCGAGGTGGCCGCCGCGACCAGCGCGGCACGTTCGCTCTCCCGATCACCGCCGAGCGCGGCCGATACCTCCTGCGCCAGCACCTCGGCCTCGGCGCCCTCGGCAATCGCGTGAGACAGTCGCTCGCGCAGATCACCAAGCACCGGATCCTGCACCCCGGCGTGCACCAGCTCATCCAGATCGGCGATCACCTCGGCGATCGGGCGGAACCCCGAGAGCGCCTCAAACCCGTCCTCCATCGCGACGATCAGCTCGGGCTTGGGGAAGGGGTCACGATAGTTGCGGTGCGGGGCATCCAGGGCGATCCCCGCGGCGTTCTCGCGTTCGAAGCCCGCGCGCGCCTGTTCGGCATTGGGGTGTGCCTGGATCGACAGCGGAGACCCCGCGGCGAGCACCTTAAAGAGGAAGGGCAGCGCACCACTCTCGGTTCCCGCGGCCGCGGGTTCCGCCGCAAGCCACCGCTCCAGCGTGCCGAAGCTCGCCGGGCCCTCGGGCGCACTCACTCGCGTCGGGCTGCCCGCGTGTGTTCCCAGCCAGAGCTCCGCCTCCGGTGCAGCGGTGGGCGTCCCACCCAGCAGCGCGCTGATCGCGCCCGGGGCACCCCAGGCATAGTCACGGGGAGTATTGGTGAGGGTGACGAACACTACTTCCTCTTTTCTACGGGTGCGCCGTACACGGCCGTCATGGATGTGCTTATGCCCACCATACAAGTCCGGACACCCGGTCGTGACGAACTCTGGAGGAACTCACCAAGGAGTCTGGCGCGAGCATCCGGGCGTCCCTAGGCTGGGGTCGGTTTCATCGGTGATTCAGCAAAGGAGCGATCATGACTTTCCAGCCCCTCGACAGTGACTTCTACGGGTTCTCCACCACGCTCGAACCCCATGAGCAGGAGGCCCTGACAACGGTCAGATCCTTCCTCGCCGACCACGTCGCCGACCGGGTCACCGATCTGTGGGAGGCCGCCGAGTTTCCGCACGATCTGATTCGCCCCCTGATGGCGACCGGCGTGGGAACCTGGGCCTGGGAGGAAACCCGACCGCGGGAGAACTCCGCGGTGTTCCGAGGTTTTTTGGCGCTTGAGCTCTCCCGCGTGGACGCCTCCATCTCCACCTTCCTCGGCGTGACCGAGGGCCTGGCCATGGGCTCGATCGGGGTGTGCGGCTCGGCCGCCCAGCGCGCCGAGTGGCTCCCCCGACTGGCCAGCGGCGAAATCGTCGGGGCCTTTGGACTCACCGAGCCGCTCTCGGGCTCGGATAGCGCTCGGGGACTGACCACCACGGCCACCCGGGATGGGGACCACTGGATTCTCAACGGACAGAAGCGCTGGATCGGCAACGCCACCTTCAGCGATATCACGATCATCTGGGCCAAAGACACCGCCGACAACCAGGTCAAAGGCTTTATCGTGCCCACCGACACCCCGGGATATGTGGCCACGAAGATCGAGCGTAAGACCAGCCTGCGGATCGTGCAGAACGCCGACATCACGCTGACCAATGTGCGCATCCCCGGGTCCCTCAAGCTGGAAAACGCCAACTCCTTCGCCGACACCGCCCAGGTCCTGCGCCTCACCCGGGCCGGTGTGGCCTGGTCCAGCGTGGGCGTGGCCATCGGCGCGTATGAGGCGGCGCTGGAATATGCCCGCGAACGCATCCAGTTCGGTAAGCCGATCGCCGCGCACCAGATGATTCAGGATCTGCTGGCCAAGTGCCTGGCCAATATCACCGCGTCGATCGCGCTGTGTGTGCGTGTCTCCGAGATGCACGATGAGGACGCGCAGCGCGATGAGCACTCGGCCCTGGCCAAGTCGTTCTGCACCTCGCGGATGCGTGAAACCGTGGCCTGGTCACGGGAGATTCTCGGGGGCAACGGAATCGTTCTGGACTACCGCGTGGCCCGGTTCTTTGCCGATGCCGAGGCGCTCTACTCCTATGAGGGCACCCGCGAGATGAACACCCTGATCGTGGGTCGCGCAATCACCGGAAAGGCCGCATTCGTCTAGGTCGACGGCTCGGATCGCGTTCGCCGTGAATCCGGCTGGATCGCCGGGCAATTCGGCGTGGATCATCGGGCCCACCGGGTAGTGTGGACCTATGTCCGACACCCGAGTGCTCCCGCCCGCCGCGCTGTCTACGGAGCGCCTGTGGCTGCGCGCGGTGGCCACGTTTGCGCTGTTTGTGGCGTTGGCGGGAGACGGACTGCGCAACCTCCTCGGATTTCCCGGGTACCTCGCGGTGGCCTCGCTCACGCTGATCGCCTGTGTCTACTTCCTGATTCGGCTGCGTCCACGCCCGCTCACCGGCCCCTGGCCGCTCGCGCTGGCCGGATACATTCTGTTTGCGGTACTCTCGCTGATCTGGTCGGCCTATCCCGGCGGATCCGCGATCACCCTGCTGGGTATGCTCGCGTGCACCGCGACCGCACTGATGCTCGCGCTGGTCCTGACCTGGAACGAAATTATCGGGGCCCTCACCCGCGCGGTGCAGGCGGTCCTGGCCCTCTCGATCGTGTTTGAGCTGGTGGTCTCGCTGATCATCCGCCACCCGGTCCTCCCGTTCTGGGTGGAGTATGGACACAAGCCGCCGCTGCTGGCCTACTGGTCGCGCAACGTCCTGTTTACCGGTGACCGAATCCAGGGCATTCTGGGCAACGCCAACCTCCTGGCCTTTGTCGCGCTGCTCGGTATCATCCTGCTGGGCCTGCGTCTGCTGGCCTACCCCCGGCTCTCCCCCGCTGCCCGCGCTCGGGAACCCCGTCGCTGGGTCACCGGTGCCTGGTTTGCCCTGGCCGTCCTGCTGTTTGCGCTGACCCGTTCCTCGACCCTGGTGCTGGCACTGGCCGCGGTCATCGTGGTGGGGGCCGCCGCACTCTGGGTGCGCGCGGGTGCACCGGGCAAACAGTTTGGTCGCTCACTCGTTGTGGGTGGAGTATTTGCCGTGGGCGGCATCACCTTCTGGCTGCTGCGTGATCGGGTGTTCTCCCTGCTGGGCAAGAGCTCGGATCTGACCGGCCGCGCCGAGATCTGGGCCACCGTGATCAGGCAGGCCGAGAAGAGCCCGATTTTGGGGAACGGATTCGCCAGCCCCTGGATCCCCTGGGTGGAACCCTTCAACCACCTGGTGGTACGTAACCGCGTCCTGCAGTTACAGGCACACAACACCTGGCTCGACGTCTGGATGCAGCTGGGCATTATCGGTGTCATCCTGCTGGCCCTGGCCCTGGCCTCGGCACTGTGGCGTGCCTGGTTCACCGCCATTGACCGCCCCCGCGTCGACCAGAATGATGCCCGTCCCTTCTCCCCCTATGCGCTGGTCCCGCTGCTGATCCTGGTGACCCTGCTGGTCCAGTCGATCGCCGAGAGCCGTCCGCTGGTGGAGTCCGGCTGGGTCCTGATCTGCCTGTTTGCACTCACCGGTGTACGCCGGCCGCTCATGGACGCGGGCACCGAGCTCGCCCCCGATGCGAGTCCTCAGCCGCGCTATGACCGTCCCGAGGTACCCCCGCCCGGCGATACCCGAACGGCGCACGCATGAGCCGTCCGGATCCCATCGGTGCCACGCCGATCCGGCAACTGCGGGAGGTCCTCACCGGCGCACCCGGGGTACAGGCCCTCGCGGTCACCATCATCGGCTGGTCGTTCTGTGTGCCCTTCACCCAGTCGCTGCTGGGCTGGGCCGGAGTAGCCGCGGGCCTGGCCACACTGTGTTTCCTGGCCGCCCTGATGCTAATCGGCCGGCGCGAATACATCGAGTGGGGCGGGGTCATCCCGCTCACCGTGCTGGCCTTTGTCGGCTGGTGCACGATCTCGGTCATCTGGGCCACCTCCCCGGCGAACTCGCTGGTGGGTGCCGCCTATCAGCTGGGATTCGGGTTCCTGGCGGCCGCGGTCGCGCTCAGCCGCGACACGATTCAGGTGGTCCGGGCCGTAGGCACCGCGATGCGCATCCTGCTCACCGCCTCGCTGATGCTGGAGATCTTCTCGGGCATCCTGCTGGACACCCCGGTGCCATTCCTCAAGATCAGCGGAACCATCGCCTCGGGCGGCCCGATCCAGGGCATCTTTGGCTCGCGCAGCTTCCTGGCGTTTGCCACCATGATCGCGCTGATCTCGTTTGTGATCGAGTGGCGCACCCGCTCGGTCCCCAAGCCGCTGGCGGGTTTCTCGATCTCACTCGCGGTGATGTGTCTGCTGCTGAGTCGCTCGCCGGTCATGATTTTTGTGGCGATTGTCCTGGGCATCGCCTCCGCCGCGCTCTACGGCATCCGCAAGGCGCCCGCCGAACGCAGACCCGCGCTCCAGTGGATCCTGCTGTCGCTCAGCGTCATCGTGACGATCGTGGTGTATCTCAACCGGGTCTGGGTGCTCACGCTGCTCAACGCCAACGGAGAATTCCTCACTCGCTACTCGCTGTGGATTCAGGTATGGCGACTGATCCCCGTGAATACGATGGAGGGATGGGGGTGGACCGGCATGTGGCGGGCGTCCACGACCCCCTACAACACGATTAACTTCACCCTGCAAAATCGCCACACGTCGGCACTGAACGCCTATCTGGATGTGGCGCTTCAGGTGGGTGTGGTCGGGATCTGCCTGTTTGCGATCCTCGCGATTACCGCGTTTATCCGGTCCTGGCTCCTGGCCAGCAACCGCCGTACGGTCACCTACACCTGGCCCGCACTGATCATGGTGGCGCTGGCCGGAACCTCGGTTGCCGAGAGCTTTGTGCTGACCTCGGGCGGATGGGTCATGCTGGTGATCTGCGCAATTCTGGCGTCCAGATCCACCTCATGGCTGGCCCGCTTCCGGGATACCCGGCGGGCGTTACCGCCGGTTCCGCGCGAATAGGCTGGACCGGCGTATGCGACGCGCTAGGCGTCGTTTGCCGACGAGGGCCTCGAGTCGCGGGCACCGAGAGCGTCTTCAAGCGCGCGAATACGCATTTCCTGCAGCGCGCTCTCCTCGGTCAGGACACGCACGCGCTCCTCGGTGTTTGCCAGCTCGGAACCGTGCTGCAGGCACACCAGGAACAGGACCGCGGCGCACGCGAAGAACACCAGGTTCAGCGGAATCTCTACCCCGAGAATCTGTGATGCCCACTGGAGAATGCCCGGGAAGATACTGGTGATCAACGCGATCACACCGGCAATCAGCCACCAGGTCGCGTGACGCTCCTTGAGCCGGTGACGGCGCACCATTTCGATCACCACCACCAGGATCAGGACCGAGGCGGCGATGGCAAGAATGTGGGAAACCGCGATCATGCTGCGCTCCGTTCGATGTTGGCCAGGCGGACCGGCGGACGGACAAGCGCAAATGTCAGCGCGACAAAGGCACGGGCCAGGTAGATTGCGGCCTTGACCGGATTATGCGAGGGGACACCGCCGGCACGCTCACGCATCGATACCGGCACCTGCTTCACCACGCATCCGGCGCGGGCCGCAATGACCAGGGCCTCAATGGTGTCGCCCAGATACTCCGCCGGATAGTAGCGGGCAAACAGGTTCAGTGCTCGCGGGCCAATCGCCTTAAAACCACTGGTGGTGTCGGTGAGCTTGGTCTTGCAAATGCGGCCAATCACCACCGACAAAAACTTCATCGCCCACTTGCGCGGGCCGCTGACCTCGTAGTCGCCGCTGCCGGCAAAACGGGCACCAATGACGATATCGGCCTCATCCAGACCGGCCACGAGCTCGGGCAGGGACTTGGGGTCGTGCTGACCGTCGGCATCCACCTGGACCACCGCGCGGAAACCGTTTGCGACGGCGTATTTGAACCCCACCCGCATGGCCCCACCCACACCGAGATTCAGCGGCAGGGTGGCCACCCGTGCCCCGGCTGCGCGGGCCACCTCGCTGGTGCGATCGGCGGAACCGTCATCCACCACGAGGCAGGTCACATCGCCCAGGGTTTCGCGAATTTCCGCGAGGACACCGCCCAACGCTTCCTCTTCGTTGTAAGCAGGTAGGACAACGAGGGTCTCGCTGAGTGAAATCGGCATAATTGTCATTCTAACCGCTCTTTTATGCTTTGTCGGGTGCCGCGCACGCGGGATGAAGGAGGATCGCCCTCGGGGCGACATACCCCGCCGAGGCGCGAAGGTCCTAGCCGCCAAACACGTGTCGCAGCAGCGACCGCGTCGAGGCACCCGACCCCGCCCGCAGCGCCGCCGGCAGTTCGGTGAGCGCATTGGCACGGGAGGTGAGACGCAGCGAGGCCGCCCGAGCCGCGCGGCGCCATCCGCGAGCCTTGGCGCGGGAGGCGGCGGCGTCAAAGACCGCGCGCTCCTCGATAAACTTCTTCCCATCCGGACCGCGCTTGGCCGACAGCGACTGAGCGTGACGGCGATACTGGAACACGGTCTGCTCATCGATGACCAGCGTGTTGTCGGCCTCGATGATGCCGAGGATCATGTCGAGGTCCTGCACCACCTCAAGATCGGTGCGGAAGGCGCGCGACTTCAGCTCCGAAACCCGCCAGATCAGCGACGGAAAGTAGAGCCAGTTTCCCCGCAGCAGGCTGGTCACCAGCTCCTCGCCGCCGACCTCGCGGGTACCCGATCCGCTCGGGCGGCACATCGCCTTAATCCGGTCCGCGAGAGGCGAATACACGTGGTCCTCACCATCGATAATTTCCACGCCCGGCTGAATCAGGGCGGCATCGGGGAAACGTTCGATCAGCTCCAGCGCACGGCCGACAAATCCGGGCAGGAGGATGTCGTCACAGCCCAGGATGATCGCATGAGAGTTTTCCATCAGACGGATGCTCTCGTTGAAGTTTCCACTGATCCGCAGGTTCTTGGTGTTGCGGCGGTAGGTGACCCGGGGGTCCTCGATGGCGGCCGCCCACTCCCCCGGTGCCGGGTCGGGATACTGGTCATCGATGATCACCAGGCGCCAATCCGGGTTGTCCTGAGCCAATACACTCTTCACGGCCGTCATAAACTGGGTCGGGTCGCCATAAAACGGCAGCATGATGTCAAGAGTCACAGGTTTACGCTATCAGGTGCCCCGCCCGAGACGTTCCCGGGCTCAGCCCATATGATGGTCCCCGAAGCCCCTAGATCGCAGGTCGGAGTAGTACCCATGTCACGGATTGCGGTTGTGCTGGCCACACATAATGGCGCACGCCACCTGAGCGAGCAGCTGCGCAGCATCGCCGCCCAAACCAGGCGACCCGACCTGGTGGTGGTTGCCGATGACGCGTCCACCGATGCCACCCTGGCGCTGGTCGAACGCGAGCTTGAGGGGGCCCTGCCGTTTACGGTGTTGACCTCCCCGACCCCGCTGGGCGTGCGGGGCAACTTCTCCCGTGCCCTGGATGCGGCCGCACTCGAGGCCGACGTGCTGATCCTCAGCGACCAGGATGACCGGTGGTATCCCAACCGCGTCGCCGCTGCCGCCGACTACTTTGACACGCATCCAGATGTCGCACTGGTCTTTGGCGATGCCGATCTGATCGACGATGCCGGCACCCGTCTCCCCGGCACCCTGTTTCAGACGCTGCCACTGCACCAGCATGAGCGTGACGCGGTGGAGACCGGCCGAGCCTTTGAGGTGTTCCTGCGGCGCAATCTTGCCACCGGGATGACGATGGCCTTCCGTGCGGATCTGTGGCGTCGGGCGGCACCGATTCCCGAGGGCTGGATTCACGACGAGTGGCTCGCGGTCATCGCCGCAGCCGAAACCCGAATCGGGATCATCACCGATCCGCTTGTTGAATACCGACTGCACGCCAGCAACCAGATCGGGGTGTCCCGCCCCACACTGCGCCGCAAGCTGGACCGGGTACTCAGCCCCCGCGGGAACCGCAACCGGGGATTGCGCGATCGAACCGCTGCCCTGGTGGCCCATCTCGATGGCCGAGACTCCGAAATCGACGCATCGATTCGCGCAGCCGCCCGGGGCAAACTGCGAATCGAGACGTTCCGTGCGGAGCTCCCCGATCGCCGAATCCGCCGGTTTTTCCCGGTGCTGCGCGAGGCCACACGTGGTGACTACGCGCGGTTCACCTCACAGGGCAATACCGAGATTCTGCGCGACCTTTTCCAACCGCGCTAGTCAGGAACACACCGGCGCGACCCGCCAGCTTCGCCCGCGCTCGTCAGGAACAGCCCGGCACGACCAGGCGGCTCCGGCCGCGCTCGCCCGACTCAGATCCCGGGGGTTCCGGTCTCCACCGGCACCGCGTCCGGCCGGGTCGTGCGGATCGCCAGCAGGTGCACAACCAGACCCAGCAGGGGTCCCGCGCTCAATGCCAGCACCGTACGGGTCGCCAGATCGATCGGGGCGAAGATCAGCGCAATGCTGGTGATCGCTGCCACCACCCAACCCACCACAAACGCGCCGTGCCGACTGGTGGCCACCGCCGCGGATCCACTCACGCAGAGTCCGGCGGTGAAACCGGCACTGGCGATCATGCCAAACAGCAGCAGGGGTGCCGGGTCGAAGGCCCCGTTGGTGATCCAGCTCACGATCGGCGGACCGATCAGCGCACCCAGCCCGCCCAGGACCACGGATGCGGCGATGATGACCAGGATCAGCCTGAGGGCAGATCCGACCGCGCGCGCCAGGTTCTTGGTGAAGTGCACAATCATGAAGCTCTGCAGGGCCAGCAGCGGAATGACGATCGGGGCCCGCACGATGGTGAACACAAAGATAATGGTGGCCAGTGCGGCATTGCCCTCGCCGGCGATCTTCAGAAACAGCGGGAAGCCCGAGACCAGCGCGGCGGTTGCCGCCGCACCGCCCATCGCCCGCAGCGTGTTCCAGCTGAGGGCCCGCCAGGACATGCCCAGCGCGGGTAGTCCATTCTTCCCCACCCGCATCGCCACCAAAAGAAGCACCACACACAGGGCAACAGGAAGTACCACGGCGGCCTGAATCGAGAGCGCCAGTCCCCCCAACACGATGGCGAAGGTCAGGGCGATCGCCCGAATCAGCGGGTCGGCAACGATCCCCAGCGAGAGCACACCCCAGCGTTCGTGACCATAGAGCAGGCCGCTGAGGCCCGCAAACACCGCGTAGAAGCCGGCCCCCACGGCGATGAACAGCGCCGCGGCGTATCCGCCCGACCCGAAGACCGCGGGGCCCCACAGGGCACCCGTCAGCGCCAACACCGCACACACGATCAGCGCGGCCACCACCAGGTAGCGACCGGGACGGGTCCCGCGCTCGATCTCGGGGCTCTGCCGCGCAATCGAGGAGGCCCGGGTGAACTCCTGCTGCACACCCGAGAGCGTGCCCACCACCAGGTAGAACGCCGCCCAGAAGGCCATGAAGGACTCATACTCGGTGGTATTGCCCAACGCCCGGCCCATTCCCAGTTGGATTAAATACCCTAGGAGTCCGGCGATTGCTGTCGAACCAAGCACCATGCTCAAGCCCCCGAACGCGAGCACTCGCGCTTTGGCCGGGCCGGGCACCACGGAGGCACCTCCCGTAGGTTCGGATCCTGAATTGGGATTCTCCGTGTGCACGTGCTGTCCTATCCGTGTGTCTCTCAGCCCGCGCCGCCGCCTGTCGGTCGCGGGGCTCAGCTGCATGTCTAGGCTACGCTAGGCTAGATCGTAATCTTATCTGTGGATGCGGGGCGGATCCTTACAGAGACAGCACGTTCCGCCGGCGATTCACCACCCATCAGTCACCGGACAGAGGACCCTCCTAAGTGCCAAAACGTTCACGCGTAAAAAGAGAGCCCATTCGCCCCATACTTGCCGCAATTCTTGCCGGCGGGATCTTCTTTATTCTCTCCTCGATTTGGGCGTTGAGCACTCCCCCCTCGTCGGTACCCGACGAGGCATCACACTTCATTCGTGCCGCGGCCGTGGCTCACGGCGAGTTCTACGGAACCGCCGGAGATGCGCATAACGGCACCGTGTACGTTGATGTACCCGCGGGTGTCGCATACTCACACAATTTCACCTGTAACGCGTTCAAACCCGACATCACGGTCACCACGTGCATGGACCAGCGTCCGACCGACCCCTCGGCAACCGTCTCCACCAGCACCACCGCCGGTCTCAACGCCCCGGGCTACTACATCCTGACCGGGTGGCCGTCGCTACTGATCAACGGAGACTCCAGCCTGTACGCCATGCGGTTGGCCGGTGCACTGGTTGCCTCGATCCCGGTGGCAATCCTCTTTGGGGCGCTGACCCGTCTGCGCGTGGGACGCTGGCCGTACCTGGCGGTGGGAGCAATCCTCACCCCGATGACCTTCTATCTCTCCGGCTCGGTGAACCCCAACGGGCTGGAAGCCACCTCGATCCTGGCCGTGTTTGCCACCACCCTGCTGCTGTCTCGCAAAACACTGAGTACCCGAGCGACCCTGGGCTATCTGGCCTTGATGCTGATCTCGGGTGTGCTGCTGATGTCCACCCGCAGTATCTCGATCCTCTGGCTGGTGATCGCCCTGGCCGTGGGTCTGCTGATGGGCGAAGGCAAGGTGATCGGTGCCCTGCTGCGTCGCCCGGTGACCTGGATCATCGGCGCACTCGGTGTGATCGCCGGCCTGGCAACCGTGGGCTGGTATCTGACCGCCCCGGATGTGGGTTCGCCTCCTCCCGGCGGCCTGATGCGCGGCGAGTTTGGAACCGCCCTGGCGATGCTCAACTCCACCGGAAACCAGATCATCGGTTGGATCGGTGAGTTCGGCTGGCTGGACACCCCCGCGCCGATCTTCACCCCGATCGTATGGGGTGGCGCCATCCTGATCACCTTCATCGTGGGCTTCTCCGTGGCCGGAAAGAAGAACCGTCTGATCATCGCCGGTCTGCTGGCGGTCACCCTGTTTATGCCGACCGTTGTCCAGACGATGGTGGTTCATGAGCTCGGGCAGATCTGGCAGGGCCGCTACATGCTGGCGATGGCGCTGCTGACGCTGCTGGTGTGCTCGATCGTCATGTCGGATGCGCGACTGCCCTGGCCCTCGATCCGCCGTCCCGCGCTGGCGGTCTTCGCCCTGCTCTGGGCCGCCCACGTGGCCGCCTACATCCTGGTGATCAAGCGCTACTCGATCGGCATCAACTACCCGCTGTTGCAGATGTTTGTGGCCCCGACCTGGACCACGCCGTTCGGCATCCCGATCCTGGCCCTGATCATCGCCTTCAGCCTCGTGCTGGCCGGTGGGCTGTGGCTGCTGTGGAAGCTCGCCGACAGCGTCCCGCTGGATGAGGACGCGCTGGATCTGCGCCGACTGCGCGAGCCCGAAGCACTCCGCGCCTAGACACACAAAAAGCTCCGGCCGCCCCGTCAGTGACGGGGCGGCCGGAGCTTTTGAGTACCGGGAGCCTAGCGGGTTGCCGTGCCCACCTGAACGCCGTTGATCGCCGTGCGAATCTCCTTGAGTCCGGGAACGGAACCGGCAACGCTGGAGAGGATGCTCGCGGCCAGCGGCGCGGTGTTTCCGGCCTGTGCCCCGGCGGTGAAGTTCACCACCACCACGCCCGCGCTGGGCTCGCTCAGGGCCGCGATGTAGCAGTAGGGGGCACCCTGGCTGCAGGTATCGCTGAACTGCGCCACCTGGAGGCTCGCCAGCAGCGCCTTCTGGGTCTGCTCCGCCAGGCCCGCCGAGGTATCGACGGTCGGCGGGACGGGGGCGGGGCCGGCACCGGATCCGCCGTTGGTTTCCTCCGGGGTCGGGGTGACCGCGGGATCGCTCGATCCACCGGGAGTGGGCGTTTCGCTCGGGCTCTGCGACGGGGACGCGCTCGGCGAGGCGCTCGCCGAGCTGGACGGGCTCGGCGATGCCGATTCGGAGGGCGTGTGCGGGGCGCAGCCCGCAAGCAGGAGGACCGCGGCAAGAACCGGAGCGATACGTTTCATGCTTCCACAATACGGGCTTGGCCAGATGGCGGGTGGCAGGTTGTCCGCGTGCCGCAGCACGCTGCCCACCCGAGCCTCCCGGCCCCACCGTTCGGCACCACAAAACCCCTCGAAGACGCACAAACCCCCGGGTGTTGGCGGATCCGAAGATCCACCATCACCCGGGGGCTGGGTGCCTCACGAGGAGTCAGGCGGGTGTGACTAGTTCACCGTCACGCTCTTACAACCGAGCAGGGTGTTCCCACCCGCACCGTTGTTAATCGCGTACATGCACACGTTGTTCACGCCGGGACGCCCCTGCATCTGCGTTTCGAACCCGTGGTTGGGTCCAAATGCCGGATACACGGTTGAGACGTCGGGTCGGCTGGTGTCCGCGCGGAACGCGGTGCTGGCCTCGTTGACGTACATGTGCACGGCGATCGGATCGTTAGTGTCCGGGTCAATGGCCCAGCCACGTGCGGAGATCGTTGTGCCACTCACCGAAACCGAGTCGAACCAGCCAAACGGCGGGCGACCCTGATCCACGATGGCCGACGGAATGGTGACCGTCCGGCAACCGAGCAGGGCGTTGCCACCCGGCCCCGTATTGATGCCGTAGATACACACATTCTGCGTGCCCGAGACCCCGGTCACGTCCACGGTAAACCCGTGGTTCGGGCCGTAGTCCGGGTACAGCGCGGCGACATCCGGTCGTGCCTTGTCGGCGCGCACAGCGACGCTGCGACCGCCCACATACACGTGGACCTGAATCGGCTCACTGGTATCCGGGTCGATGGCCCAACCGTTGACCGTAACCTTGCCCGGTGCCACCGGGGTTGCGTCCAGCCAACCGATGGGCACACGACCCTGATCCACGATCTTTGCCGGAATGTTCACGGTCATACACCCGAGCTGGGTGTGACCGCCGGGTCCGGTGTTGATGGCGTACATGCACACGTTTTGGGTGCCTGCGACGCCGGTCATCGTGGTCTGGAATCCGTGCTTGTTTCCATAGGCGGGATACGCATTGGCCACATCGTTGCGGACACCGTCGGCGGTGTAGGCCGCACTCCGGGCTCCGACGTACATGTGGACCTGGATCGGCTGTGCGGTATCGGGGTCAAGAGCCCACCCCGATGCGGTGACCTGGCCGGGGGCAACAACAACCTTCTCGAAGTTACCGATCGGCGCGCGACCCTGCTCGGTGGGTCCGGTGGAACCCGGGATGGTTGTCTTTTGACAGTCCATCTCGGTATTGCCTCCGAGGCCCACGTTGATACCCCAGATACACACGTTCGTATCGCCCGGTGGAGCGGCGACCGAATAGGTGAATCCGTGCTTGGTCCCGTACGCCGAATACGACGCCGGTACCGACTTGGTGTCCTGGTCGGCGGTCACCGCATAGGAGGCGGATCCCACATAGACGTGGACGGTGATCGGTGCGGCGGTGTCGGGGTCAAGAGCCCACCCCGTCACGGTGACCTTGCCGGACTCGGCGGTCACCTTATCGATACCCCCAACCGGCGAACCGGAGGGAAGGACCACATCACCACAGCCAAGCAGGGTGTTGTCTCCGGCACCCACGTTGATCGCGTAGACACAGATCTTATGGCTGCCACCCGGACTGACCGGGACGGTGACATCAAATCCGTGCTTCGATCCGAACCCGGGGTACGCTGCCCCCACGTCGGGCCGGTCGCGATCGGCGGTGTACGCGGTGCTCGCGTTATCCACGTAGACGTGCACCTGGATCGGGTTTGCGGTGTCGGGATCAAGCGCCCATCCCGTCACACGAACCTGGCCGGGCGACCCCTGAACCGATTCGAACGAACCAATCGGGTTGGAGTTTTTCACCGGTCCACCAAACCAGTCGGTGTAGTACTGGTAGAAGTTCCGGTTTCCGTAGGAGGAACAGGCATCGCCGGTTCCGTAGCCCGCGGCAATGGCGGCCGGGTTGGGCTGATACGGGGTGTAGTAGTACAGGGCTGCGGTGGCCTTGTTCCGAATGGTGATGGTCTTCGAACCGCACGCGGCGTTCGGGTTCCACATCACCGCGGAGGGCTTACCCACCGGGAACCAGGTAAAGAACTGGGACGTGCCCGGCGGGTTACCGTAGCGCTTCAACTGCCAGGCCGCCATATAGACCTGGTTATAAAAACCGTAGTAGCGCGTGTCACACGCCGCGGTATCGGGGCAGGCGTAACCCATCGCTGCGTTCCAGCGATAGTTTCCGTACTTACCCGGTGCCTTGGCGGTAACCAGTCCCTGCTCCTTTTCGAGCATGACAATAAGAGCCTGCGGGTTGAGTCCACAGGCTTGGGAAACCTTCATCAGGATCGTTGCGGCACTCTCGTTTGAGGCACCCTTATAGGCTGAACACATCTGATCAGCGCCGCGGTCGAACGTGTTGATACGAAGGTTGATCAGGCAGTCGTTACCGGGAGTACAGGTGGAAACCTTACTCTGCAGGAACTGCTGAATCTGGTCGGCATTCATCGTGCCGGGGTTGTAAAAATCCGCGTCGCTGATGATTTGCTCGGGATTAAACTTGCTGAGGTCCGCCGCCTGAGCGCCGGGTCCACCCCGGACAGGCAGAGCAACAAGAACCGCGGCGAGCAGTACCACCGCGATCACCGAACCAAATATCTTACGAGCGGATGTCATCTGATTGGTGATTTCATCCACCTGGCCAGCTTAGCTCCTAGCGAACAATATGCCGGGCGACAGGCGGAATTGGCACCAACCGACGCCACCCATGAAAATGGCCGGTTCGCCCCATAAATAGGGCTGAACCGGCCATTTTTCTCGGTGGATCCTAGCGGGTCAAGCGCTTCTTGACCCGGCTGGCGACGGCGCGGACGCCACCCTCCTTGAGGTAGAAGACCGTGGCACGAATGTCCTGTGCGAGCTTGCCCGGGCGACGAGCCGGGGCAAAGGAAACCTGGGCCACGGCGGCGGAGGATTTCACCCCGGGTGCCTTGTCGGCCGAGTGCACGGGGTTCCGGCAGAACTCGATCAGCGGTGCCATCGCCTTCTCCCAGAAGAAGTCCTTACGCACACGCGCCACATTCTTGCGTGCGGCTGCCTGGAACTTCTCATCGAAGAGGGTCTTCTCAATGGCCTCTGCCAGCGCATCGACGTCGCGCTCGGGAACCGAGACTCCCAGCTTCTGCTGCGAAACCAGATCGCCGAAGGAGTCCCCCTCGGTGGTGATGATCGGCAGTCCCGCCCACAGGTAGTCGAGGATTCGGGTGCGGAACGAGAAGGTGGTCTCGACGTGCTGGAAGTGGGTGGAGACACCCGCATCGGCCTCCAGCAGGTAGTTCTGGCGCTCGTTGTAGTCAACCCAGACCTCGTTGAAGAACACGTTGGTTCCGGTGATGCCCTCGGCCTCGGCGACCGCACGAGCGCGCGAGACAACCTCCATCTCGGGCACATCCGGGTTGGGGTGCTTCACACCCATGAAGAAGAGCTTGAGGTTATCGTGCTTCTTGGATACCTTGGCGACGGCGCGAATCAGGGTTTCCGGGTCGAACCAGTTGTAGATGCCGCCGGCCCAGATGATGATCTTGTCATCCTCGCCGATGCCCGGCACCACACCGCGCATGGCGGGCTTGGTTTTCACCGGTGCGTCCGAGGACAGTCCGAACGGGGCAATCGCGATCAGCGAACCCAGGTCCCCATCGCGGGAGTAGGTGAACGCGTTGACCCGGCCCACGGCGCTGAGCTGTCCCAGCCAGAAGTGGCGCTGACGCTCGCTCGCGGCCAGGAAGAAGTCTCCCAGCACCAGCTGGCTGTTGAGCAGTTCGGTGGCGTCCTTGATCTGCTTGTTCCAGCGGTTCATTCCCAGCTCGCGTGCCTGCTCAAGCTGTTCGAGGTGCATCGGGTCGTATACATCTACCACGAGCACCTTCTGGCTGGTGGCGATCGCCGGGAAGACCACCGACGCGTGCCCCTGGAAGATGATGACATCGGCCCACTGCTCGTGCTGCACGATGCTCTTGGGGCGGTGACGATCCACGGTTGCGATCGTGAAGTTGGGGTCGGTGATGGTGGCGTTGCCCATGGTCACCAGGCGGACATCGTGCTCCTTGGAGAGCAGGTTCGCCATGTTCCAGGCACGAATGGCGGGGCCCGCCATCTTCAGCCCGATGGTGTCACCGGTGATGATCAGGACGCGGCGGCGGCCGCCCACGTCCAACTGTCCGAGGGTGGAGACGATCTTGTCGTATCCGCGCAGGTAGTTTTCGATCGGGTAGGCGGGCTCGTCGGTCTTACCAAACAGCGGGGAAAGCTGACGATCCGAGCGGGTGCGGGTGGCCTGCACCTGCTCGCGGGCGGCCTGCATCTCGGGCAGCTTTTCCACAAACTGGTCCATCGCGAAGATTCCCGCCATGGTCTGCTTGGATACCGGCATGGTCTCCTGCGAGTCGTCACCGGGGTTGCGCAGGTCCAGGCTCTCCGAGTCGAGCTCCCCGCGGGCCACGGCACGGCGCAGCGCCAGCGAGAGGGCACCGGGAAGCACCCGGGCCAGCGACTCATCGTCGAGGTTCTTGTACAGGGTGAACAGCGCGTTGCGCTCCAGCAGGTACGTCTCGCGGAAGTTGCCGAACTTATTCATCGAGGCGTGGTGCTTGTGGTACGCCAGGGACTTCGGCTGGTAGCGGAAGCGGTAACCCAGCAGGTTCATCCGCCACCCCAGGTCCACGTCGTCGTAGAACATAAAGAAGTTGTCGTCGAAGCCGCCCAGCTCCTCAAACACGGTGCCCCGCATGAACATGGCGGCACCGGTACCAAAGAGCACATCGCGCTCGTCGTCAAGGGAGCCGTTATCCGGCGAGCCCGCCTGGGGCTTGTATCCCATGCCATACCAGGTGATCGAGGCGGCGGCATAGTCGATGTTGACGCCCTCCCAGTCCAGCACCTTGCTGGCCACGGCACCGATGTCCTGGCCAGAATCGAAGGTACGCACGGCCTCCAGGATCCAGTCCTGGTGCGGACGCGCATCGTTATTGAGGAATGCGACGAACTCCCCGCTGGATTTCTCAACACCCAGGTTGCAGCCGCCGGTGAATCCAAGGTTTGCGCCGGAATCAATCAGGGTAATGGTGTCGCCCAGGGCCTTCAGACGTTCCAGGCTGTCGTCCCCCGAACCGTTTTCCACCACCACAATCTCGAGCTTGTCCTGGGGCCAGTTGAGCGCGCGCAGGCCCTCAATGCAGGTGATCGTGTCGTCCGTGCCACGGAAATTAACCAGGACAACGGACACCACGCCGGAGCGTCTCTTCTTCACAGGGGACCTCGAATACGTTGAAACCAACATCTACCAAAGCTGCAGTCTACCAAGCATGCCTGATCCTTCACCGTGCCTCGCCCCAGTAACGCAGGCCGAGCTTTTACAGGAGGCGCGGAGAATCGCGAAGGTATACTTTGATGCTGACCGTTCGCTCCGTGTGAGGAACGCCCCGATGGAAAAAGGAAACATGACGCCAGAAGACCGTATGGAGCGCCTCTCCCAACTGCCGCTGACCCGAGTGGGAGGTCTCTCGGCCGGATCCGGAGGGTTCTGGAGCACGGTGCGGGAGATCCTGGGCCGCACCCCAATGCTCGCGCTTCTGGTGCGCCGCGATATCAAGGCACGTTATAAGGACAGCTCGCTGGGTCTGCTGTGGACGCTGATTCGTCCGCTCACCCAGCTGATGATCTTCTACCTCGTTGTGGGCAAGTTCCTGCAGGTTGAGCGCGGAATTCCCGAGTTTGCGATCTACATCTTCAGCGGTCTGACCGTCTACGGCCTGTTCTCGGAGATCATCAGCTCCGGAACTGGATCGATCGTGGGCAACTCGGGCATCATTAAGAAGGTGTACCTGCCGCGGGAGCTCTTCCCGATGGCGGCCACCGGCACCGCACTGTTTAACTTCTCGATTCAGGCCGTCATCCTGATCATCGCCACCTTCGCGGTGGGAAGCCCCCCGCTGACCGGCGATCTGATCTATGTGATCCCCTCCATCCTGCTGCTAATCGCCTTCGCGTTCGCGATCGCCCTGCTGCTCTCGGCGATCAACGTGTACCTGCGCGACGTCCAGTACCTGGTCGAGGTGTTCCTGATGGTCATGATGTATGCCTCCCCGATCATCTACTCGTGGACGATGGTGAAGAAGGCCCTCGGCGACGGAATCCTGCTGCAGATCTACACCAACAACCCGGTCACCCTGGCGGTCCTGGGATTCCAGCGAGCCTTCTGGACCGCGGGTCACGTCGAGAACTACCCGGATCCGACTCTGGCCCCCGAGTACCCGGATTTCCTCCTCCTGCGGATTCTGATCGCCCTCGTGGTGTGCCTGTTCTGCGTATTCATTTCCCAGCGAATCTTTGCCCGTTTGCAGGGCAACTTCGCCCAGGCGCTCTAGGAAGTTAGACAACATCGTGACTATCACCGATTCCCCTACCCCGAGCACCAATCCGGTCCTCGTCGAGATCGACGAGGTGTCCAAGCGGTTTGTGCTGCGCAAGGACAATTCGCTCAAGGAGCGCATCGTGAACTTCCGTCGTGGCGCCAAGCACCGCGAGGATTTCTGGGCGCTGCGCGATGTCTCCATCTCCATTCAGGCCGGCACCACGATCGGTCTGATCGGCCACAACGGGTCGGGAAAATCCACCCTGCTCAAGGTCATCGGTGGGATCCTGGATCCCTCCTCGGGCAGCATCAAGCGTCGTGGGCGCATGGCAGCCTTGCTGGAGCTGGGTGCCGGATTCCATCCCGATCTGACCGGTCGCGAAAACGTCTTCCTCAACGCGGCCATCCTGGGCCTCAGCCACGAGGAGACCGAGCGCCAGTTCGATGACATCCTGGCATTCTCGGGCATCGGCGAGTTCATCGATACCCAGGTGAAGTTCTACTCCTCGGGCATGTATGTGCGCCTGGCGTTTGCCGTGGCCGTGCACACCGATCCCGACATTCTGCTGGTGGACGAGGTCCTGGCCGTGGGTGATGAGGCGTTCCAGCGTAAGTGCATGGATAAGATTCGCTCATTCCAGCAGGACGGGCGCACCATCATCCTGGTGACCCACTCGATGGGTCAGATCCTGGAGCTGTGCGATCGCGCGGTACTGCTCAATCAGGGTGTCCTGGAATTCGACGGGGATCCCCGCCGGGCCGTGGCGCTGTTCCGCGACAACCTCGAGGACCGCCGCCTGGAAAACGAGGCCGACGGCCCCGAGGGTGAGGTCGCACCGACCGCCCGGATCGTGGCCCACACCTCGGCCGGAACCACCGAGTCGGGAACCGTCCTGGTCCCCGAGGCACCGCTGACCCTGACCATCGACATCGACTGCGACCAGGAGATTGACGACTGGATCTGCGCGATCCAGATCGACAACACGCTGGGCCAGGCCGTCTACGGCACCGCAACCGACCGGCTCAAGGTTAAGCCCTCCCCGCTGCACCGCAATCGGCGGGTGGAGTTTGAACTCCCGCGTACCCACTTCGGTCAGGGCAAGTACTTTGTCAACGTCTCGATCATGGACTACGCCGGACGCCACCTGCACGATAAGCCGCAGGCCTGCTCATTTGATGTGGAGTCCTCGGATGAGTGCCGCGGGGCAATCTTCATGCCCGCCAACTTCATCGATCGTGGCGAAACCGCCACCTTCGACAACGAGTAGTACCCCTACCCTCGCCGAGATCCTGTGCGGCTATCCGCGCAGGATCTCGGCGAAGTCCGTACTGACCCTGATTGCCGCACGCGGCTCGGCGAATGCGCGCGCGGCCGCCTCCAGCTCGGCGCGCTCGGATACCGCGTGCTCCAGGGCTTGACTCAGCGATTCGGCAAAGGGTGCCTCGGACGGCTCGGTGATCGGGAACACCCACGGCTCGCTCAGTAGATGCGTGTTCTCGCGGATCTGCGGAACCAGTACCGGGCGACCATAGGACGCGGCCAGATACACCACCCCGGAGTTCAGCCCACCGCGATAGGGCAGCACCACCAGATCACAGGCGGCAAACAGCAGGTCCGCGCGCTCATCGCTCACATGCTCGATATAGGCGCTCACATCATCGCGCGCACCCAGCAGCGTCGTGATGCCCGCCTCGGTGTAGCCGGGGCCGCGCGCACCGGCAATCATCAACCGGGTGGGCTCATCCGCATGGTGATCGGCCCGGGTGAGGGATGCCAGCAGACGCTCGATTCCCTTATACGGGCGCAGCATCCCAAAAAACAGTGCCACCCGCTCGGCCTCCGCAAGGCCCAGCTCGGACCGCGCCTGTGCGCGTGTAACCGTGCTGGCCTGGGCGTCCGGGTAGCTGGGGTGGGAGAGCACCCGTGTCTTCTCCGCGGGCAGCAGGTAGAGGTGGGCAACCAGGCGTGCGGTGTCCGGGTTCATCACGGTGATCGCGTCCACGCGGTCACACAGCCACCGGCACAGTTCGATCTCCGGCCCCAGGTAGAAAACCTCGTGCGGTAGGGCGTTGTGAATCGTCCAGACGATGCGTCCCCCGGCGCGCTGATACGCCTCCAGGCGGCCCATCGCGCTCGCGACGGCCCCGAAAGACTCAACCAGGCTTGGCACCGACTGGGAGATCGCGGCGGTCCAGTTCAGGTGCAGCACCGAGTCCTCGGCCGCTCGGGCCTCGGTGGGAAGCTCATCCAGGCTCGCGATCGGGACGGTGTGAAACTCCTCCGGGTCCAGCCCCGAGTACATGAGTCCCTGCCAGGGATTATTGGCATAGTGCGGGTACACAAATACCCGGCGAGGCTCGCTCATCGGTTCCTCCGTAGGATACGCCGGGCCAGGGCGCGCAGCCGTCGAAACGGTACCCGGGCGGCGTGGAGTTCGGCGCTCAGCTCCGCCACCCGACCACGCTCATGCGCCAGCTGGCGGGCAAGATCGGCGGACTCAGCAACCGACTGGCGCAGAAGTTCACGCATCGTCTCGGCAGCCAGCTCCTCGGCGCTACCCCGCTGGTTCATGGTTAGGCCCGGCCTCGGAACAGACGCTTCACACGCCGCACCACCCGCACCGCCGGCAGGGTGGCGATCCGAGTGAGCTCAGCATGAGCGTTTTGAACCTCGGCGCGTAGACCGTCATTTTCTGCCTGGACAAGCGCCAGGCGTTCGGTTGCGTGGGCGGCCTCACCGGTGAGACGCTGCTGATGGTACTCGGCAACCAGGCGGCGAGCCCGCTCATCGGCGAGATCCGCCAGCGGGCCCGTCTCCACCCGGTTCGCCGAGGAATCGGCGCGGACCCGGGCGAGGAAGTCGACAAGAGCGACGGCTCGCGCGGTGTAGTCATGACGCTCGATCACCACCTCGTGCAGGCGTGCGGCCAGCGCGGCACTCCCCTCGGGATCCGCGTTCAACCGGGTAAGCAGCTCGGTGAGTTCCTCGGGTGAGGAGTAGACGGGCACCTCATCGAGGCCCAGCTCGTCCAGCCCCCGTCCCTCATTCAGGATGGGCAGCGCACCGGCCGCCAGCGACTCGTACAGGCGGCTGTTCTGCGATCCGTATTCCCGCGCCGACGGGGTCAGATCATCCAACACAAAACGGGACTGTGAGTAGAGATCGGGCAGCTCAAAGAAGCTGATCGGAGCGTGGCGATGAACCGAGGAACCGTACTCGTTGGCGGTGTTCTGGCGGGCACCAAACCAGTGCAGCGTGATGTCCTCGGGCAGTGCCGCCACCGCCCGCTGAATGTCTCGGTTCTGACCCCACTCGTTTACGGTGGTGGAGAGATCCACCGTGCGCTCGCGGTCGGCACGCGGACGAAACAGCCGACAGTCCGCGGCGATGGGCAGGACCGCCGCGGGGCCCGCAAAGTTCTCGGTGATGCGGGTGAGGGCTGCCGAGGAGGAGGCCAGCACCCCGTCAAAAGCCTGCAGATAGTGCAGGGTCGCCCAGGAATCGGTCCAGTTCCGAGCCCAGGCCAGCCGGGTCACATCCGGTCCCATCAGGGCGGGAACGTAGCTCTCCAGCATCGCGATCGACACCGTGGTTTCCGGGGGCAGCACCTCTCCCCAGCGAGTCTGGTCCAAAAAGCGCACACCCCAGCCCAACCGATCCAGCGCGGAGGCCAGCCCCAGGGCTACATAGAGGTCACCACGACCGCTTGCCGGATCGGTATTGGAGACGGCAAACACCACGTTCTCGGGCTTGTCTGCGGCAATGGTTCCGGCCAGGAGACGACGGTATTCGGCACCAACAACGTCGTTGGCGTCAAAGGGGAGAGTAATGCTCACAAACTTCTCTTTCATCCGTGGTCGGAGCCCAAGATACGGGCACTGCCGATGTAGCAAGCGTACTGGTCAGACGGCGTGATTCGTGTATCCGTGTCTCGTCAAGTCGCGTAAGATGGAGCGGGTATGGATTCCTCAGCCACCGCCTCCGTCCCCCAGCGTGTCTCGACGATCACGGTGAGCTACGGATCCGCCGAGGTCCTGCCCGGGCTACTGTCATCCCTCCGCGATGCGTACGGCTCCGAGCTGCCCATCACGGTTGCCGATAACAACCCGGCCCGCGCCGGCGTGCGCGACCTCAGCGAGCACTATGCCGCCCGATACCTGCCGATTCCCGAGAACCCCGGATACGGGGCGGCGATCAATCGCGCGGCCGAATCTGAAACCGAGCCTCGCGAGTGGATCTTCGTCTGCAACCCCGACCTTGAGGTGAGCCCCGGCTGCCTGGAGGCGCTGCTCGCCGTGGCCGATAGCGACCCGCAAATTGGCGTCCTGGGACCCCGCATCCTCCAGCCCGACGGCGAAATCTATCCCTCCGCCCGCAACGTCCCCTCGATCCGCGCCGGCATCGGTCACGCGCTGTTTGCCAACATCTGGCCCAGCAACCCCTGGAGCGCGAACTATCACAACCGCACCGAGGGCAGCGAACCGCGAGACTCGGGGTGGCTCTCCGGTGCCTGCCTGCTGATCCGTCGGGACGTTTTCACGGCGCTGGGCGGATTTGATGATTCCTACTTCATGTACTTCGAGGACGTGGATCTGGGCTACCGCGCGGGAAACGCGGACTGGCGCAACGTCTACGTACCCGCCGCCACGGTGACCCACACCGGCGGCCACTCCACGCAGGACAGCTCGGGCGAAATGCTGCTGGTGCACCACCGCAGCGCCGCTCGATTCCTCGGGCGCAAGTACTCCCACCCACTGCTCTGGCCGCTGCGCGCGGTCCTGAATGTGGGGCTCGGGGTTCGTGGACACCTCCTCGCCGCCAAGGCGCGGCGCACGCAGCGCCACTAGATTCGCCCCCACCAAAACGATCGGGCACCGGGATTTCCCGGTGCCCGATTGTTAGTGGTGCATCACCCTAGCGGTCGATGTGTGCGGAATCGACCAGGTGGGCGAGGTAGCGTCCGTATCCGCTCTTGACCAGCGGAGCCGCCAGCGCGCGCAGCTGATCATCATCAATCCAGCCTGCACGCCAGGCGATCTCCTCGATGCAGCCGACCTTGAACCCCTGACGGTCCTCGATCACGCGCACGTACTCGGAGGCCTGCATCATCGACTCGAATGTGCCGGTGTCCAGCCACGCGGTACCCCGATCCAGAACCTGAACGTGCAGGTTGCCCTGGTTCAGGTAGCGCTCGTTGACGGTGGAGATCTCCAGCTCGCCGCGGGCACTGGGCTCGATGGTCTTGGCAATCTCGATGACCGAGTTGTCGTAGAAGTACAGGCCGGGCACGGCGTAGTTGCTCTTGGGCTGCGCGGGCTTTTCCTCGATCGAAATCGCGGTGAAGGTCTCGTCAAACTCGACCACACCGTAGCTGCGCGGGTCGGCAACCGGGTAGGCGAAAATCACCGCGCCGTCGATCTCGTTGTGGTTACGCAGCGCCGACCCCAGGCCAGTGCCGTGGAAGATGTTGTCACCGAGCACCAGCGCTACCGAGTCATCACCGATGAACTCCTCACCGATGATGAACGCCTGCGCCAGGCCGTCCGGGGAGGGCTGAACGGCGTACTCCAGGCGGATGCCCAGGTCCGAACCGTCTCCGAGGAGCGCCTTGAACTGCTCGTTGTACTCGGGGGTGGTGATGATCAGAATCTCGCTGATTCCGGCCATCATCAGGGTCGACAGGGGGTAATACACCATCGGCTTGTCGTAGATGGGCATGAGCTGCTTGGAGATGCCCTTGGTGATCGGCCACAGCCGCGTGCCGGAGCCTCCGGCGAGAATGATGCCCTTCATGGCGTTAGTTACCCTTCAGCGAGTCGTAGTAGGCGCGGGCGGCTTCCCAGGTGGGCAGCAGACCGGCGGCGGCGGCTTCGGCAAGGCCCGGGGCCTCGGTGTCCTTCGGGGAGAGCAGCGGGGTGCCGGCCTCCTCGGGGAACACCAGACCGATTTCGGGGTCGAGCGGGTTGATCCCGTGCTCGCGGTCCGGACGGTACACGTCGTTCACCAGGTAGGTCACGGTTGCGTCATCGGTGAGCGCAACAAAGCAGTGTCCCAGGCCCTCGGAGATGAAGATCGCGCGACGGTCCACATCGTCGAGCAGAACCGAGTCCCACTGCCCGAATGTGGGCGAGCCCACCCGGATATCGATCACGAAGTCGAGCACGGCACCACGCGGGCACATCACGTACTTGGCCTGGCTCGGAGGCACATCGGCAAAGTGGATGCCACGAACCGAGCCACGCTTGGACACCGAGGTGTTCACCTGCGCGAGCTTGATCGAGCGGCCGGTTGCCTCCTCGAGACGGTCGAAGCGATACGCCTCAAGGAACAGTCCACGGTCATCCCCGAACTGCTTCGGGGTGATCTCGTAGCTGTCGGGGATCTTCAATTCACGAATTTGCACGGAGGCAGTCTACCAATTCCTGCCTTAGCACCCGGTGTGTACGCCGGTCTTTCCCGGAATGGGTGACTATTTAGCCTGGAGTCCCAGAACCGGATAGAGCACGTTGAAGCCCGCCTCCAGCCCACCCAGCAGCGCATCGGCACCGTGTCCGGCACCGGGAACCGACACCAGGGTTGATTTCATTCCGGCCGCTTTTGCGCCCGCCTCCACCTTTCGCGACTCCTCGGTATAGAGCGGATCGTTGGCCCCCGCGGTGAAAATAGCGGTGGTTTCCGGATAGGTGTTTCGGCCCAGGATGGTCAGGGGCTTGACCTCGTTATAGGCCACCTGGTTGCCCCCGAAGACCTCGCGAAGCGCCAGCTTGGGGTTACCCGTTCCCTGATACTCCTCCCCCGAGATATCGATCACATTATGGAAGAGGGTTGGATATTTCGCCGCAAAGTAGATCGAGCACACGCCCCCGTTGGAGTAACCGGCAACGGTGGTGTAGGCCGGGTCCTGGATGACGTTGAGGTTTTTGTGGGCCCAGTTCATCACGTCCTGGGTGATGTAGGTTTCCACCTTCCCGTACTTAGCGGTGTCCAGGCACAGGGTGTCATCGTTGGGGTTACCCAGCTGATCGGCGACCACCACGATCGGAGCGAGCCCCTGATGCTTGGCGGCAAACTTATCCAGCACCTGCTGAACAAAGGTCGGGTTCGGGTCCCCGGGCTGACCCATCATCAGGATCATCAGGGGCAGGGCGGGCGCGTTTTTCACCCGTGCCGCCGGGGGCAGATAGATGCCGGCCGGACGGGCATTGAAGCCCGAGATGACTCCGGGAATCACCTGGCTGCCCACCTCGCTGGCGGGCATGTTCGCGGGCGGTTTCCAGGTCTCATAGAGCGGACCGGCCGGAGGCTTCTGCTGCGGTTTGGGGGTGGCGAGCGTGATGGGCTTCTCCGTGGAGATGTGCAGGAACGCCCCCAGGGTCGGGTTGATGCCAAAGGCCGCATTAATCCCCACGGTCGCGGCCAGGGCAAACGCGACCACCCCGAGCCCGGCCAGTGCCTTGCGCCACCAGCGACTGCGCCACAGGTTCACCAGGGCGACCGCGATCGCCATAATCGCGACGACGCCCCAGACGCGGGCGGGGGCACCGATCGGCCCACCAAAAAGATTGAGCCCACGCTCCAGCAGCAGCACAATCGCGGTGCCACCGAGCAGGGAAGCCAGGAGGGTAATGGCCAGGGTACGGATCCAGCGCCAACCACCCGGACGCACCAGCAGGTACACCAGCAGTGCCCCCGCCACGGCATAGCTCACCACCACAACCGGGCCGGTCACAATATCAAGATCAAGGAGCTGGGTGGACATATGGGGGCTCCTTGCGGGTACGAGGTGGGGGCAGGATTCGCCGAGGCGGAACGACAACCGAGAGTATTACGCATTTCTGACCGCTACCTGTACCCGGTATGGACCCCGTAGAATCGGGGGAACAACACGTGAGGAATACATGCGCTACCTGATCACGGGAGCGGCCGGAATGCTCGGCCGCGACCTGCAAACCGTTTTGGCCGACCAGAGTGTCACCGCGCTGGATCGCGCCGGGCTGGACATCACCGACCCCGATGCCGTGCACGCGGCGGTTGCCGGGCACGATGTGGTCATCAACTGCGCCGCCTACACCGCGGTGGATGCGGCCGAAACCGATGAGGACGCCGCCTTTGCGGTCAACGCGCTGGGACCGCGCAACCTGGCCGCCGCGGCCGCCGCCCACGGAGCCAAGCTGATCCACATCTCCACCGACTACGTGTTCGCCGGCAACGCCACCGAGCCCTATGCCGAGGACACCGCCCGTGCACCGCTGAACGCCTACGGTCGCACCAAGGCCGCCGGTGAGGAGTTTGTGCTGGGTGAGCACCCGACCGGTGGTTTCATCGTGCGCACCGCCTGGATCTACGGCGAGCACGGCAACAACTTTGCCGCCACCATGCTGCGCCTGGCCGGCAGCCACCCCACCGTGAGCGTGGTCACCGACCAGGTCGGTCAGCCCACCTGGACCCGCGATCTGGCCACCCAGCTGCGTCTGCTGGCCGAATCCGATGCTCCCGCCGGCGTGTATCACGGCACCAACGCCGGTCAGGGTAGCTGGTTCGATTTCACCCAGGCGATCTTTGCCGAGGCCGGGCTGGACCCCGAGCGCGTGCTGGAGACCGACAGCGCCTCCTTCGTGCGTCCCGCTCCGCGCCCCGCGTATTCGGTCCTCGGTCACGAGGGTTGGACCGCCGCAGGCCTGCCGATCATGCGCGACTGGCGCGAGGCGCTGCACGAGGCCATCGCCTCGGGTGCGATCCACGCCCCCGAGCCCACCGCCTAGCCAGAACGGCCGCGCCTTCGGGCGCGGCCGTTTTGCTCACGCCGAGCCCCGCCGTCACCTACCCGCAGGAGGGAACCCACGATGTCCGCAGTTCTCCGCGTCATTCTCGATTCGGCCCTGACCCCCGGCCACGGGGGCAACGGTCGCTATGCCGAGGAACTCACCCGCGCCCTGATCGCCACCGCCCCGCGCGGGTGCAGCGTGCACGGAGTGGTTTCGGCCCAGCCGCAGGAGCGCATCGATGAGCTCGCGGCCCGGCTGCCCGGTATCACCGAGATCCAGCGCACGAACCTGCCCCGGCGCGAGCTCACCACGGCCTGGCAGCTGGGAATCACCACCCAACTGGGTGAGGGAATGATCCATGCCCCGAGTCTGCTGGCCCCGCTGCGGCGGCACGATCCGGAGTCCGCTCAGATCGTGGTGACCCTGCGGAACACCCTCGCCTGGACCGATCCCAAGAGTCTCACCCCCACCTCGGTGGCCTGGCAGAAACAGATGCTCAAGCGTGCCCGCAAGCACGCCGATGCGCTTGTGGTGCCCACCCATGCGGTGGCCGCAAAACTGGCCGAGATCGCCGATTTTGGCGATCGGCTCCGAGTCATCCCCGAGGCGCCGGCCAGCACCCTGGCCCTGCCCTCGGATGCCTCCTGGCGCGCGAGTAACCTGGATCTCCCCGAGCGCTATCTGCTGACCCTGGGCAGCCTCGACCCGCGCCGCGGTCTGGATCCGCTGCTGCAGGCCCTCGCGCGGCCCGGTGTTCCCGATCTGCCGCTGCTGGTCATCGGACCCGACGCCTGGGGCTCCTCCTCCCTCGCCGCGGCCGCCGATGAGGCGGGCCTGGCCGAGGGACGGGTGCGCGCCCTGGGTGATCTGGGCAGCGCCGACCTGGCCACCGTGTACGCCCGGGCCGTGCTGTTTGTCTACCCGAGCGTGCGCGAGAGCACCGGACTGCCCCTGCTCGAGGCCTTCTCGCTGGGAACCCCGGTCCTGCACACCGACGATCCCGCGCTGCTGGAGATCTCCGGCGGTGCCGGCGAGGCCGTGGAGGCCGGGGACGACGGGTTTGCCGAGCGCCTGGCCGCCTCGATCATCGAGCTGATCGAGGACGATGAGCGCCGCGAACGCCTGGGCTTTGCCGGCACCGACCGTGCTCAGGTCTTTGGCTGGCGAGACTCGGCCGAGCGGGTCTGGGCGTTGCACGCCGAGCTCTAGCGCCGCCCACCGGGCCCTGTGCCCATCCGCCGAGCCAAAGATCCGCCCGTCACTCCCTCTGACCTCCGGCGATCCACACTGCCGCCCACGCACAACCGGCCCCGTCCAAGGACGGGGCCGGTTGTGTATCTCGCCCTAGTTGGTGGGCGTGGTTTTGGGGTGCAGCAGGTCGTTGATCTTGGACTTGATCTCCGGGACGTCCGGATGGTCCTGATCGATCCCGTTGGCCGGGGTGAGCTCGAGCTTTTGCACCGGGAGCTCGCGGGTTTTGGTGGCCAGGTTCACGAAGTAGCCCAGCAGATCCTGCGGGATATCCGTCTTGACCACCTGGGTTCCCGCCTCGGCGATGCCCTGGAACTTGGAGAACACGTTGGCCGGGGTGAACTGCTTGAGCACGGCCTCCTGGAGCTGACGCTGACGCTCCATTCGGTCGAAGTCGCTGGTTCCGTGGCGCGAGCGGGCAAACCACTGCGCGTGGTAGCCGTCCATGTGCTGGGTGCCGGGTTCGATCCACTCGATAACACCCTTGAGGTTCTCGTCTCCCCCGATCGGCAGACGCTTGTCCACGGTGATCTCCACGCCACCGAGGGCGTCGATCAGGTCGGCGAAGCCCTGCATGTCGACCAGGACGTAGTAGGGAATGCGCAGGCCGGTCAGGGCCTCGGCGGCATCCTTGGTGGCCTCGATGCCCGGGGAGGATCCCTCGGCCTTGGCATCGGGATAGTAGTCGGCGTGGCGCAGCTCGGCCTCGGTGTAGATCGAGTTGAGCTTGCACGCACTCACGTCACACTTATTGTAGCCATTGGGATAGCGCTTATACATCGGCGAGGACTCGTTGAACGGCACGTTCAGCATGTCCCGCGGCAGGCCGATCATCGTGGCCTGGCCGGTGTCGGCGTTGATCGAGACCACCGAGAGGCTGTCCGGGCGCATACCCGAGCGGTCGGGGCCCGCGTCGCCACCGAGCAACAGAATGTTGTAGTACCCGTCGGTGGGGTCCTCGGGCGGCGCGCTGGTCCCAAAGAGCTTGCCCAGGGTGCCGCTGGTCACATTGGCCACATAGGCACCCGCCGAGGCGGCACCGGTCGAGGCCACCAGGAAGACCAGGCCCAGGGCCAGGATCAGGACCCGGCCCAGCGGGGATGCCTTGATAATGCGCACCAGGCGCAGCGTATCGATGGTCAACACAAACCACAGCACCGCATAGGCAACGAGCACGATCTGGGCGATCAGCAGGAACCACGAGTTGGTCGCAAACGAAAACAGCTGTTCGGGATTTGTCAGGTACAGCACCAGGGCTGCGATTCCGGCGATCCACATGATCAGGGTCGAGACCAGGCCGATCCGGCCCAGCCGGCGGTTCCCGGCGAGAACCTGCGCCGAACCGGGCAGCACAAAGCCCAGCAGCACGAGCCACCACCCGCGCCGGGTCATCACCTGCGGCGACGCGGTGTTGGGGTGCCGGATGGGCGATTCGCTCTGCTCGATCATAGGCGGGCTTTGAGCGCTGCGTTCTTTTCCTCAACCAGCTCGGCGAGCTCGCGCTGGTAGGTGGCGAGGGTCTCGGCGAGCGCCGAGTCCGAGGTGGCGAGGATCCGAGCGGCCAGAATGGCCGCGTTCTTGGCACCGCCGATCGAGACGGTTGCCACCGGGATCCCCCCGGGCATCTGCACGATGGACAGCAGCGAGTCCATCCCGTCCAGGGTGGCCAGCGGAACCGGCACACCCACCACCGGAAGCGTGGTGACCGAGGCGAGCATGCCCGGCAGGTGCGCGGCACCGCCGGCACCGGCGATGATCACGCTGAGCCCGCGCTCGCGCGCCTGCTCGCCGTAGGTCACCAGCTTGTGCGGGGTACGGTGCGCGCTGACCACCTCGACCTCGTGGTCGATGCCGAACTCGCTCAGCTGTGCCGAGGCGGCGGCCATAACGCTCCAGTCGGAGTCGCTTCCCATGACGATGCCAACACGGGGATTTTCACTGGAGTGATGAGACATGGGTCAATGCTAACGGGTCAACCCTGGAAGCGGGATTCGATCGTCCGCGCTCGTTCACGTACCGACTCCAGTTCGGTGCCGGTCACATTAATGTGGCCCACCTTGCGTCCCGGACGCGGAGCCTTGTTGTAGTTGTGGATCTTGGCATCGGGGAATTCGGCCATCACCTGCGGGTAGCGATCCCCCAGGGTGCCCTCGAGCGGACCGCCGAGAATATTGGCCATCACGGTGATCGGGGCGCGCGGAGTGGTGGCCCCCAGCGGCAGGTCGGCGACCGCGCGCAGGTGCTGCTCGAACTGGCTGGTGATCGATCCGTCCTGGGTCCAGTGACCCGAGTTGTGCGGACGCATCGCCATCTCATTAACCAACACACGCCCGTCGGTGGTTTCAAACAGTTCCACGGCGAATACACCGGTGATTCCCAGTCCGTCGGCCAGGGCACGGGCGATCCGCTCGGCCTCGGCCGCCACCGCACCGTCGCTGTTCGGGGCTGGAGCGAGCACCTCGGCGCACACGCCATCACGCTGGATGGTTTCGACCACGGGCCAGTAGGCGCTTTCGCCGCCGGGACGACGCGCGCCCAGCAGCGCCAGTTCGCGGGTGAAGTCCACCAGCTCCTCGACCAGCAGGCTGCCGGTGTCTCCGGACTCGGCCACCGCGGTAAACCAGTCGGTCGCCTCGGCGGAGGAGCGCACCACGCGCACACCCTTGCCGTCATAGCCGCCACGCGGGGTCTTCAACACACCGGCACCGCCGTGGGCATCGAGGAACACCTGGAGTTCCGCGGCCGAGCGAACCTCGGCCCACTCGGGGGTCGGCAGACCCAGCTCGCTGAGCTTGGCGCGCATCAGCAGCTTGTCCTGTGCATAGAGCAGAGCCTGCGGGCCCGGGTGCACCCGCACACCGGTAGCCACCAGGGCGGCAAGCACCGGCTGGGGGACGTGCTCGTGATCAAAGGTGATCACGTCCACATCGCGCGCAAAGTTCAGCACGGTATCCAGATCGCGGTAGTCTCCCACCGCGCTGGCACCAATTTCGGCCGGGGATCCGGGGGTCTCGGCGAGCACCCGCACATCCAGGGCCAGGTTGATCGCGGCGGGCATCATCATCCGCGCCAGCTGACCGCCACCGATTACTCCGATTTTCAGCACGTGGGTCTCCGTCTCCGAGGGGTTGTGTTCTTCAGCACACTCAAAGCTAATGTTATAGAACTGCGGGTAGACTATCCGTCCGGTGCACATCTTTCCGTTTGGTGCACAGACAATTGCCGAGAACACCCACCCCGGGGAGTTTTCCGCCCGAGGGGGGTAAATGAACCTGAGTCGCGTGAAATCCGCATCCTGGTACCCGCTGTTTATGCAGCTCTTCAAGTTCGCCGTGGTTGGTGGCGCCGGTTTTGTTGTGACCGCCGTGTCCTTCAACCTTCTGCGGATGGGTCCGCTGAACCCCGAGCACGTCAAGAACGGCGTGGTCATCGCCACGGTGATCGCCACCACCCTGGCCATCATCACCAACTGGCTGGGCAATCGCTTCTGGACCTTCGCCACGCACCGCTCGAACAGCACCGTGCGTGAGGGTGTGGAGTTCTTTGCCGTGAGCTTTGCCGGCATGGGCATCAGCACCCTGTGCGTCTGGGTGTCCCACGACGTGCTCGGCTTCACCTCCGCCGCCGCCGACAATATCGCGCTGAACGGCGTGGGCCTGATCCTCGGTTCGGTCTTCCGCTTTGTGCTCTACCGGTACTGGGTGTTCTCCCCCAACCGCGACCGCGCGGCCGAGGAGATCACCGATCTCGAAGCCAGTGCGGCCGAGTTCACCGAATCGGATATCGAGATTTCCAAGGTTCCCGAGGCCAAGACCGTGGCCCGGGACGAGATCCACTAGTCTTCCCGCCGGCTTTCCGGCCACCACACACCCTCACCTCGCTCGGCCCCGGCTGACCGAAAGGTGAGGGTGTTTTGTCGTATCCGGGGGTCGTTCGGCGACCGTCCGTATCCGCCCGAGTTCGCGTCATTTCCACCGAAACGCAGAATTCACACCCTGTTAATTCACCAAACTCCGGTGAGTTGATGTTGGTACGTCTTTGTTTTAGTCCGTTTGTGTGGGACTATATTTCAAATTCCTCTACCAATGACGGGAGACGCCGTGTACGCCGCGGAACGACAGCAGCTCATCCTCACCCTGGCTCGCAGCCAGGGACGGGTCGAGGGCAGCGCACTCGCCGAACAGTTGGATGTGACGGCGGAAACCATCCGTCGCGACCTCACCGCCCTCGAACGGCGCGGACTGGTCAAGCGGGCACACGGTGGAGCGATCCCCACCGACGCCCTGAACTCCGAGTTGGATCTCAGCGAGCGCATCGGTCGCCACTCGAGCGATAAGCGCCGGATCGCGCTGCAGGCACTCGAACAGCTCCCCGAGACCGGGACCATCCTGCTGGATGCCGGCACCACCACCCTGGCCATCGCCCAGGCCCTCCCCGCCGACGCCGAACTCACGGTCGTGGCCAACAGTCCGATGATCTGCGCGGCCCTCTCCACCAAGCCCGGCATCACCCTGCTTCAGCTCGGCGGCCAGGTGCGTGCGATGACCGGGGCCGCGGTGGGCCGCTGGACCACCGATGCTCTCGCCGAACTCAACGTGGACGTGGGCTTTATCGGAACCAATGGATTCGACATGGCGCGCGGTCTCACCACCCCCGATCAGATGGAGGCCGCTACCAAGCGAGCCATGGTGGCCGCGAGCCGCACCACCGTCCTGGTCGCCGATTCCAGCAAGGCCGCCAACGTGCACCTGCACCGCTTCGCCGCCCTCGAGGAGATGGACGTGGTGATCACCGATACCGACATCGATGAGGACTTCGCCGAGGCGATCCGCGCGGCCGGGCCCAAGGTTGTGAACGCATGATTATCACCCTGACCCCCAACCCCAGCGTGGACCGCGCGGTCACCGTCGAGGCCCTGCACCGCGGCCAGGTGCTGCGCGCGGCATCCTCCCGGATCGACCCCGGAGGCAAGGGGGTGAACGTGGGCCGAGCGCTCGCCAGCATGGGTGAGCAGCCGCTCGTGGTGGTCCCCTCGGGCGGCCCCGAGGGCACCCTGCTCGAGGCGCTGCTGGCCAAGACCGCGGTGCCCACCCGGATCGTGCCGATCGCCGGCAGCGTGCGGATGAACATCAGCGTGCTGGAGCCCGATGGCACCACCACCAAGCTCAACGAGGCGGGGCCCACCCTCGGGTCCGCGGACGTCCATGCTCTCTTCGCGGCCACGCTCTCCCCGGCCACCCCGGGGTCCTGGATCACCGGCTGCGGCAGCCTGCCTCCCGGTGCCCCCGCCGACCTGTACGCGCAGCTCATCGCCGAGGCAAAACGACTCGGGGCGAACGTGGCGATCGACTCCTCGGGGCCGGCGTTTGCCACCGCCGTGGCCGCGATCCCCACGCTGATCAAGCCCAACCGCACCGAGCTCGAGGAACTCACCGGACGCTCACTCACCACGATGGGCGCGGTCATCGACACCGCCCGCGAACTGGTGGCCACCGGAATCCGGTTTGTCGCCGTGAGCCTGGGTCGAGACGGCGCGGTGCTGGTCAGTGCCGACACCGCGGTGCACGCGCGCTCGATCGTGACCGACCCGGTATCCACCGTGGGTGCCGGTGACTGCATGCTTGCCGGATTACTCTTCGGCCTGAACCGCGGAGAGGACGAGGCGGACGCACTGGTTCGCGGCGTCCGCTGGGGTGCCGCCGCCGTCCGTCTGCCCGGCACCGAGGTGCCCACGCCCGCCGATCTTGACCACATCGAGGTCGACCTGATCCGCTCCCCGCAGCGCGATCTGCCCCTGAACGACTAATCACCGATCCTCCCGCTACACAGAAAACCCTGAAAGGATTCGACATGCCACTCATCAACGTCGAACAAGTGGTGCTCGACCTCACCGGAGCCGACCGACACGAGGCCACTCGGACGCTTGCCCAGCGCCTGGTTGCCAGCGGACGCTGCACCGACATCGACCTGTTCATCGCCGATGTGCAGGAGCGTGAGTCCAAGATGGCCACGGGACTGCCCGGCGGCATCGGGATCCCGCACGCACGCAGCGCGGCGATTACCGAGCCCTCGCTGGTCTTTGGCCGCATCGCCGACGGCATCGACTGGGGTGCCAAGGACGGCCCCGCCCGCCTGGTGTTCCTGATCGCCGCTCCCGCCGACGGTGGAGACGCCCACATGCAGGTGCTCCCCCAGCTGGCCCGTGCGCTGATGCACAACGACTTCCGCGAGGCGCTGCTGAATGCGGCCACGCCCGAGGAGGTCGTGGCCATCGTCGAGGAGCACGTGCAGCTCAAGACCGAACAGCCCGCGGCACCGGCCGCACAGGCACCGGCTGCAGAGAGGCCGGCTGCCGCGGCTACCTCGGCCGTCGCCGCTCCCGCGGCACCCGCTGCCGATGTTCCCGGAGCCACCGCTTCCGAGAGCTCCCCGGCGGCCCCCGCCGCCCGCCCGCTGCGCTTTGTGGCCGTGACGTCCTGCCCCACCGGCATCGCCCACACCTACATGGCAGCCGAGGCGCTGGAAAATGCCGCCCGCGAGGCCGGCCACCAGATCCTGGTGGAAACCCAGGGTTCGGCCGGATCCACCCCGCTGAGCCCCGCGGACATTGCCGCGGCCGACGCGGTGATCTTCGCCCACGATGTGGAGGTCAAGGATCGCGCCCGCTTCGCCGGCAAGCCCACGATCGACGTCGGCGTGAAGAAGGCGATCTCCGCCGGTCCGCAGCTGCTGATCGACGCGGGAAACCTGGCCGCCGCCTGGGCCGCCGACCCGAGCCGGGCCACCGCCTCGGCGAGCGCAACCCCGGTACCCAGCGAGTCCAGCGAGCGCAAGGGCTTTGGTACCCGTCTGCAGCAGTGGCTGATGACCGGTGTCTCCTACATGATCCCGTTTGTTGCCGCCGGCGGCATCCTGATCGCGCTCTCGTTTATGCTCGCGCAGATCGCGCTGGGTCAAAACGGTGCGATCGAGATCGTGAAGTATGGCATCCACACGCAGGACGCAGCCTTCGACATCACCCAGAACTTCAACATCGCCAGCCTCACCTCCTGGGCGGGTCTGCTGTTTGTGATCGGATCGGCCTCCTTCGGGTTCCTGGTTCCGATCCTCTCCGGCTACATCGCCTTCGGGATCGCCGACCGTCCGGGCCTGGTTCCCGGCATCGTCGGTGGCGCGCTGGCCGCCTCGATGAACGCCGGATTCCTCGGTGGTATCGTGACCGGTCTGCTGGCCGGTGCCGTCGCGTACTGGATCTCCAGCTGGAAGGTCCACAAGGGTGTGCGCGGCGTGATGCCGGTGGTCGTCATCCCGCTGCTGTCCACCTTTATCACCGCGGGTCTGTTTATCGCGGTGCTGGGTCGCCCGATCGTCTGGCTGATGACCGCGATGAACGACGGCCTGAACGGTCTCACCGGTGCCGGCGTGCTGCTGCTCGGCCTGATCCTCGGCGCGATGATGGGCTTTGACCTCGGTGGCCCGGTCAACAAGGTGGCCTACGGATTCGCCACCGCGGGTCTGGCCGCCGCCGGTGCCTCGATGGATGCGCCGCAGCTGAAGATCATGGCCGCGGTCATGGCCGCCGGTATGGTCGCCCCGCTGGCGATGGCCCTGGCCACGACCCTGCGCCCCAAGCTGTTCTCCGCCCCCGAGCGCGAAAACGGTAAGGCCGCCTGGCTGCTGGGTGCCTCATTCATCTCCGAGGGCGCGATCCCGTTTGCCGCCGCCGACCCGATCCGCGTGATGATCTCCTCGACCATCGGATCCGCGGTGACCGGTGGCCTGGTGATGCTCTTCGGTGCGACCCTGCGTGCCCCGCACGGCGGCATCTGGGTGCTCCCGCTGATCGGTCAGCCGCTGCTGTTTGTGCTGGCTCTGGCCATCGGTGTGGCGATCACCGCCCTGCTGGTGATCGTGTCCAAGTCGATCGCCGCCCGGAACAAGCTGGCCGCCCAGGCGAGCGCACAGTCAAGCGCCCCGGTCGCCGTCTAGCCTCTCCCCGGTGCCCGGCGCGGACCGACACCGCCGGGCACCGTCTCACTCTCACCCCTGTACGCCCGCTCTCGAACCGACACCGCCGGGCGCCGTCTCACTCTCACCCCTGTACGCCCGCTCCCGGGCGGGCTACCGTAGTCACAGTTATCAAAGGAGTCATCATGGCAACTCGTACCGCCACCATCGCCTCGTCCATCGGCCTGCACTCGCGTCCCGCCGCCATCTTTGTGGAGGCCGTCGAGGACTCGGGCCTCGAGGTTGAGATCGGCCGCGTGGGCGAGCCCACCGTGGACGCCGGCAGCATCCTGGGCGTGATGGCCCTGGGTGCCCGCAACGGCGAGGTTGTTGAACTCACCGCCGAGGGTCCGGACGCCGAGGCCGTCCTGGACCGTCTGGTCGCGCTGCTGAACTCGGACCTGGACGCCGAGTGAGCACCATCGGCGTCGCCGACGGTTCCGCGGTAACCGAGGTGCGGCAGGGTGTGGGCGTGAGCCCGGGTTCCGCCTATGGCCCGGTGGTTCAGGTCGCGGCGCCGGTGCAGCCCCCGCAGAACGAGGAGGCTCCGGCGGATCCCGCCACGGCCTCCGAGGCGGCAATTGCCAGCTTCATGCACGTGGCCGAGGACCTCGAGGCTCGTTCGGCACGGGCCGATGACAGCGCCCGGGACGTCCTCAAGGCCACCGCGATGATCGCCCGTGACCGTGCCCTACACCGCGCGGTGACCAAGCACCTGGGCGAGGGCAACGGTCCGGCCACCGCGATCAACCTGGCCATCGACGAGTTCGCGGCCAAGTTTGAGGCCCTCGGCGGCTATTTCGCCGAGCGAGTCACCGACCTGCGCGACATCGGCTCGCGGGCGATGGCCCACGTATTGGGTGTGCCCGCTCCGGGTGTGCCGCCCTTTAGTGTGCCCAGCATCATCCTGGCCGAGGATCTCGCCCCGGCCGAAACCGCGACGCTGGATCGTTCCCTGGTCCTGGGCATCGTGACCCGCGCCGGTGGACGCACCAGCCATACGGCGATCCTCGCCGCGCAGATGGGCATCCCCGCGGTGGTTCAGCTGCCCGGTGCCACCGAGATTCCCGCCGGGACCCCGATCTCCCTGGACGGAGACACCGGCGAGGTGGTGCTGAACCCCGATCCCGAGGTCGTCACCAATCAGCGTCTGCGCCGCGAGCGTCGTGCGGCCGCCCTGGCCGAGGTGTCCGGCCCGGGTAGCACCCAGGATGGGCACCCGATCGCACTGCTGGCCAACATCGGCGGCGCAAAGGACGCCGAGCTGGCCGGTGCCGAGGACCTCGAGGGTGTGGGCCTGTTCCGCACCGAGTTTGTGTTCCTCTCGGCCGCCCACGCCCCGACCCTGGAGGAGCAGGCTGCGATCTACAGCCGCGTCTTTGCGCCCTTCGACGGGCGCCGCGTGGTTGTGCGGACCCTGGATGCCGGGGCCGATAAGCCGCTGGCCTTCGCCAACCTGGGCGAGGAGGAGAACCCGGCCCTGGGACGCCGCGGTCTGCGCCTCTCGCAGGCGAAGCCCGAGCTGCTGGAAACCCAGCTGCAGGCGCTCGCCGCCGCGGCCCGGGCCACCGGGGCGGACGTGCGGGTGATGGCTCCGATGGTGGCCACCATCGCCGAGGCCCGCTGGTTTGCCGACCGGGTGCGTGCCAACGGCCTGCCCAAGGCCGGGGTCATGATCGAGGTGCCCGCCGCGGCGCTGCGCTCGGCACAGGTGCTGGCCGAGGTCGACTTCGGCAGCCTGGGCACCAACGACCTGGCCCAGTACACGATGGCCGCCGACCGGATGGAGGGGGAGCTCTCCGAGCTGCTGGATCCCTGGCAGCCCGGTGTGCTCGACGTGATCGCCGCCGCCGCGATCGGTGCGAAGCACGCGGGTAAGCCGCTGGGTGTCTGCGGGGAATCCGCCGGAGACCCGCTGCTGGCCCTGGTGCTGGTGGGCCTCGGCGTCACCAGCCTGTCGATGGCCACCAGCAAGATTCGCGGGGTGCGCCTGGCGCTCAAGACCCACACACTGGAACACTGCGAGCGCCTGGCCGCCGCGGCGCTGGCCGCCGAGGATCCCGAGGGTGCCCGGGCGGCCGTCCGCGCCGCCGCGACCCCCGAGCTGGTCGCGCTGCTCTAGCCCGCCTCACACAAAAGCGCACGCCCGCCGGCGTGCGCTTTTGTGTTGCCCGGGGAACACTCATCGGCGCGAGAAGGCAGCGGATTCCAGCCGGGCTCGCGCCGCGGGGGAACGATCGCGAAAAGACTAGAAGGTGCCGGATTCGCGCTGCGGGGATACCGCGGGAATCACCTGGTTGACCTCGATCAGGTGGTGCAGGGTGTCCACCACCTGGCGGGAGCCGGGCACCGAAACCAGAACCAGCGGCCGGTCGGTGCCGGCGGTGAGCACGATCGTGGCCGAGCCGGAGAGCGCCTGAATCGGACCGCGACGGGTGGCGATCTCGTAGCCGCGACTGTGGAACACCTCGCGCCGCTCACGCACCAGGAAGCCGCGGTGCATGATGACCCGGCGGGTGGTGATCGTGCTGCGTCGGTTGAGCCAGACCAGGTAGGGCCAGAGCACCAGGAACACAAACACGGCGATGGCCCCGCCCACCACCATCCAGAACTCCGGTCCGGTGGGGAATCGGCTGATTCCAAACACCAGGGCACCGGGCAGCGCGACAAAAATCAGCGCCGGCAGGATCAGGAAGCGTGCGTGTCGACGCAGCCGGGCCACCACCCGCTCGGTGGGCACCACGCTGGGTGTCGGAAACACCGGGGCACCGGCGGGAGCTCCGAGGATCTGGGTGGCGTCCCCGGTCCCGGGGCCGCGGGTGAAATCGACCATGGTCCATTCCTATCAGCAAGCGCGCCCGGACGGTGGATGGCTCGGCCGAAACGGCGGGATTTTGGGCCGTTTCCCGGGCGCAGGTGGGCGGGCAGGCGCCGGCGGGTGGGGCGCTAGTCCTGCGCGCGCAGGTGGGTGATGTCCCCAGCCGAGACCGTGGTGTGTGTGCCGGTGTCGGCATCCACGATCACGATGCGTCCGTCCGAGTCCAACGCAAGCGCGCGGCCGAACTGGAACACCCCACCCGGACGCTCGACCCGCACCGAGCGGCCCAGGGTATCCAGCCGCGCCTCGACCCGTGCCCGCAGACCCGAGGCCTCGGCATCGCCCCCGGCGGCCACCAGGGCATCGTAGAGCTCGATAAACACCCCCAGGTACTCGGCCAGCAGGGCGTCGGGGTCGGGATCCGCACCGAGCACCGCGAGCGAGGTTGCGGTGTCCACCGGAAGCTGGGCGGCGCTCATCGCCGTGTTAATCCCGGTCCCGATCACCACCGATCCGTCGGCTGAGATCTCGGCCAGCACACCGCAGATCTTCTTGCCGGCCACCAGCACGTCATTGGGCCACTTGACCCGGGCATCCGGGGCGGCACCGGCCGCGCTCAGTCGGGCGTTAATCGCCTCGGCCATCGCGGTCCCGGCCAGCAGCGAGAGCCACCCGTAGCTCTCCATCGGCAGCTTCCCGGCCGGACGCACCAGCAGCGAGATCGCCAGGCCGCTGCCCGAGGGGGAGGTCCAGACCCGGTCCAGGCGTCCGCGTCCGGCCACCTGAGTGTCGGTCAGCAGCACGCTCAGGTGCGGCCAGCCCGCGGTGTCGGCGGTGGCCAGGGCCAGCAGGTCGGCGTTGGTCGATCCGGATTCTGCCAGCCAGCGCAGGCGCTGGGCGAGGGCACGGGAGCGGGTCAGCGAGGGCGCGTCTTCGGTCATTCCCCCAGAATACGGCCTCGGGATCCCCATCATCATTCGCCGTCTGAGCATTCCCACAACGAAACACGATTCACACTGTAGGAACCGATGAACCCGCCAGATGGGGGTGGTCGAGATAGAGTAAACCGTGTGACTGAATCTTTAGCCCAGCCGAACCCCGCCGACGGCGCGGACCTCTTTACCACCGCCGGTCGTATCGCCGACCTCAAGCGTCGCTATGACGAGGCCGTAACCGCGCCCAGTGCCGCGGCCGAGGCCAAGCAGCACGCCAAGGGCAAGCAGACCGCGCGCGAGCGCATCGAACAGCTGCTCGACCCGGGCAGCTTCGTGGAACTGGACGAGTTTGTGCGTCACCGCACCACCGCGTTCGGCATGGACCGTTCGCGTCCCTACGGTGACGCGGTTGTCACCGGAACCGGCACCATCCACGGTCGCCAGGTGGCCGTGTACTCGCAGGACTTCACCGTCTTTGGCGGCTCGCTCGGCGAGGTGGCCGGCGAGAAGATCATCAAGGTGATGGACCTGGCCCTGAAGACCGGCGTGCCGATCCTCGGCATCCTCGACTCGGGCGGCGCCCGCATCCAGGAGGGTGTGGTCGCCCTCGGCAAGTACGGCGAGATCTTCCGCCGCAACACCGCCGCCTCGGGTGTCATCCCGCAGATCTCGATCATCATGGGCCCGGCCGCCGGTGGCGCCGTGTACTCCCCCGCGCTGACCGACTTCGTGATCATGGTTGACAAGACCAGCCAGATGTTCGTGACCGGCCCCGACGTCATCAAGACCGTGACCGGCGAAGACGTGGGCATGGAAGAGCTCGGTGGCGCGCTGACCCACAACACCCGCTCGGGTGTCGCGCACTACCTGGCCGAGGACGAGTCCGACGCGCTGGACTACGCGCGCTCGCTGGTCTCCTACCTGCCGGACAACAACCTGGCCGAGCTGCCTGAGTACCCCACCGAGGTGGACCTGGAAACCAGCGACGCCGACCGCAAGCTCAACGTCCTGATCCCCGACTCCCCCAACCAGCCCTATGACGTCAAGACCGTCATCGAGCACGTGGTGGACGGGGGCGAGTTCCTCGAGGTGCAGCCGCTGTTCGCCCCGAACATCGTGATCGGTTTCGCCCGCGTCGAGGGACGCCCGGTGGGTATCGTTGCCAACCAGCCGCAGGCCATGGCCGGCACCCTGAACATCGAGGCCGGCGAGAAGGCCAGCCGCTTCGTGCGCTTCTGTGACGCGTTCTCGATCCCGATCCTGACCCTGGTGGATGTGCCCGGCTACCTGCCCGGCACCGACCAGGAGTGGACCGGCGTGATCCGTCGTGGTGCCAAGCTGCTCTACGCCTACGCCGAGGCCACCGTGCCGCTGGTCACCGTGATCCTGCGCAAGGCCTACGGCGGCGCATACATCGTGATGGGTTCCAAGCAGCTCGGTGCCGACATCAACCTGGCCTGGCCCACCGCCGAGATCGCCGTGATGGGTGGTCAGGGTGCGGTCAACATCCTCTACCGCGGTGAGATCAAGCGGGCCGAGGAGGCCGGCGAGGACGTCGCCGCCGTGCGCACCAAGCTGGCCAACGAGTACACGTACAACGTGGCCAGCCCGTTCCTCGCCGCCGAGCGCGGCGAGCTGGACGGCGTGATCGAGCCCGCGGCCACCCGCGTCGCGGTGATCAAGGCCCTGCGCTCGCTCAAGACCAAGCGTGCCAGCCTGCCGCCCAAGAAGCACGGAAACATCCCGCTGTGACCGAGGCGAACATGCCCGCCCCCGCGATGCGCTTCATGCGTGGCGAGCCCACCGAGGAGGAGATCGCCGCGGTATCGGCGGTGCTGACCCTGGTGCTGGCCGAGGAGGGTGCCCGCGCCGAACGCAGCGAGCCGGCAAACGTCTCGGCCTGGACGCGGTCCCAGCGCGCGATCCGCCCGGTGGTTCGGCCCGGTGCCGGACGCTGGCGCGGATTTAGTGGATAAACACCCGGTTTACCCGAACGGCGGCCCCATGCACATGCATGGGGCCGCCGTTTTGTCGCATGACACGCCCGGAAGTCCCCAAAGAATCACGGTTCGGACCAGCGCAAACGTTTGCACTTTGGCGAATACTGTCGTTTCGCTTGGACGCGCCGGGGGTTTTCGACCAGAATAGACAACGGATACACGGTGCTCGCATCGTGCATCTACCAAGACACTCGTTCTAGGGTAAGAACAACGTCTTGGGGGGAGGATGGAGAGACTATTCGGGTTAGTCTCTTCAACCGGAACGGCCGGGGTTGTTTTTACAAACAATCCCGGCCGATTTCTTTTAACCGATGTGACCCGTTTCGTGAACGGACGAGGCTCAGAGGTTGCGCGGGATCAGCGTGCGGAACTTCAGCTCGTCCTCGCCGTCGGCACCGGGCCCAATGCCCACGATGGTGACCGCGATATCCCCGGTGCCGCTGCGCACGACCACGCGCCCGCGCTCGATCTGTCCCAGCGAGAGCACGATTCGGTCCGCGATCTGCTCGCGACGGTGGGCGGGCAGCCCCAACAGGCCATCCTCGTCCAGCAGGTCCACCCGGATGCCGCGTCGCCGGGCATCCAGGGCCGCCAGACGCACCGGGTCGCTCAGCAGACCACGGCCGCGGATTTCGTCCCGCAAACCGGCCTCCAGCACCTCGGACTCGCGACGCTGGGCCATCGAGAGATCCCCCTCGGACTCCACGATCGCGCGCAGCATGGGTGCGGCCCGCAGCTGGGTCTGGCGCAGGCGGTGCAGCCGAACCTCCCGGTAGGCGTCCTGTCCGGCCCGCAGCAGCGCGGTTTCCCGGCTGGCCTGCATCAGACGGGCGTTATCGCGGCCCAGCCGGTTCATCGCGTGGGTGAGCAGGCTCGCGGCCACCATCCAGACGATCGAGCCGGGCAGGCCGATCCCCATCGCCCCCAGCGGGCCCGCCCAGGCCATCGAGATGCCGATCAGCACCAGGGTGCCCGCCCAGGCGGTAATTTCGCGGCCACGCACCAGCGTGATCACCATCAGGGTGCCGATTCCGGCGATGGGCCAGGTGGCGTACCCGTTGGGGACGGTGGGATCCAACGGTGGGATCACCAGGAGCAGCACGACCGCCGACACCACCACGTTGACGATCGCGACCGCACGCGGCAGGGGCCGGCCGCCGGGCCAGGCCAGGCTCAGCGCCGAAGCGGCCCAGTAGAGCGCGATGGCCAGCAGGACCGGATCGGCCTCGGGGTTTTGTTCCAGATGGGTCAGTCCGAGGACCCCGTGCAGCGCCGAGAAGACGGCCGCCAGGATGAGCAGTGGTACCCGACGCACTAGTTGGTTCCTCCCTGCGGTGCCCAGGAGAGAACCACCCGGGTCCCGCGATCCGGGGCCGACAGGATGCGCACCTCGCCACCCACCGATTCCACCCGGCCCCGAATCGACACCCGAACGCCCAGGCGTCCCGGCGCAATCTGGTCGGGCCGGAATCCGCGCCCGCGGTCGATGATCTCCAGCACCAGGCTGCCCGGTGCCGGGGCCCGCATGGTCAGCTGGCGCGGTACCTCGGCATCCCCGGCATGCTGCACGCTGTTGGTCAGGGCCTGAGTGGCGGCCTGGATCAGGGCGTGCGCCACATCCGCGGGCAGGGCACCCTCCATCTGACCGTAGCGCTGCACCAGGATTGGCACGTCGAGGGTGGCCACGGTATCGGTCAGGCGTTCCTGCACCACCGCAAGGGCCATCCGCTCCTCGCTCGGGGCGGCCAGGGCCACCGCGGTGGTCAGGCGCACGATCGCCTCATCGGCCATATCGCGGGCGATGTGCTGCTGCTGTTCGGTATTGGCGTGTACGGCGGCGCTCAGGCTGGCCAGCACGGTGTCGTGCACCAGCGCATCCACCTCGGCGCGCTCCAGCTCCTGGGCCGCACGCTCGACGGTGCCACTGTACTTTTCCAGGGCGAGCCGGGCGGTGGTATCCACCTGGCTCACGGCCGAGCGGAACAGGTCCACCAGGATCACCACCAGCGTGCCCAGGGTGAGGGAGAAGATCGCGTCCATCATCGGTTCGCGAGCCCCGATCACAAACCCCTCGTGTACCACCCCGCTGATTCCCACCAGCACGGCGATCAGCGCGGTGTAGCACAGCGCGATCGTGCGTCCGAAGGCCTGCGCGACACACGCGCTGGCCACGGTGCAGAGGTACCAGATCCAGGAGGGCTGGACCAGCGGGTCCGGCACAAAGCGCACCCACAGCAGGACCGCCAGCAGATAGCACACCACAAAGAGGATGCTGGCCCGCCGCTGCAGCCAGGGCCACGGGGTGGCCAGCACCACGAGCACAAGCGGCACCAGCTCTAGCGAGGCGACCGAGTAGCCGATCAGCTGCGGGCCGAGGCGTCCCATCCCATCGGAGAGAATCCCCGAGAGGGCCAGCAGGCCATAGAGCAGCCCGCTCGCGCCGATACAGATCGCGATCCAGCGCTCGACCCGGACCGCGCCGAGCGAGCTCACCGCGGCGATCGAGTTCAGCTCCCGACCGAGCCTGGTGTTCCGCTCGGCCTCCTGGGCGCTCTCCTCGGGCAGGCTTACCATGCGCGGATTTCTGCGGGAGTTTTTGTGGGGAGCGAGCGACGGGCGCTAGCCGATGGGGTCACCGGGACCTCCGGGAATGTCTTCCAAGATGCCGTCCTCCACCGCACGCCGCAGCAGCTCCAGCTTGGTGCGTGCCGGACGGCCCACCTCCACATACTTCCCGCGAATGCGGTTCAGGTATTCCTTCACGGTCGAGGGGGCGATGCCCAGCTCGACGGCCACGTCCTTGAGCGGCAGACCCGAGGCGTACAGGCTCAGCACGTCGCGCTCGCGCGGTCCAAGCTGCGCGACCGCAAACTGCCGGTCGGCCTCGATCGCGCTGGCCCACTCCAGGTTGGTCAGCGGGCCGCCGCCGGCGACGGTTTCGATCGCGGCCACCACATCGTGCGCGGGAGAGGACTTGGGGATGACCCCGGCGGCACCGGCGGCCAGGGCCTCGCGGACCAGGCCCACCCGGTCGGCGATGCTGTGAATCAGCACGGCCGCGCCGTCTCGGGAGACCGCGCGCACGTTCTCGGCCACGCTGGAGCCATCGCCCAGCGAGAGATCCAGCACCACGACATCCACCGGCACCCGGATCTCCAGGAACTCGGCAACCCCGGCGGTGCTGGACACGATGCGGTGACCGGCGGCCGCGCACACGGCCTGCAGGCCGAGCCGCACCGACTCGTGATCGTCGATGACGGCGATGCGTACGGCACTCATCAGCGTCGCCCGGTCCGTACCAGCGAGGCCACGGCCTCGACGTGGTGGGTGTGCGGGAACAGATCAAACCCGTTTACCCCGGTGAGGGTGTAACCCGAGGCGATGAGCTGGCCGAGGTCGCGGGCCAGGGCCACCGGGTCGCAGGCCACGTAGATGATCTGGGCCGGGTCGAGCTCCACGAGCTGCTCGATCACGCGCTTGCCGGCGCCCGAGCGGGGCGGGTCCAGGACCACGGTACCGGCGGCCAGGCGCGCACGCTCGGCCGATCCGGCGCTCTCGAACAGGCCGCTCAGGTAGGCGTCCACCCGGGCGGTCTGGGCGCTGGCCCCGATCCACTCGGCGAGGTTCTCCCCCGCGTGCACGGTTGCCCGCTCGCTGGATTCCACGCTGGTGATCCGGGTGCCCGCACCGAAGCGGTCACCGACGGCGGCAGCCAGCAGGCCCACGCCACCGTAGAGGTCGAGGTTGCCGGCGGCGGGATCGAAGTAGTCGGCGTCGATCGCATCCTGCACGGCGGTGGTCAGGACCTGGGCGGCACCGTGGTGCACCTGCCAGAAGCCGTTTTCGGCCAGGCGGAACTCGCGTCCCCCCACGGTCTCGATGATGGTCGGGGCATTCGCCGGGGCCACCGGGGCACGGCCGCGGCGGCGCACCTGCTCGCGCAGGTTCACCCGGGTCTCGCCACCCGAGGTGTGCAGAATGTCGATCGAGGCGGTCCCCGCGGGGACGCCGTGGCGCGGCATGGCCTCGGCGATGGCCGCATGGGCCAGCGGCAGATCATCGACCTCAATCACGGTGTGGGTGCCGGAGGCATAGGGCCCAACCCGGCCGTCGCCATCCACCTGAAGGCTGACCCGGGTACGCCAGCCCAGTCCGCCGGCCTCGTTGTCCCCGGGGACCGCGGAAACGGTGACCGGCAACTCGATGCCACCAAACCGAGCCAGAGCCTCGGTCACCACGGTTTCCTTGAGGCTGCGCTGGTGGGCAAGGTCGATGTGTCCAAACTCGGCACCACCGGCACGCTGCGCGGGGTCGCGGCTGATGCTCGCCGCCGACCATACATGCTCACGACGGTGTTCGGAGGGCTCCAGAACCTCGAGGGTATCGGCCTCCCAGAAGCTGGACTTCTGACGGCGGACCCGGGCACGCACACGCTCGCCGGGGATCGCGTCGGTGACAAAGACCACGCGGCCCTCATGTCGGGCGATAAAGACACCACCGTGGGCTACGTTGGTTACATCAAGTTCGAGGATCTGGGGGTCGGATTGCACACTCACACTCCGAGCTTCCCACGTTTTCCCCGCCGCGACCTACTTTTGTGCCAAGGAACGTCATGACCCTGTACCTCGCCTCCACCTCTCCTGCCCGCCTGATGCTGCTGCGTTCGGCGGGGATCGAGCCCGTGATTGTGCACTCTCACGTGGATGAACCGGCCACCGTCGCCGCGGCCGAGGCGGTCTCCGGTCCGCTCTCTACCCCAGATATGGTGGCGTTGCTGGGCCGGGCGAAGGCCGAGGCGGTTACCCGTGATGCCGATGGGCACCCGCTGGATGGTTTTGTCCTCGGCGGTGACAGCTCGTTTGAGCTGGACGGTGTCTCCCAGGGCAAGCCGCATACGCCCGAGCGCGCCACCGCGCGCTGGGAGGCGCAGCGCGGCCGCACCGGCACGCTGTACTCGGGACACTGGCTGATCGACTACCGCGGTGGGGTCCCGCGCGCCGCCACCGGCGGGGTGGCTCGGGCCACGGTCACCTTCGCCGACAACATCACCGATGCCGAGATCGCCGCCTATGTCGCCTCGGGCGAACCGCTGTGGGTGGCCGGCGCGTTTACCCTGGACAGTTTGGCCGGCGCGTTTATTTCCGAGATCTCCGGGCACCCCTCAACCGTTATTGGCCTTTCCCTCCCGCTCCTGCGTGATTCTTTCGCGGAATTAGGCGTGTTATGGACGGATCTGTGGAACCGTCCGGGTGCCCTCGGCACGGCGGAACTGTAGGGTTTCACGCAATCGGATTCACTTTTTTGTGAGAGTCCACCAAAGCCGGAGGCCAAAGGCATCGTAGGCTAGGGGACTGTGCCCCGTATTACTAAAGTTCTTATCGCCAATCGTGGCGAAATCGCCGTCCGTGTAATTCGTGCTGCCCGCGACTCGGGAATCGGTTCGGTTGCCGTCTATGCCGACCAGGACCGCGACGCCCTCCACGTGCGCCTCGCCGATGAGGCCTACGCCCTCGGCGGCAGCACCAGCGCCGAGACCTACCTCGTCATCGACAAGCTGCTCTCGGTCGCCCGCCGCTCCGGCGCGGACGCCGTGCACCCCGGCTACGGCTTCCTTGCCGAGAACGCCGACTTCGCCCGCGCCGTGATCGGTGCCGGCCTCACCTGGATCGGCCCGAGCCCCGACGCGATCGAGCTGCTGGGGGACAAGGTTTCCGCCCGTCACGTGGCCGAGAAGGTGGGCGCACCGCTGGCCCCCGGAACCCTCAACCCGGTCTCCGGTGCCGACGAGGTCCTGGCCTTCGTGGATGAGTTTGGCCTGCCGGTCGCGATCAAGGCCGCCTTCGGTGGCGGTGGACGCGGCCTCAAGGTGGCTCGTACCCGCGAGGAGGTGCCGGAGATGTTTGACTCGGCCACCCGCGAGGCCGTGGCCGCCTTTGGCCGTGGCGAGTGCTTCGTGGAGAAGTACCTCGACCAGCCGCGTCACGTCGAGACCCAGTGCCTCGCCGACGCCGAGGGCAACGTGGTGGTCGTCTCGACCCGCGACTGCTCGCTGCAGCGTCGCCACCAGAAGCTGGTGGAGGAGGCTCCGGCACCGTTCCTCACCGATGAGCAGAACGAGCTGCTGTATGCCGCATCCAAGGCCATCCTCACGGAGGTTGGCTACCAGGGTGCCGGTACCTGCGAGTTCCTGATCGGCAAGGATGGCACCGTGTCCTTCCTCGAGGTCAACACCCGCCTGCAGGTTGAGCACCCGGTGTCCGAAGAGGTCACCGGTATCGACCTGGTGCGCGAGCAGTTCCGCATCGCCGAGGGTGGCCTGCTGGACTATGAGGATCCCAAGCCCGAGGGTCACTCGTTCGAGTTCCGCATCAACGGCGAGGACCCGGGTCGCGGCTTCCTGCCCCAGCCCGGCCCGATCCACGTGTTCAAGACATTCGGTGGCCCCGGCGTTCGCTTGGACTCCGGTGTGACCGCCGGGGATGAGATCTCCGGTGCCTTCGACTCGCTGATCGGCAAGATCATCGTGACCGGCAAGACCCGCCAGGAGGCGCTCGAGCGTTCGCGCCGCGCCCTGGACGAGTTCGAGGTTGCCGGCCTGCCGACCGTGCTGCCCTTCCACCGCAAGATCGTCCGCGATCCGGCCTTCGTGGGGGCCGACGGCACCTTCGGGATCTACACCCGCTGGATCGAGACCGAGTTCGTGAACGACATCGAGCCCTGGGATGGCGAGCCGCAGGCACTGGGTGCTCCCGCCGGCCGCAACACCGTGGTGGTCGAGGTTTCCGGCAAGCGCCTCGAGGTCAGCCTGCCCGACTCGGTCCTGCCCGCGCAGAACTCCGGTGCCCGCAAGCTCGCAACCCCGCCCGCCCGCCGCGGCGCCGGTTCGAGCTCGGGTGCCCGCGCCACCGGCGACTCGGTGGCCTCCCCGATGCAAGCCACGATCGTCAAGGTCGCGGTTGAGGAGGGCCAGAAGGTTGTTAAGGGCGACCTGGTGCTTGTGCTCGAAGCCATGAAGATGGAGCAGCCGATCACCGCCCACAAGGACGGCATCGTCAGCGCGATCAGCGCTCCGGTTGGCGAAACCGTCTCGGCCGGTCACGTCCTGCTGAACATCCTCGACGCGTAACCACGCACACACAACGCAGCGCCCCGGCCGGGTTTCCTCGGCCGGGGCGCTGCGCTGTGTAGGGGCTGCGTCGCGTGTGCTGCGTCGCGAGTGCCCCCACCGTGAGTGGGCACAGCCTGGCGTGGCTTTCGTGCGCGTGGCTTCCGCGTGTGCGGGTGAAATCCCGCCCCGTCCGCGCGGCGACGCACCTGCACGCCGCAGTCTCGCCATACTGGTCACCGTGGAAATCAAACGGGGGCAGATTACGGCGCTGGTGCTCGGGGCAATCATCGCGATCGCGCTGGTGGTTTTGGTGGTTCTCGGGTTTGGACTGGCGAATTTGCCCGGTTCGGCGCTCGCCTGCGAGGGCGACGTCGTCTCAACAGACCTGTGTGAGCCAGCCAAGCTCGGGCGCACCATCTTTGGTGGCCTGATCGCCGCCGGCGCGCTGATCGCGCTGGCGATTGTGGCCGTGGGCGCGGGATCAGTACTGTTGCGCCGGAACGCGCGCTAGAAAGCGAGCATTCGACGGGAGGCTTCGATCGGCGGCTACGGGCGGGTCGTCCGGATGCCGTCGAAGGCGAAGCCGAGCACACGCTCGCCCTGCTCCTCGGTCTCGTAGGCGACACCGGCGACGCCGACCACCAGGCGGATCACATCGGCGATCTCCACGTCCGGACGCACGAGGCCAGCGGTCTGGGCGTTTTCCAGCAGGGGCTCCCCCGCCGCGTACATCGCGGTCCGGCAGCACAGCATGGTTTCCGAGCCGCGGTTCAGGCCGTCTAGCAGCGCACGCTTGGTGGCCAGGAACGGGATGAACTCGCGCAGCCACGCCTCGAAGGCGTCCCACTCGCTGCCGCCGTCCTCAAGGTGCTCATCGGCCTTGCGGCACAGCACCAGCACCTCGGACGCGTAGACGCGCTCGATCAGATCCTCGCGGGTGGGGAAGTTGCGGTACAGCGTCCCGATGCCCACGCCCGCGCGGCGCGCGACCTCCTCCAGGGAGGCGGTAATGCCCTCCTCGCGGAACACCACCTTCGCGGTCTCGATCAGCGCGTCGTAGTTGCGGGCCGCATCGGCGCGGTGGGGTCGGCTGGTTTCAACCAGAGTCTCGAGTTCCACCAAATTTCCTTCCAACACTTGCAAACCGGAGGAACCCTCCGGTAATCTAAGAGCATGCCTCCGGTAATCCAGGAGGACGCCTCCACTTTACTCCTCGTGCAGGCCATAATCTACCCTTCGGCACGACACTCCGACTCACCCAGCAGCCCGAGCGTTCGAGTCGTTTCTGAAAGGTTCCCACCGTGTCGACTACGATTCGACGTCCACTCACGCTCATCTTCCTGATCCTCGCCATCGCCTCCGCGGCCATGTCGATGCTTCAGTCGCTGCTGAACCCCGCGCTCCCGCTGATCCAGCAGGAGCTCCACACCACCCAGACCGCGACCACCTGGATCCTGACCGCCTGGGCCCTCTCGGCCGCGGCCAGCACCCCGCTGGTCGGCCGGATGGGTGACCTGTTTGGCAAGAAGCGCACCATCCTCTTCGCCCTCGGCGCAATCGTGGCCGGAAGCATCCTGGCCACCTTCGCCCCGAGCATCGGACTGCTGCTGGCCGGCCGCGTGCTCCAGGGCCTCGGCGGTGCGGTCTTCCCGCTGGCCTTCGGTCTGATCCGCGAAAACTTCCCCGCCGCCCGCGTGGCCGGCGCCGTCGGCATCATGTCCTCGGTGATCGCCGTGGGTGGCGGCCTGGGCAGTGTCCTCGCCGGCCCGATCGTCGACGCACTGGGCTGGCGCGCGCTGTTCTGGCTGCCCGCCGCGGTGGTGGCGATCGTGGCCATCGGTGCCGCGTTTGTCCTGCCCGAGTCCGAATCCCGTCCCGGCGGACGACTGCGCCCGCTCGGTGCGGTGCTGCTGGCCGGGTGGCTGGTCGCCCTGCTGCTGCCGCTGTCCAATGGCTCGCGCTGGGGATGGGCCTCACCGCTCACCATCGGCCTGTTTGTCCTGGCCGCGCTGCTGATGCTGGTGTGGATCCGTGTGGAGGCCACCTCCCCCACCCCGATCGTCGATATGAAGATGATGCGTCTGCCCGCCGTATGGACCACCAACCTGGTGGCCTTCCTGTTTGGCGCCGGCATGTTCGCGATGATCACCTTCGTCCCGCAGTACGTCCAGACCAGCCCCGCCCAGGGCTACGGCTTCGGGGCCTCGGTCACCCTGGCCGGCCTGGTCATCCTGCCGATGACCGTGGGTATGGCGGTCGGTGGTGCCTTCAGCGCCCCGCTGACCCGCCTACTCGGCTACCGCATCCAGCTGATGACCGCGAGCGCGATGGGCGCGATCGGTTCCGCCCTGATCGTGATTGAGCACTTCGCGCTGTGGCAGATCGCCCTGGCCTGTGGCATCTACGGCCTGGGTCTCGGGATCGCCTATGCCGCACTCACCAACGTGATCGTGAACGCGGTTCCCGCCCACCAGACCGGCGTGGCCACCGGCATGAACACCAACATTCGCACCGTGGGTGGTGCCGTGGGCACCGCGATCTTCGGGGCGATTGTCACCTCGACCGCGGGGGTGGCCGGACTGCCCACCGCCGCGGGCTACACCGGGGCGTTTGTCTTCATCACGATCACCGGGATCGCCGCCACCGCGGCCGCCGCACTGATTCCCGGCCGCCGTCCCGCACGTGAGGCATCCGATCCCAAGACCACGGTCGAAACCGCGGCACCCACCCACGCCGAGGCCCTGGAAGCCGAGGCCTCGGTGGTCATCGCCGCGGCCGGCGCCGCCCTTCCCGCCGACGAAATTCCCGCGGACATCGAATCCGACCTCGATGCCGCCCCCACACTCCGCGACGGTATCTCCGCGCGGTAACCCGGGCCGATTCTGGCCCACACTCGATTCCGAAGGGAGCATCTACACACGATGATCACAACAGCCCTCCGCCTAGGCGAGGCCGTTCGCGGCCTCTGGAACGACATGCGCGACTCGGCCTATCTGCGCCGCGCACTCCGCGAAACCGATTCCCCGCTGGAATCCGCGGACGACTCGGTACCCCTTAAACCGGGCACCCTCTGCATCGCATAACGGATCAAGCGCCCCTCCCGGCGTGACCCCGTGACACCCAAAAGGCCCGGATCCTCACGGATCCGGGCCTTCGTCGCTACTGGGTGTTCTGGGTGGACGCGGGGGTGTGCGCGTCGGGATCATCCACGTGGGTGGCCGCGCCATATTCGGTGGCACCGCCCTCGTCGGTCCAGTCGCTCCCGGTCTGATCGCTGTGTGCCGGATCCGATACGTGATCGTGTTCGGCGGGTTTTCCGTTGGTGCCCTCGGTCTGTGCGTTCATAACACTCCTCTCGCGGTTCACGGCCCCGGATCCCAAGCGGCAGGACCCGAGGTTTGTCCCGACACACTACCGCGCTCGGGCACCGATTGCGAGCCCGGGACGCTACGGATGCGGCCCGACCCCGAGCACGGTGATCTCCCCCTCCCCCGGCCCGTAGCGCCACAGCAGTCGCCAGGCCGAGGGGGTGTGGTGCTCAACATAGGATCCAAACACCCCGACCCCGTCCTCATCGTTGACCGCGACGTGCTTATGGCTGCGCAGCGAGGGATACAGCGGATCGTTGGCGAGCTTCTCCAGGGCTAGCTCGACCCGGCGACGCTTCTTGCGCATGGATGGACTGCCGCGCAGGTCCTCCAGGGCGCGCCGGCACCCCTCGGAGTATCGGAGTTCAAATTTCTGGGCCATCGGGGCCTCCTCACACTGGTGTGAGAAAAGCGTGCGCCGCCACGATGAGTAATACCGGGATGGCGAGAAAATCCGCGAAAAACAGCGGGTCTCGCCCGCGGACAACGCGGACGGGACCCCATAAAACCCGAGGCTAGCCGACGCGGTGCATCGCCTTGGCCGCGTCGGTGATCGAGCCCACCAGCGACGGATACACGGCAAAGGCCGCCGCCACCTGGTCCACCGTCAGGCGGTGCTCCACGGCCAGCGCGAGCGGGAAGACCAGCTCGGAGGCCTTGGGGGCCACGATCACGCCACCCAGCACGGCACCGGAACCGACGCTGGCAAACAGCTTCACGAAGCCATCCTTGATGCCCATCATCTTGGCGCGCGGGTTGTGGGCCAGCGGCAGCTTATAGATTTCGCCGCGGACCTTGCCGTCCTCGATCTCCTTCTGGCTCCAGCCGACGGTTGCGATCTCCGGCTGGGTAAAGACGTTGGCGGCCACGTTGCGCAGCTCGATCGGGTTCACCGCATCGCCCTGGGAGTGATAGATCGCCGTGCGCCCCTGCATCGAGGCCACCGAGGCCAGCGGCAGGAACGTGGTGCAGTCACCGGCGGCGTAGATGTTGGGGACCGAGGTGCGGGCGACCTTGTTCACGCGGATGTGACCGGACTCGGTCATCAGCACGCCGGCCTCCTCGAGGCCGATGCCCGCGGTGTTGGGGATCGAGCCCACGGCGATCAGCGCGTGCGAGCCGGACACCGTGCGGCCATCGGAGAGCGTGGCCAGCACGCCGTCACCGTCGCGCACCACCGAGTCGGCGCGGGACTTATTCAGCACGGTCATGCCGCCGCGCTTGAATACCTTCTCGATCACCGCGGCGGCATCGGCGTCCTCGCCGGGCAGCACCTGGTCGCGGCTGGAGATCAGGGTCACGGTCGAGCCCAGGGCGCGATAGGCCGAGGCGAACTCGGCACCGGTGACACCGGACCCGACCACGATCAGGTGCTCGGGCACGGTCTTGAGGTTGTAGAGCTGGGTCCAGGTCAGGATGCGTTCGCCGTCGGGCTTGGCGGTGTCCAGGATGCGGGGGCTCGCGCCCACCGAAACAACGATGGTGTCCGCTTCGATCCGGTCAAAGTCGGCACCGGTGCCGCCGGACTCGGTCGAGGCGATGACCGCGTCGCGGCCGTCCAGGCGTCCGTGCCCGTCGATGATGGTCACGCCGGCCTCAACCAGCGACTGACGCATGTCCTCGGACTGCGCGTGCGCCATGCTCAGCAGGCGCTTATTCACCGCACCCAGGTTGACGGCCACCTCGGGCTGGATCGGCTTGCCGGTGTTCTCATCCTGCGCATAAAAACGGACCCCGAGATCACTCGCGGTCCGAATGGCGGTGGTTGCCTCGGCGGTGGCAATCAGCGATTTGGAGGGGACAACATCGGAGATGACGGCGGATCCGCCGACGCCGATCCGCTCGATCAGGGTCACCTCCGCGCCGAGCTGTGCGCCGGCCAGGGCTGCCTCGTAGCCGCCCGGGCCGCCACCGATTACCGCAATCTTTTGGGTGCGTTCAAAGTCGTAGACCATGACCTCCATTCTTGCAGGCTTATCGGGGCGTTCAAAGTGAATTCGGCGCGCCTCGAAAACGGGCGCGATCCGGGGTCTTTGGCTAGAGTGGAAAGCATGTCAGACTCCACCACAAACCCCCTGCACGACCCGGCCGTTTCGCCGCGCGAGGTTGCCGCCGAAGCCGCCGCCCAGATCGCCGAGAAGACCGGCGTCGCCTCGCACGATATCGCGCTGACCCTCGGCTCCGGCTGGGGCAAGGCCGCGGACCTGCTCGGTGAGACCGTCGCCGAGTTCCCCGCCGAGGAGGTTGTCGGCTTCTCCAAGCCCGCGCTGCCCGGCCACGGCGGAACCCTGCGCTCGATCAAGCTGCCCAATGGCAAGCACGCGCTGGTCATCGGTGCCCGCACCCACTACTACGAGGGCCACGGCGTTCGCCGCACCGTCCACTCGGTGCGCACCGCCGCCGCCGCCGGTGCCAAGACCATGATCCTCACCAACGGTGCCGGTGGCATCAAAGAGCACTGGACCCCGGGCACCCCGGTGCTGATCAGCGACCACATCAACCTCACCGCGGACTCCCCGCTTGAGGGTGCCACCTTCGTGGACCTGACCGACCTGTACTCCGCGCGTCTGCGCGACCTGGCACGCACCATCGCCCCCGAGCTGGACGAGGGTGTGTACTGCCAGTTCCGCGGACCGCACTATGAGACCCCCGCCGAGGTGCAGATGGCCAAGACCATCGGTGGCCACATCGTGGGTATGTCCACCGCGCTGGAGGCCATCGCCGCCCGCGAGGCCGGCATGGAGATCCTGGGGATGTCCCTGATCACCAACCTGGCCGCCGGGATCTCCCCCACCGCGCTCAGCCACACCGAGGTCATCGAGGCCGGTCAGGCCGCCGAGGCCAAGATCAGCGCGCTGCTCGCGCAGATCGTCGCGGCGATCTAATCCGTTAGAGCACGCCAGGTGGCGGCGGCCCCGGGATTCCGGGCCGCCGCCACACCGCGTTAATCACCGCGCGCACACCCGGTTTTGTGGCCGATCCGGTTAGCATGGTGGACATGCAAACTGCAATGAACAGCCTGAGCCGACCCGGCGGAGCCCGATGAGCGGCGAGAATACCGGTTCCGTTCCGGTGTGCACCGACCTGCTTGAGCGCGCCGAGGCGTGGCTCGCCCAGGATCCCGATCCGGAGACCCGCGACGAGCTCTCCTCGATCTTTGAGGCCGTCCGCGGCGGCGACTCCGCCGCCCGCGCCGACCTGGCCGACCGCTTCGCCGGACGCCTGGAATTTGGCACCGCGGGCCTGCGCGGCCGCGTCGAGGCCGGATCCAACCGGATGAACCGCGTCCTGGTCTCCCAGGCCGCCGCCGGCATCGGCGCGTTCCTCAACGCGCGCGCCGGCGACACCACCCCGAGCGTCGTGATCGGCTATGACGGCCGCAAGAACTCCGACGTGTTCGCGCGCGACAGCGCCGAGCTGCTCTCGGGTGTGGGCATCCGGGTGACCCTGCTGCCGCGTCCGCTGCCCACCCCGGTGCTGGCCTTCGCCGTGCGTCAGCTGGGCACCAGCGCGGGCATCATGGTGACCGCGAGCCACAACCCGCCCGCCGATAACGGCTACAAGGTGTACCTCGGCGATGAGGATGCGGGCTCGCAGATTGTCGCCCCGGTGGATGCCGAGATCGCGACCCAGATCCTGCGCATCGCGACCGACGAGAGCGTGCTGGACCTGCCCCGCTCCCCCGAATACGCGATCGCCGATGAGGCCGTGATCGACGCGTATGTGCGCGCGACCGCCGCCCTGATTGACCAGACCCCGCAGCCGCTGCGTGTGGTCTACACCGCGATGCACGGTGTGGGCTGGGAAACCTTCGCCCGGGTGGTGACCGCCGCCGGGCTCCCCGAGCCCATCGCCGTGGCCGCCCAGCGCGACCCCGATGCCGCCTTCCCCACCGTCGCGTTCCCCAACCCCGAGGAGCCCGGCGCGCTGGATCTGGCCATCGAGACCGCGCGCGAGCACGGTGCCGACCTGATCATCGCCAACGACCCCGACGCCGACCGCTGCTCGGTCGCGATCCCCGATCCCGCGGCACCCGGTGGCTTCCGCCAGCTGACCGGTAACCAGATCGGCTGGTTGCTGGGATGGCGTGCCGCCGAGCGGGCGCGCGCCGCCGGTCGTCACGGAGCACTGGCCTGCACCATCGTGTCCTCCCCGGCCCTGGCCGAGGTTGCGCGTCAGTACCAGCTGGACTTTGCCGAAACCCTCACCGGGTTCAAGTGGGTCTCCCGCGTCCCGCACCTGCTGTTCGGCTACGAGGAGGCCATCGGCTACCTGGTCAACCCCGACACCGTGCACGATAAGGACGGCATCTCCGCCGGCCTTGCCGTGCTTGAGATCGCCGGTGCCGCCGCCGAGGAGGGACGCACCCTGGGCGACATGCTCGACGAGTTCGCGACCCGCTTCGGCTACTTCGGCAGCGACCAGCTCTCGATCCGCTTCACCAACCTGGCCCAGATCCCCGCGCTGATGGCGCGTCTGCGCGAGACCCCGCCGGCCCTGCTGGGCAGCCGGGAAATCGTCAAGATCGAAGACCTGTCGGTCGCCACCGCCGAGCGTCCGGGCACCAACGCCCTGCGCTGGGAGCTTTCCGACGGTGCACGGATCATGATTCGCCCGAGCGGCACCGAGCCCAAGGTCAAGTTCTACCTCGACGTGCGGGGCGAGGACGAGACCGTGCTGGAGAGCCTGGTCGAGATCCGCGCCGACCTCACCGAACTGGTTTCGGAATAGCCTCACACACACAACGAGCCGGGTGGATCTCTCCACCCGGCTCGTTCTGTGTTGTGGCTAGCTCAGGGCCTCTTCAAGCTTGTCGGCCAGCTCATCCAGGTCGAAGTAGTTGTTGATCACGATGATCTCCGCGTAGGTCTTGCCGATGGCCGGGACCAGCTCGGAGGAGGTGAGGATGATCTGGGCGTCGGCGGCGGCGGTCATCACCGAGGCCGCGTCGCTCGCGGTGACCGTGGCTTCCAGGCCCAGGCGAGCCAGCGCGCGTTCGGCGTTCACCTTGAGGATGCCGGATGTTCCCACCCCGGCCCCACAGATTGCAACGATGTGCATCACGGTTGACCCCCTCTATTCCGCGGCCGGAGCCCCGAGAATATCGCGCACACGCTCCGCGGTCGGGGCATCGGCCAGGGCCGGGATCGATCCGGCATCGTTGAAGACGTTGGCCAGCTCGGCCACCGTGGTGACGTGCTCCTCGGTGCCGGTGACGGCCAGACCGATGACCACGTTGACCGGGTCGTTGTGCGGGTGCCCAAACACCACGGGCTCGGCCAGGGTGACCACGGCGATGCCCGAGTTCAGCACGTCGGGTCCCGGGCGGGCGTGAGCGAGGGCCAGGCCCGGCGCGATCACCACGTAGGCGCCGAACTCCTCGATGACCTCGATCATCCGGTCGGAGTAGCTCTCGGCGGTGAAGCCGCCACGCTCAAGAGCGTTGCCGGCAAGCCGCACCGCGTCACGCCAGTCACCCGCACTGGCGTGCAGGTTGATTGCGGCGTCGGGAAGCGGGGGTAGCGGCATGAGATCCTCACTGAATCACGGGGGCGAACGGTTCGTTCTTCCAGGCTACCGGTTCCCGCCCCGAGAATCGGTAGAACGCTCGCTATGCGTCTGCCGCGGCGTCGAAACCTGCACGAATGCGCTCGGTCAGGTATTCCCGATCCTCGGTGGGCATAAACGCGGCGGCGGCCGCATTGAGCTGGAAAATCTCGAGGTCCTCGAGGTCGTATTCGAAGGCCGCCGAGAGCAGGGCCAGCTCACGGGTCAGCGAGGTTCCGGTGACCGTGCGGTTGTCCACGTTGACCGTGACCCGGAAGCCCAGCTGGTAGAGCAGGTCGAAGGGGTGGTCCTCGAGTTCGTCGCCCCAGGCGTCGATCGCCCCGGTCTGCAGGTTCGAGGACGGGCTGAGTTCGAGTGCGATCTCGCGATCATTCACCCAGTGCGCCAGCTCCCCCATCTCGACATAGACGTTGTCACCCTCGGTGCGACGCACCTCGATGTCCTCGGCCAGGCGGACGCCGTGGCCCAGGCGCAGGGCGCGTCCGTCAAACAGTGCACCCTGGATCGAGTCGAGACCGGCGGCCTCCCCCGCGTGCACGGTAACCGGGAAGTAGTGCTGGGCCAGATAGTCGAAGGCTAGGCGGTGCCGGGCGGGAGGGAAGCCGTCCTCGGCCCCGGCGATGTCGAAACCCACCACGCCGTGATCGCGATGGCGCACGGCCAGCTCGGCGATTTCCAGCGCGTTGTCCGCATGACGCATCGCGGTGAGCAGCTGCCCCACCTCGATCTCGCCCCCGGCTCGGCGCACATCGTCAACCCCGCGCTCGAGACCCTGCTGCACGGCCTCAACCGCGCGGTCCAGGCTCAGCCCGCCCCGCAGGTGCTGCTCGGGTGCCCAGCGAATCTCGGCGTAGATCACACCGTCGTCGGCCAGGTCATGGACAAACTCGCGGGCGACCCGGGCCAGCGCATCCGCCGTCTGCAGGACGGCGATGGCCAGGTCGAAGGTCTTCAGGTACGCGGGCAGACTGCCGGCGCTAGCCTGGTCGATAAACCATTCGGCGAGTTCCTCGGCGGTGTTGGCGGGAGCCTCCAGGCCGGCCGCGGCGGCCAGGTCCAGGATGGTCTGAGGGCGCAGTCCACCGTCAAGGTGGTCGTGCAGCGACACCTTGGGCAGGGCCCGCAGGTTGATGCCACCGGGCAGCGTGTAGTTATCCGAGGTACTCACCCGGCAAAGTCTACCCGCGACCCTCGCGAAACGACAGGGTAAATCCAATGCCGTTCATACACTCGTCATCAGGCGACAAATTTGTTGCTATATCAGCGGTTTTAGATACCACAAAGCCCGGGAATTCCGAGTGAGAATTCGCGGGCTTCGAGGGGTCTAGAGCAGGTCGTTGCGACCGGAGATCTTCAGCGCATCCACCACGGATTTCACCCGCTGGGCATGCTCGCTGGTGGTGACCAAGAGTGCGTCCGGGGTATCCACCACCACGATGTTCTTGACACCGATCAGGCTGATCACGCGGTCCGTCTCGGACACCACGATGCCGCTGGAGGCATCCGCCAGCACGCGTGCATTTTCGCCCAGGATCGCCAGATCGCCACCGGCACCGCCGGTGTTGAGCTTGGCCAGCGAGGCGAAGTCGCCCACATCGTCCCACTTAAAGGCACCGGGGATCACCGCGAGGCGACCGGCAGCGGCGGCCGGCTCGGCAACCGAGTAGTCGATCGCGATCTTCTTGAGCGTGGGCCAAATCCGGTCCACCGCGGGGCCGCGGGTTGCCGGGTCATCCCAGGCGGCGGCGAGCTCCACAATCGAGGCGCGCAGCTCGGGCTGGTTACGGCCCAGCTCCTCCAGCAGCACATCGGCACGGGTAATGAACATGCCCGCATTCCAGAGGTAACCGCCGTCGGCCAGGTAGCTCTGCGCGGTAGGCAGGTCGGGCTTCTCCACGAAGCACTCCACCGCGCGGGCGCTGTCGGCACCGGTGATGTTGAGGTCATCGGCCACCTTGATATAGCCAAAGCCCACGGCCGGCTCGGTCGGGGTGATCCCGATGGTCGCGATAAATCCGGCATCGGCCGCAAGGACGGCCTCATTCACGGCCGCGCGGAACAGGCGATCACCGCTAATCACGTGGTCGGCCGCAAACGAACCGATGATCGCATCGGGCTCGCGGCGCACCAGGATCGCGGCGGCCAGGGCGATGGCCACGGTCGAATCCCGAGGATCGGCCTCGAGGACGATGTTCTGATCCGCAAGCCCGGGCAGCTGCTCCTCCACGGCCGCGCGGTGCGCGCGCCCGGTGACCACCATGATGCGCTGGTCGCCGGCGATCGGCGCCAGCCGATCCCAGGTCGCCCGCAGCAGGGTCGAGCCGGAGCCGGTGAGGTCGTGCAGGAACTTTGGTGCATCCGCGCGGGACAGCGGCCACAGTCGTGAGCCGACACCCCCGGCCGGAATCACGCTAAAAAAGCGGTCGAGTGCGGGTTTCATGTCTCCAGGGTAGTCGGCGCAAGCTGAGAGGAGTGGGCGACCCGGCGCACAACGCCGCAATCGCGCCCGGGCGTCGGCGAGTGTCGCGTCACCCAGACAACAAATTTCACGGGATTTCCCGGTGAACGACCGGTTTCGGACAGCGAATATCTCGAGGCACTAAGGGTCGCCTAAGCGGTAACCGACTGATTGTCGACATAGGATGTGCATAGCGCCTAAAAGACGCACGACGGCTCGTGTGGCTGTCGACCGAGGCTTCGACGATTATGGGAGGGCTGTTCGTGTCAGTGCAGACTGCAGGGACTCCACCGAAGGCATCAAAAAAGAAACCGCGTCCCGCGGGTACGCTGTACCGCGGTCACGAGGGCATGTGGTCATGGGTTTTCCACCGCATAACCGGCGTCGCGATCTTCTTCTTCCTGCTGGTTCACGTCCTGGATACCGCGCTGGTGCGTGTATCCCCCGAGGCGTATGACGCGGTGATCGGCACCTATCAGACCCCGATCATGGGTATTGGCGAGGTCGGCCTGGTCGCCGCAATCGTCTTCCACGCCTTCAACGGCCTGCGAATCATCCTGGTGGACTTCTGGTCCAAGGGAACCCGCTACCAGAAGCTCATGTTCTGGATCGTGATCGCCCTCTGGGTCATCACCATGCTCGCCTTTGTGCCGCGGCACCTGACCAACGTGTTCAGCCACTAGGAGGCCCGCCATGACTACTACCGAAATCGCGGCTCCCCGCTCCCCCCGCACCCGTGGAAACGGCACCAACTGGGAAAAATGGGGCTGGCTCTACATGCGTGTCTCCGGCGTTGTGCTGGTGGTACTGATCTTTGGTCACCTGTTTGTGAACCTCTGGCAGGGCACCGGCGTCTCCGCCATCAACTTCGCCTTCGTGGCCGGCAAGTGGGCCGACCCGTTCTGGCAGTGGTGGGACGTCATCATGCTGTGGCTCGCGCTGATCCACGGCGGCAACGGCATGCGCACCATCGTCAACGACTACGCCCGCGGACGCACCACCCGCGGCATCCTGAAGATCGCCATCCTGGCGGCCGTCGCGATCCTGATCATCCTCGGCACGCTCGTGGTCTTCACGTTTGACCCCTGCATCGGAAACCCCTCCTCCGATGCCCTGATTCAGCTCTGCGCCGCGCACTAGCGACCGCGGACACCCAACGATCAACACATTGGAAAATTCTGTGACGAACAGCACCCAGGGATCCACCATCGTAGGCGGCGTCCACTACCACCAGTTCGACATCGTGATCATCGGTGCCGGCGGTGCCGGAATGCGGGCGGCCATCGAGGCCGGTCCGAATGCCAAGACCGCCGTCATCTCCAAGCTCTACCCGACCCGCTCGCACACCGGTGCGGCCCAGGGTGGCATGGCCGCCGCCCTCGCTAACGTCGAGGAAGACTCGTGGGAGTGGCACACCTTTGACACGATCAAGGGTGGCGACTACCTGGTTGACCAGGACGCCGCCGAGATCCTGGCCAAGGAGGCCATCGACGCGGTCATCGACCTCGAGAACATGGGTCTGCCCTTCAACCGCACCCCCGAGGGCAAGATCGACCAGCGTCGCTTTGGCGGTCACACCCGCGACCACGGTAAGGCACCGGTTCGCCGAGCCTGCTACGCGGCCGACCGCACCGGCCACATGATCCTGCAGACCCTGTACCAAAACTGCGTCAAGCACGGCATCAACTTCTTCAACGAGTTCTACGTCCTCGACCTCATCATGACCGAGGTGGACGGCGTCAAGCAGCCCTCGGGCGTTGTCGCCTACGACCTCTCCACCGGCGAGCTGCACGTCTTCCAGGCCAAGGCCATGATCTTCGCCACCGGTGGCTTCGGCAAGATCTACAAGACCACCTCCAACGCCCACACCCTCACCGGTGACGGCGTCGGCATCGTCTGGCGCAAGGGCTTGCCGCTGGAGGACATGGAGTTCTTCCAGTTCCACCCGACCGGCCTGGCCGGCCTCGGCATCCTCCTCACCGAGGGTGCCCGCGGTGAGGGTGCGATCCTGCGTAACGCCTCGGGTGAGCGCTTTATGGAGCGCTACGCCCCCACCATCAAGGACCTCGCCCCGCGTGACATCGTCGCCCGCTGCATGGTCCAGGAGGTGGCCGAGGGCCGCGGTGCCGGACCGCACAAGGACTACGTGTACCTCGACTGCACCCACCTGGGTGCCGAGGTCCTGGAGACCAAGCTGCCCGACATCACCGAGTTCGCCCGCACCTACCTGGGTGTCGACCCGGTGACCGAGCCCGTCCCGGTGATGCCGACCGCCCACTACGCCATGGGTGGAATCCCCACCAATGTCAAGGCCGAGGTGCTGCGCGACAACACCACCGTGGTTCCGGGCCTGTACGCCGCCGGCGAGTGCGCCTGCGTGTCCGTGCACGGCTCCAACCGACTGGGCACCAACTCGCTGCTCGACATCAACGTGTTTGGTAAGCGCGCCGGAAACAACGCCGTCGAGTACGTCAAGACCGCCGAGTTCGTGCCGCTGCCCGAGGACCCCGCCAAGGAGGTGCGCGAGCTGCTCGAGCAGGTCCGCACCGGAACCGGCACCGAGCGCGTGGCCGTCCTGCGCAAGGAGCTGCAGGACCACATGGACCGCGGCGCCCAGGTGTTCCGCACCGACGAGTCCCTCGCCGAGGTCACCGAGACCATCCACCAGCTGCGCGAGCGCTACAAGAACATCAGCGTCCAGGACAAGGGCAAGCGGTTCAACACCGACCTGCTCGAAGCCATCGAGCTGGGCTTCCTGCTCGACCTCGCCGAGGTGGTTGTCTTCTCCGCCCGGAACCGCAAGGAGAGCCGCGGCGGCCACATGCGCGACGACTATCCCAAGCGCGACGACGAAAACTACATGCAGCACACCATGGCGTACCTGAGCGGGGACCCGCACTCCGCCGACGCCGGTGACCACATCACGCTGGACTGGAAGCCCGTGGTCATTACCCGTTACCAGCCGATGGAAAGGAAGTACTAATCGTGGCTACCGCTACCGCCGAGAAGCCGCCGGCAGCCGCCGATGCGGTCCCGTCCTTCACCGTCACCCTGATCATCCGCCGGTTCGACCCGGAGGTTGACGAGGAGCCGCGCTGGCAGGACTACGACGTGGAGCTCTACGGCACCGACCGTGTGCTCGACGCCCTGCACAAGATCAAGTGGGAGCAGGACGGGTCGCTGACCTTCCGCCGCTCCTGCGCCCACGGCATCTGCGGCTCGGATGCGATGCGCATCAACGGCCGCAACCGCCTGGCCTGCAAGACCCTGATCAAGGACCTCGACATCTCGAAGCCCATCTACGTGGAGGCCATCAAGGGCCTGCCGCTGGAGAAGGACCTCGTGGTCGACATGGAGCCCTTCTTCGAGTCCTTCCGTGAGGTGCAGCCCTTCCTGCAGGCCAACAGCACCCCCGGCACCGGCAAGGAGCGTGTGCAGTCGGTGGCCGACCGCGCCCGCTTCGACGACACCACCAAGTGCATCCTGTGCGCCGCGTGTACCTCGTCCTGCCCGGTGTTCTGGACCGACGGCCAGTACTTCGGCCCGGCCGCGATCGTGAATGCCCACCGCTTCATCTTCGACTCCCGCGACGACCAGGCCAAGGTTCGCCTCGACATCCTCAACGACAAGGAGGGTGTGTGGCGCTGCCGCACCACCTTCAACTGCTCCGAGGCCTGCCCCCGTGGCATCCAGGTGACCCAGGCCATCGCCGAGGTCAAGTCGGCGATCATGCGCGGCAAGCCGTAAGAAGTACCCAAAAGGCCCCGATCCTGCGGATCGGGGCCTTTTGCGTTAGGTCTTGGTGATCGCCCCCTCACGCATGGGCACCGCCGAACATCGCTAGGCTAGGGGGAACGAAAGGGAGTCATGACCGCCGCCTCCGCGCACCGCAAGAACCTCGTTCCCCGTGTGATTGTGCTGGCACTGCTGCTGTGGGGCATCCTCTGCGTCGCGCTGCCGGGCCCGGTTCCGATTCAGTTTGGCAACGCCGACGCTCCCGCAGCCGGTGGCGTATCGAGCTGGTTTGTGGCCATTGCGATGGCGCTGATCATGCTGGTCACCGTCTGGGCGTTTCGGAGCGGACACGCAACCCGCACCCCGGATCAGCGCCGCGGGGATCTGGCGGCCCTGCTGATCGCCCAGAGCCTGTTTGGGTATTCACTAGTGGCCGCGGGGTCGATCCCCGCCGCCGATCTGCCGGTGTCCTGGCTGCCGCTGGCCGTGGCCATCGTGGCGGCCACCGCCGGGTACTTCATCACCCACCGCATCGTCGATCACAATCCGGAGATTAACCCTTTCGAGTCGGCCGAATCGGGTTCATAATCGAATCAGCGCATAACGCGCATGATCGAGAGGACCAACGATGACCGTCTCCCTGAATCCCTACATTAATTTTCGCGGCGAGGGTCGCGCGGCACTCGAGTTTTATCACGGAATCTTCGGTGGTGAGCTGACCGTCTCGACCTTCGGCGAGGCAGGTATGCCCGTGGACCCCGCCGATGCCAACCTGATCATGCACGGCATGATCGTTTCCCCCTCGGGCTTGACCCTCATGGTTTCCGATACCCCGAGCTATATGGAACTCACCGTGGGTGACAACGTCTCGGTCTCGCTCTCGGGCCCGGATGAGGCGGAGCTGCGTGGTTACTGGGAGGGTTTGCTGCCCGGTGCGAACGTGCAGGCACCGCTGGAAACCGCACCGTGGGGTGACACCTTCGGCATGCTGGTGGATTCCTTTGGCATCGGCTGGCTGGTCAACATCACCGCGCGGTAAACGCCGAGAAAAACAGAGCGGCCCATCCTCATCGAGGATGGGCCGCTCTGTTGTGCGTCCTAGAAAATCGCGACGCCGACACCGGCGTGGTTCAGGCCGGCGTTGACCAGCAGCGCACCCTGGTCGTTGTCGGGAATCTCAAGCGCGATGTTGCCGGTGACACTCTGTCCGGGGGCCAGGGTCTCTTCCAACGGCAGCTGGGGGGCCGGGCCGAAACCGAAGCTGTCCTCGAGCTCGATGACGGTTCCCGCGGAAGTTACGTAGCGAACGCCCACCTCGAACGGGGTGCCCTCGGCGGTGCCGGTGTAGGTGATGGTGTAGTTGACCACCGCATAGCTGTTACCGGCCGTGGGTTCGGCATTCTCGGCGTCCGCAGCCAGTACCTCGGCGGTCTGGTTCGGGGTGAAGGAGTTGATGACCACGGTGTAGCCGTCGCCCTCGATTGCGGTGCCCAGGGCGACCAGCGCGCCGGTACTCTCATCCACGCTGGTGTCCTCGTCAACGTCGGTCGGCTCCACGGAGGGCAGCAGCGAGGAGTTCGCCAGCGGACCCTCACCTCGCTGTCCCTGCTCGATCAGGGTGGCGGTAAAGATCAGCCCGACAACCAAGAGGATCACGCTGACGATCACGCCGACGCCACCGAGGATCAGGCCGGTCAGTGCGAGCCCCTTGGACTGGCGCTTCACCAGCGCAATGATGCCAAACACCACGGCGATGATACCCAGCAGGATGCTCAGCGGCGGGAAGAACGCAAAGACGACCGCAACGATGCCCAGGACCAGGGCGGTGATGGCCAGTCCGCGGCGCGAGGCGGGAACGGATGCGGGCGCAGTCTCGACGGGGGCCTGCGGCAGCGGGGCAACCGGCGGCTGCTCGGGCCGTCCAGGGAATTCAGAGTTAGTCATGATATGGCCAACAATAGCGCGTGCTATTTTGCCGCGCCGAATTTCCCTTTACCCCCCTTTCGGGGAGGGTTCTGGAGACAGCTAGGCCCCGGCCATCACCAGGCGCGCCTCGGCCGGGGTGGCGGCCGCGAGCGCACGGGAAGCCAGCAGACGCGCGTGCTCCAGGGTGTGCTGGCGCAGCTCGGTGCGCACGTCCGCGAGAGCCTCGGGGGCCATCGACAGCGAGGTTACCCCGAGTCCCACCAGGATGACCGCAAGCAGCGGGTCCGCCGCCGCTTCCCCGCACACCCCCACCGGCTTGCCCGACTGGCCGCCGGCATCTCCGATCATCCGGATTAGCCGCAGCACCGCCGGGTGCCAGGGATCCTGATAGTCGGCCAGTGCCCCCAGCTGCCGGTCGGCGGCCAGGGTGTACTGGGTGAGATCGTTGGTGCCGATCGAGACGAAGTCGGCGATGCCCAGGATCTGCGCCGCCAGGAGGGCCGCCGACGGAACCTCGGCCATGACCCCCGCGGTGCCGAGTCCCAGCTCGCGGGCCAGCAGGACAAATCTGGCGGTTTCGGCGGCATCGGCGATCATCGGAGCCATCACCCGCACGTCCGCACGGCAGCTGTCGGCGGCGATGGCGAGAGCCCGCAGCTGATCCCGGAGGATCGAATCATCGCCGCGGAACGCCCGCAACCCCCGCATGCCCAGGGCAGGGTTGGGTTCGGCGGCATCCACCGGGAGGAACGCGAGCGGCTTATCGGCGCCGGCGTCCAGCGTGCGTACGATCACGCGCCTTCCGGGGAACTCCTCGAAGATCCGCTGGTAGTGCTCCACCTGCTCGGCGATACTCGGAGCGTGGTCGGCATCGAGGAACAGCAGTTCGGTGCGAAGTAGTCCCACACCCTCGGCACCCAATTCGCGGGCGGCCGGGGCCTCATCGGCTCGGGTGATATTGGCCAGGAGGGGAATCGGGGTGTCATCGGCGAGGGTTCCGGGGCCCACCGGGACCTTAGAGCGGCGTCGACCCAGCCGGCGTCGGGCGGTCTGCACGTCCTCGGGGCTCGGGTTGAGTGTCACCGTCCCCTCGGCCGCATCCAGGAGAACCTCGGTGCCGTCCACGAGCGCGTCCACATCGCCCACACCCACCACGGCAACCAGGGCCTTGGCCCGCGCGAGGATCGCCGTATGCGAGGTGGGGCCGCCGCCGCTGGTGATCAGCCCGAGCACGCGCTCCAGGTCGAGGCCCACGGTGTCGGCCGGGGCAAGGTCGTGGGCAACCAAGATAAAGGGGGTATCCGAGTCGGGGATGCCCGGGACCGGAACACCGCGCAGGTGCGCGATCGTGCGCTGCGAGAGGTCGCCGAGGTCGGAGGCGCGCTCGGCCATATAGCCGCCCATCGAAAGCAACATCTGCTGGAACGTGTGGAACGCCTCAAAGATCGCGCGCTCGGCGGTTTTCTGTGCGGCGATCCGAGAGCGCACATCGGTTAGGAGCGAGGGATCCTGCGCCATCTGCGCCTGAGCCTCGAGTACCGCACGGGCCTCGCCGGTGGTGTGCTCGGCGTGCTGAGAGAGATCATGGGCGGTTTCGCGCAGCGCTGCCTCGGCCCGGGAGGACTCCCAGGCGGCCGTGTTGCTGCGCGGACGATCCGAGGGCTCGGGCAACGGTTCGGGCATACGCAGGACCGGTCCGGTAACCACACCGCGACCAACACCCACCCCCTGCACCCGCACCTGGTTCCCTTCGTCCGACCGCTATCTAGGGTTCAGCCTAGGCCAGGTCCGAGTCCGGCGCACATTCGGGGGTGAATCGGGCGGCGTTCCCGGGAAATCTCCGCACCCGCGAGCGCCCCCATTACAGTAGGGGCATGAGCAGTCGACCCCGCAGAGCCTCCCGAGGCCAACGCCTGGCCGAAAAGAATGCCCGAAAGGCGTCGTCCCAGCGCGAAGCCTCGCTGTCCGAAACAATCCGGAACAGCGATAACGCCCTGGTCCAGCGCTTCGAAAAGCCGCTGGAGAAGGCGGGATCGGCGGTGGACACGGTCACCCGCACCCGCGTGGTGCGCACGGTCATGCGCTACAACGAGGCCGACGGAAACCTACTCTCCTCGGGCATGAGTTTCCAGGCGGTGTTTGCGGTTTTCGCGGCGCTGTATGTGGGATTCGCGGTCGCAGGTCTCTGGCTGATCGGCAACGAGGAACTCTTCTCCAACCTCGTCCACATCATTAACAATGCGGTCCCCGGGCTGATCGGAACCAACGGCGATAGCGGCATCATCAAGGAGGACCAGATCCTCGCCATCGCCCGCGTCAACGTGTTCGGGTGGACCGGTGCGATCGCGCTGGTTGGTTTGCTCTTCACCGCGATCGCCTGGCTCTCCTCGACCCGGCAGGCCCTGCGCTCGATCTTCCACCTCCCCCGGGCCGAGGGAAACTTCTTCCTCCAGAAGGCCAAGGACCTGGGCCTCGCACTGGCCTTCGGGGTGCTGCTGGTGCTCTCTGCCGCGGCGAATATGCTCTCGACTCAGGCGGTGACCTGGGTGCTGTCGCTGATCGGGATCTCCGATGAGTCGTTCTGGGGGCGCGCGAGCGTCTCACTGATCGGTCTGGTTGCCGGTCTCCTGCTGAACTTCATCACGCTCTCGGCGCTTTACCGGGTGCTTGCCCGCATCCCGATTCCACTGCCCGACCTCTTTATGGGGTCCTTCTTCGGCGCGCTGGCCCTGACCGCGCTGAGCGTTGCCGGTGGTGCGGTGCTGGGTGGGGCGAGCCGAAACCCGCTGCTGGCGACCTTTGCCGTGTTTATCGGTCTGCTGATCTGGTTCAACTTTGTCTGTCGGGTGATCCTGATTGCCGGCGCCTGGATCGCCGAGGGCCTCGAGCGCAAGGGTGTGGTTCTGATCGAGCAGAGCGAGCGCGAGCGGCTCGAGGACCTGGCCGAGGCTCGCGAACTGATCGCGCGCACCACCTTCGATGAGGCGGTGGCCGCGGCCCGGGCGGCGCGGGGCCCGGCCAAGCTGGTGGCCCGGGCGCGCGCCGAACGGGCACGCAGGGAGCTACGGACCCTGCGCGCAGAGCGCCGCGGTCGCTAGTTTTTAGCGGTCGCATACAATCGGGGAAATGCGCCCCGGAGTGTCGCCGGTACCCGGTAAACTGGGGCCATGTCTGCCAACCCATTACGCGTTATCTCGGTCAACGTCAACGGCATCCGCGCCGCCTACCGCAAGGGTATGGGCGAGTGGCTGGAGAACTCCGGTGCCGACATTGTGGCCCTCCAGGAGGTCCGCGCCGGCGATGCCGACGTGCACAAACTGGTGGGCGAGGGCTGGCACATTCTGCACGATGAGGCCGCGGCCAAGGGCCGTGCCGGTGTAGCACTGCTCAGCCGCATCGCCCCCGTCGCCTCGCGCGCGGGCCTGGGCGGCGAGGAGACCGACAGCACCGGACGCTGGCTCGAGGGCGACTACGACTGGCACGGCACCCCGGTAACCGTGGTGTCCACCTACGTGCACTCGGGCGAGGTAGATACCCCGCGTCAGGTGTCCAAGTATGCCTTCCTGGAGGCGATGCTGGTGCGTCTGGCCGAGCTCTCGGCCCAGACCTCGCACGCCGTCGTGGTGGGTGACCTCAACGTGGGTCATCGCGAGCTCGACATCAAGAACTGGAAGGGCAACCAGAAAAACGCCGGCTTCCTGCCGCAGGAGCGCTCCTACTTCGACCGTTTCTTCGGGGCCGCAGGCACCGAGGTCACCGGCGTGGATGGCGTCACCGGCCCGGGCATCGGCCTGGTGGATGTCGGCCGCGCCTTCGCCGGCGAGGTCCCCGGCCCCTACACCTGGTGGTCCTACCGCGGTCAGGCCTTCGATAACGACGCCGGATGGCGCATCGACTACCACATGGCAACGCCCGCACTGGCTGCCACCGTTACCTCCTATGCGGTCGAGCGGGCCGCTGCGTACGACGAGCGATGGTCCGACCACGCACCCGTCACCGTCGTCTACGCACTCTAAATTTCGCTCGATTCTAAGGATTTCATCATGACCAACCCCCGCCTGTATTCCGGCATGCAGCCCTCCGCCGACTCGCTCCAGCTCGGCAACTATCTGGGTGCGCTCTCGCCGTGGAAGCGTCTGCAGGAAACCCACGACGCCTTCTTCTCGGTGGTCGACCTGCACGCGATCACCGTGCCGCAGGACCCGACCACGCTGCGCGAGAAGATCCGTCGCACCGCCGCACAGTACATCGCCGGTGGCATCTCCCCGGATAAGTCGACCCTGTACGTGCAGTCGCACGTGCCCGCGCACACCGAGCTGGCCTGGATCCTCAACACCATCACCGGTTTTGGTGAGGCCGGCCGGATGACCCAGTTCAAGGACAAGTCCAGCCGTTACGGTTCCGACGCAACCAGCGTGGGCCTGTTCGCCTACCCGGTCCTGATGGCCGCCGACATCCTGCTGTACCAGACCGAGGTGGTGCCGGTGGGCGATGACCAGCGCCAGCACGTCGAGCTGACCCGCAACCTCGCCGAGCGCTTCAACTCGCGCTTCGGCGAGACCTTCACCATCCCCACCGCCCACATCGGTGGCACCGAGGCCCGGATCTACGACCTGCAGAACCCCACCTCGAAGATGTCCAAGTCCGGGGAGTCCCCCGCGGGCATCATCTGGGTGCTGGATGACCCCAAGGTCAACGCCAAGAAGATCATGCGCGCGGTGACCGACGCCGATGGTGTGGTGGCCTTCGACCGCGAAAACAAGCCCGGCGTCTCCAACCTGCTGAGCATCTACTCGGGGCTCTCCGGCCGCACCGTCGAGGACATCACCGCGTCCTACGATGGCCAGGGCTATGGCGCGTTCAAGAAGGACCTCGCCGAGCTGGTGGCCGATACCCTGGGCCCGGTGCGCGAGCACGCCAACGAGCTCATGTCCGACCCCGCCGAACTCGACCGGCTACTCGCCCGCAACGCCGAGCGCGCCAGCGAGGTCGCCGAGGCCACCCTCGACACCGTGTACGACCGGATCGGGCTGCTGCGCCGCGCGCGCTAAACCCCGCACCCCACACACAGACACCCGGGCCGATCGGTCCGGGTGTTTGTGCGTCAAGGCGCGACGCATCGCTGGACCGATCGGTCCAGGCGGGCGTCTAGGTGCCCGCTCGAAGAATCGCGCGTCCCGCGGTGCGCAGCTGGGTCTCGATCTCTTCGGGGGTGTCCAGGTATCCGGCAAACATCGCACCGTCCCTGAGCATCAGGAGCTGGCGGGCAACCGGTTCGGCGGGCGCGATGCCCAGGGCGCGAACGGCGTCGGCGAGGGTGCCCAGGAGCCAGTCGCGGTGGGTCAGCACGGCCCGCCGGATCGGGTGCTCGGGTTCGGCATATTCGGCCGCGGCGTTGAGGAACACGCAGCCTCGGAAACCCGGGCGGCAACTCTCCACACCGATCACCCGGGCAAAGCCGGAGAGGAACAGTTCGGCCTGCTCGGCCGTGACGATGCGCACGGGTGGTTCTTCGGGCACCGCGTTCGCGACGCTCGCGCCGTCGGGGGCAAACAGGCGCGCCACCGATTCCTGGGCGCGCGCGGACTCGGCATCCAGGTAGGCGACGATCAGGTCGTCCTTGGTGGGGAAATGACGGTAGAAGGTGACCTTGGTGATGCCGGCGGCCGCGATGATTCGATCGGCGCTCACCGCACGGTACCCAAACGCGGGAAAGAGCGCGCCGGCGGCATCGAGGATGCGCTGACGCGCGCCGATCCGTACCGGTGCACCGGGAGTCTCGGCCTGTGCCACGGAGGACTCCGAGACAACCGTGCCTCGCGCCTGTACCTGCGTCATGTGTGCTCCCGTGCCGAACGGTTCCTGAATCGAAACCGAGAATCTGAGGTTGGACTTGCGTGTTGCCGAGTCCTGTTCCAGTATAGATCTTGTAGGTAGAGTGACTAGTTCGTCTACCTAGGAATTTTCCGAGAATCCACGTCAGAAGGACACAGATTATGAGCGAAACCCTGTACACCGCCGTAGCCACCTCGACCGGCGACGGCCGCGCCGGGGGCCACGTCGTCTCCAGCGACGGCAACCTCGACCTGGTCCTCGCGGTCCCCACCGAGATGGGTGGCCGTGGCGGCGGAACCAACCCCGAGCAGCTCTTCGCCGCCGGCTGGTCGGCCTGCTTCCACTCCGCCCTCAAGGCCGTGGCCGCCGCAGAGAAGATCACCCTGACCGACTCGGCCGTGGTGGCCGACATCTCGATCTTCCCCAACGGCCAGGGTGGATACGACCTCGGCGCAGCCCTCCACGTGGAAATCGCGGACATCGAGCAGGCCGAGGCCGAGCGCCTCGTGGGCCTCGCTCACCAGGTGTGCCCGTATTCCAACGCTACCCGCGGCAACATCAAGGTCGAGATCGAGACCGTCGTCGCCTAACGCCCTCCCCCAGGCATCACGGGCACCCGAGACTCTCTCGGGTGCCCGTTTTTTGATACCCGGGACGACATTTTTCGGTGCGCCGAAATTAACCTGCTAGTGTGAGCGCATGACCTCCGCAGCACCCGCCACCACGCGCCCGGCCCGCGCCCCCGAACGCCGACTCCTGGGCCTCCTCGGCCCGGCCTTCGTAGCCGCCATCGCCTATGTGGACCCGGGAAACGTCGCGGCCAATCTCTCCGCCGGCGCGGGCTACGGCTACCTGCTGGTCTGGGTTCTGGTACTGGCCAATGTCATGGCCGTGCTGGTGCAGTACCTCTCGGCCAAGCTTGGTCTGGTTACCGGCAAGAGCCTGCCCGAGCTGCTGGGACAGCGCATGCCGCGCGCCGGACGGCTGGCCTACTGGGTCCAGGCCGAGGTCATCGCCGCAGCCACGGACCTCGCCGAGGTGATCGGCGGTGCCATCGCCCTGAACCTGCTGTTCGGGACGCCGCTGCTGCTGGGTGGAATCATCGTCGGCGTGGTCTCGATGGTACTGCTGGCGATCCAGTCTCGCCGCGGCCAGCGTCCGTTTGAGTTTGTCATTTTGGGCATGCTGGTGATCATCACCATCGGCTTTGTGGGCGGCCTGTTCTTTTCCCCGCTGGACTGGGGTGGCGTGGCCGGCGGACTGGTTCCGCGCTTCGAGGGCACCGAGACGGTCCTGCTGGCCGCGAGTATGCTCGGCGCCACGGTCATGCCGCACGCGATCTACGTCCACTCGGCCCTCGCCCGCGACCGCCACGGCGTGAGCACCAACCCCGGCCGAATCCGCCGCCTCCTAAAGGCCACCCGGTGGGATGTGGGACTCGCGCTCGTACTGGCCGGAGGCGTGAACATCGCGATGCTCCTGCTCGCGGCCTCGGCCCTGCCCGGCGTCGCGGGCACCGACACCATCGAGGGTGCCCATGCGGCCATCACCGCGGCCCTCGGCCCGGTGGTCGGCGTGGTCTTCGCCGTGGGACTGCTCGCCTCGGGCCTCGCCTCCACCTCGGTGGGCTGCTACGCGGGGGCCACGATCATGGACGGGCTGCTGCACGTGCGCATCCCCCTCCTGATACGCCGGGTCATCACCATCATCCCCGCGCTGATCGTGCTGGGCGTGGGTTTTGACCCCACACTGGCGCTGGTGCTCAGCCAGGTTCTGCTCTCGGTGGGCATCCCCTTCGCCCTGATTCCACTGGCCTACCTGACCGCCAAGCGCTCGCTGATGGGTGAGTTTGTGAACCGACTCCCGATGCGCATCATCACCGCGATCGTGGTGGCCGCCATCGTCCTCCTCAACATCGCGCTGATCTACCTCACCCTCACGGGCGCGGCATGATTCCATATTCCGATTTTACTTAAATTACGTAATATTGATAATTTAGATGCATGACCTCCCCTCATGACACCCCCACCCCCTCCTATGAGGCCCGCCTCGCGGCGCTCGAAGCCGCGGTCTTCGGCGACGCCGAAAACCCACCCACCCACGCGCAGCCGGCCGGGCCATTGTGGGCCCTCGACTTCATGCGCGACACCCTCCCCGACGTTTCCGCGGTGTTCCTGGCCGGCCGCATCGTTCCCGAAGAGACCGACCGGGCCGCCGGCGCAAACCCGCTGGAATGGCAGTACGGTCTGGAAACCGAGCACGTCCTCGACATGCCCTGGACCGAGCCGAGCATCGCCGATTCGTTTGCCGCGCTGGCCAGCCCCATCCGCCTGCGCTTCCTGCAGGAAATCCTACTGGGCACCGACACCGTCGCCGAGCTGGCCAACCTTGAGGGTGTGGGAACCAGCGGGCAGGTGTACCACCACCTCTCCCAGCTCCAGTCGGCCGGCTGGCTCCGGCAGACGGTGCGGGGACACTACGGTGTCCCGCATGCTCGGGTGATCGCGCTCTATGCAATGATCATCGCCACCGGAGGTGTCTCGTGAATCGACCGGGAATCATCGCGCTCGGCACGGGTGTTGCCGCGCTGCTGATCGGATCACTCGCACTGCCCAACGTACTCACCCCCTCCACCGAGAAGACCGGCGATCAGGCACTCGCCACCCGCCTGTTGGAGCTGGCTGAGGCGAGCACCGAGGGGCAGTATCACCACCTTTCGGCAGCGATCATCACCCCCGAGGGCACCACCTTTGCCGGTCTCGGCGCGGATGAGAATACCGAGATGGAGATCGGCTCGGTCACCAAGACGATGACCTCGCTGCTCCTGGCACAGGCCGCGCAGTCCGGTGCCGTAGCCCTGGATGATCGGGCCGGTGACCACCTCCCACTGGGCGATCAGCCCTTCACCCTGGAGGACCTGGCGACCCACCGCTCGGGCCTGCCCCGCATTGATCTGTCCGCGGGAAACACTGCAAACCTGCTGTGGAGCCAGGTGCACGCGAGCGACCCGTACTCACTGAGCGTGGACGAGCTCGCGGCGGTGGTCCGCGAGGCACCGCTCGAGGAGCCCGGAACCGTCTCGTACTCCAACATGGGTGTGGGCGCTCTCGGTCAGGCCGTGGCCGCGGCGCAGGGCCTCTCCTACCGCGACCTTCTGCAGCGCGACGTGTTCGACCGTCTCGGCATGACCGCCAGCAGCCTCCCGGTCACCCCCGATAATCTCGGACCCGATGCCCGCGGCGGATATACCGAAACCGGACGTCCGGCCAAGCCGTGGACCGTGGGGGCCGAGGCACCCTCGGGCGGCGCACGTTCCACCGCCACCGACATGGCGCGCTATGCCCGCGCGCTGCTCACCGATGATGCGGCCCTGGGGATTCCGGCGGCCACGGTCCTGGACCCCCGCCACGAGGTGGCCGAGGGTGCGCAGATCGGACTCGCCTGGTTTGTTACCCAGGATGAGGACCGCACGATCACCTGGCACAACGGCGGAACCGGTGGACACCGCACCTTCCTTGTCCTCGACCGCGAGGCACGGAAGGCCGTCTATGTGATCGGTGACACCACCGCCTCGGTGGATGGTATCGGTCTGGCCCTGCTGCGCGAGGAGAACAACTCATGAGCCTGTTTATGCCCATCCTGGGTGCCGTCCTGCTGGTCCCGTTCCTGATCGCAGGGATCCCCAAGCGTCGCCCCTCGAAGCGGAGGGCTACCAAGCCGCCGCGAAGCCGTGATCGACTGAGCCTGATCAGTGGTGCCGTGGGCATCCTGGTGATCCTGGTTGTGGTTCGCCAGATGGGAACCTGGACTCCGGAAACCCTGTGGTCCTGGTTCGCGCTGGTCGCCCTGGCGGCCCTGGCACTCGCGGGTATGGCCTTCCGCGGATATTCCCGGCCGTGGATTCGCCCGGATCGCCCCGCGCCCGTGCGGATCGGGGTCACCAGTGTCATCGCCCTGATCGGTGCCGCGGCGGTGGGCACGCTGACCCTCTAGCGAATCGCTCCACGGGGAAATCGCTCCCCGAGGGCACACCCCGTGAGAAACCTCCCCACGCGGAGAGTACCTACGGGAAAATACCTCCGCTAGGAGAGCGCCCCCGAAGCCCGGCTTCGGGGGTTCTTGCGTACCCGGCGCACAATCCGGTCCAGGGTCCAGGCGACCAGGGTGAGCACGTGCAGAAGGACCAGCAGCACAATCCAGATGACCTTCTCCGAGGTTCGCATCTGGCGATCATTCGCGGTGACCACGATGGCGTACACCCAGTACACAAACAGCGCGAGGATTCCCAGCAGAACCGGCAGATGCCAGCCCATCAGCAGATTAGACACGGTGTTCCCCACTCCCCCTCGGCACATCCGAGTAGCTACACCCTAGCGAAAAACCGCCGCCCCCACTGGAATCCAGTGGGGGCGGCGGCAGGTGAAAACTCGCGAACTAGTTCACGTCCTCGTCAACCCAGTCGAAGGTCTTGGTGACGGCCTTCTTCCAGTTGCGGTACAGACGGTCGCGCTCGCCCTTGTCCATGCTGGGCTCCCAGCGCTTGTCTTCCTGCCAGTTCTTGGCCAGGTCGTCGGTGTCCTTCCAGAATCCGACGGCCAGACCAGCGGCGTAGGCGGCACCCAGCGCGGTGGTCTCGGCAACCACTGGGCGGACAACCGGGACACCCAGGATGTCGGCCTGGAACTGCAGCAGGAGGTCGTTGGCGGTCGCGCCACCGTCCACGCGCAGCTCGGTCAGGTCCACACCGGCGTCGGCGTTCACGGCGTCCAGCACCTCGGCGGTCTGGTAGGCGATAGCCTCCAGCGCGGCGCGGGCGATGTGACCCTTGTTCACGAAGCGGGTCAGACCCACCAGTGCACCACGGGCATCCGAACGCCAGTACGGAGCGAACAGACCCGAGAAGGCGGGGACGAAGTAGGCACCACCGTTGTCCTCCACGCCACGAGCCAGTTCCTCAACCTCGGCGGCCGAGGAGATCAGACCCAGGTTGTCGCGCAGCCACTGCACCAGCGAACCGGTCACGGCGATCGATCCCTCGAGCGCGTAGTGGGTGGGCTGGTCACCGATCTTGTATCCGATGGTGGTCAGCAGACCGTTCTCCGAGTGGATGATGTCCTCACCGGTGTTGAAGATGAGGAAGTTACCGGTGCCGTAGGTGTTCTTAGCCTCACCCTTGTCGAAGGCTGCCTGACCGAAGGTCGCGGCCTGCTGGTCACCCAGGATTCCGGCGATCGGGGTCTCGCGCAGCAGCGAGTGGCTGTCGGCGTGACCGTAGACCTCGGAGGAGGACTTCACGGTCGGCAGGAGCGACTTGGGCACATCGAAGGCGGCGAGGATCTCGTCGTCCCACTCGAGGGTCTCCAGGTTGAGGAACAGGGTACGCGAGGCGTTGGTCACGTCGGTGACGTGCACACCGCCCTCGACACCGCCGGTCAGGTTCCACAGCACCCAGGTGTCGGTGGTTCCAAAGAGCAGGTCGCCGGCCTCGGCACGCTCACGAGCGCCCTCGACGTTTTCCAGGATCCAGACGATCTTGGTACCGGAGAAGTAGGTGGCCAGGGGCAGACCCACGGTCTTCTTGAAGCGCTCCACGCCACCGTCGGCCGCCAGGCGGTCCACGATGTCCTGGGTACGGGTGTCCTGCCACACGATGGCGTTGTAGACGGGCTCACCGGTGTTCTTGTCCCAGATGACCGCGGTCTCACGCTGGTTGGTGATACCGATCGCCGCGATGTCGTGGCGGGTCAGGTTGGCCTTGGACAGTGCCTGTCCGATGGCCTCACGGGTGTTGTTCCAAATTTCGTTCGGGTCGTGCTCAACCCAACCAGCCTTGGGGAAAATCTGCTCGTGCTCAAGCTGTCCGGTCGAGACGATGCTCCCGGAGTGGTCAAAAACAATTGCACGCGACGAGGTGGTTCCCTGGTCAATCGCGATGACGTAGTCAGCCATTTGCTTAACTCCTTATTTCAAAAACTGCGGTGTCTGTGAGGGGGGAATACTACGAGGGTGGCACGGGCGGATGCATGTTTGCCGTGCATCCGCCCGAACCGAGGTGTTAAGTTAGGCTCCGACGATCGGGAGCAGGACCGGGGAGAGCACACCGGCGAGAACACCACCGATGATCGGACCCACAACGGGAACCCAGGCATAGCCCCAGTCGCTGGAACCCTTGCCCTTGATCGGCAGGATGGCGTGAGCGATACGCGGACCGAGGTCACGTGCGGGGTTGATGGCGTAGCCGGTGGGGCCACCCAGCGAGGCACCGATACCCACAACCAGGAAGGCAACGGGCAGTGCGCCCACGGCTGCCAGACCACCGGTTTCACCCTGGTGGTTGAAGCCGAGGATCACGATGACCAGCACGAAGGTCGCGATGATCTCGGTGATGAGGTTCCAGGTGTAGGAGCGGATCTCCGGGCCGGTCGAGAAGACGCCGAGCTTGACGCCCTTGTCCTCGGTGGCATCGAAGTGCTTCTTGTAGGCCAGATACATGAAGATCGAACCGATAATGGCACCGATCAACTGCCCACCAAAGTAGGTGAATGTGGCACCGACGCTGACCGGCACGTGCGGTGCATAATCAGCGGCACCGGAGGTAAGAATACCCAGCGTCACCGCGGGGTTCAGGTGTGCACCCGAGTTGAATGCGACGATCACACCGGCGAAGACCGCGAGGCCCCAACCGAAGTTGATCATCAGGGTGCCGCCGCCAAGACCCTTGGACTTGGCCAGCAACACGTTTGCAACTACACCCCCACCAAGCAGGGTGAGCATTCCCGTACCGAAAGCTTCGGAGAGAAAGACCGTTCCTAAAGATACGTCCACGTTGACCTTCCTTTTCTATTTCGTGGCGACCCCTGGTCGCCGCGTTGGTGTGTGAGTCCCGGATCGGAGCCGCCACCGACTCTCGTCGGTGGCGGCCCCTAAGCCCGGACTGAGCGAACCCTAGGCGCTCACCGGGGTCTTCCCGCCAGCGCGGGAATCGGTGATGCCGTGAGCCCAGCTCAGGTATTCTGCGGCCCGAGCGATTTCTCGTTCGGTCGCCTCGGTGTCCCAGCCCAGTGACGACGCAATGGCCTCGGCCACTTCGACGAGGACCGCGTGCGAGCTCCGACCGGTGAAGGCGAGGCTCGTGCGGCGCTGGATGACATCAAGCAGGGTGACCACGCGCTCTTCGGTGGCCAAAATGGTGAGCTCCTCGGCGCTGTAGTCCGGGGCGGTGGCGAGCATGTGCTCATCCGCCGGGAGCTGAGCGATGAGGGCGGCGGCACGGGTGCCGTAGCGCTCAAGCAGTGCGTCGGCACGCTTGTCGGAGACCAGGCCGCGGTTGGCGGATACCCAGCGGGCGCGGGCTGCGTCATCGCGGGGGTAGTCCTTACCGCCACCGATCGCCATACCGGCGGTGGAAACCTTGCGCTCGAGACCCAGGACCTTCAGCACGTCTCCGGAGAGGTGCTCGGCCAGGGCGCGGAACGTGGTCCACTTTCCACCGACGAGGCTCAGCAGCGGGGTCTTACCCACGGCGGTCTCGACGATGCGGTAGTCACGGGAAACAAAGCCGGGCTGGGTGTCACCGTGACCGGGCAGCGGGCGGATGCCACTGAAGCGGTAGATGATCTGCGAGCGGTCCACCGAGATCTTGGGGAAGACGTGCTTAACCAGGTCGAAGAAGTAGTCAACCTCTTCCTCGGTGCAGACGGCGGCCTCACGCGGGTCGGCGTTGATGTCGGTGGTGCCCACCATGACCTTGCCCTTGAGCGGGTAGATCAGCACGATGCGGCCATCGTTGTGCTCAAAGAAGATCTCGCGGCCACCGGTGGCGGCGAGCAGCTCGTCGTTTTCCAGCACGATGTGCGACCCCTTGGTGCCACCCATGTAGGTGGTCGGGGTGCCGAAGGCACCGTTGGTGAGGTCGGTCCAGGGACCGGAGGTGTTGACCACGACGTCGGCGGTGAAGTCGAACTCCTCGCCGGTGACGCGGTCGCGCAGGGTGATCGCACCGGACTCGGTGGATCCCACGGCCTCAACGTAGTTGACGGCGCGGGCGTGGTCGCCGGCGGCCAGACCATCGTGCATGACGTCGAGAGCCAGGCGCTCGGGGTCGTGCATCGAGGCGTCGAAGTAGGTGGCGGTGTACTTGAGGCCCTGGTTGAGCTGCGGCAGCTCGGCGAGGGTCTTCTTCTTGCCCAGGAAGCGGTGACGCGGAACCGAGCCGCCGTCACGGGAGAAGGAGTCATACATGATGAGCCCCATCTTGATGAGCGCGGCACCGCGCTCCTTCGGCTTGCCCTGCTTGTGGGTCAGGAAGCGCATCGGAGCGGAGACCATGCCCGAGAAGGTCGAGAAGATCGGCACGGTGGTGGGCAGCGGCTTGACGTAGTGCGGGGCGATCTTGATCAGGGAGTTGCGCTCCTGAACCGATTCCTGCACGAGTCGGAACTCGCCGTTCTCCAGGTAGCGAATACCACCGTGGATCATGTGGCTCGAGGCGGCCGAAGCGCCCGAGCAGAAGTCGTTACGCTCGATCAGGGTCACGTTGACTCCCTGAAGGGCGAGGTCGCGGAAGGTGGCAATCCCGTTGATACCGGCACCGATAATCAGTACGTTGGCTCGCGGCTCTGCGCGGACAGCCTCTACCGTGGTGCGAGCGGTGCCCGGGTTCCCTACCTGATCCTGCATGGTGTTACCCCTTTTCGAAACTTTCGATTTCCCCCGGCAGCGGCATCCCCGCCGTCGGTTCTTTCCGATTGTGACCCACCTGCACAAAACGCGCAAAGCCGATGCACGAATGTGCACGAGCCCGATAACACATGTTCTTGGATCACAACTTAGTAGCCGTCATGCGCTTTGCATAGGGGTTTTCCGCATCGTTACGCGGAGCGTCATCGACCAATCGCACCCCATTCACCCACGCACACCCCGCCCCCTGTCCCCCAAAAGTGGTTCCCGAATGCGCCACAGAAACATTTAAAAAACACACATCTACCCAATCTTGGTGCACAATTTCTCAACGACCGTTATCCAGGTGAACGGACGGTAAACGCCCCGTAGCCCGCGGAAATAAGCGGATCTTATGCAGAGCTTCGTGGCCGAGTCGCGAACCGGTCACACGGTGCTGCGTGCCCAAAACGGCCGATTTTGAGTCAAAAACCGCGCGCGGAGGTGCAAGATATACCTCTTCCCGCATTCATCACCCGCTAGTGCAATGTCCCCCATGACACGCAAAACGCCCCGGCGGGCATCCACACGAGGAGTGGATGCCCGCCGGGGCGGGTGATGAAATTGTTAGGCGTTGGGAGTGACCACCGACTTGAGTGTCTGCGGGTCGCGGGTCGAGTTCAGGGCCTCGGCCACCCGGTCCAGACCGAAGCGGCCGGTCACCAGGGCATCGAGGTCCACTCGGCCACTCGCGACCAGATCTATGGCGAGCGGCCAGGTGTTGTTGTAGCGGAAGATCCCGGTGACCACGAGCTCACGGTTCTGGATCGTACTCACCGGCAGCGGAATCTCGGTGGGACCCATGCCCACCAAAACCACGGTGCCGCCGGGGCGCACCTCGCCGAAGCCCGAGCGCACGGCCGCGGGCGCACCCGAGGCATCCACAAACGCATCCACGTCGAGGCCCAGGCTACCTACCGGCTCATTCAGCGCGTCGATCGTGCGGGTTGCCCCGAAGCGTTCAGCCTGGGCTCGGCGCTGCGGATCCACGTCGGTCACGATGATCTCGCTCGCACCGTAGGCCCGTGCGACCTGCGCGGTCACGATTCCGATCGGTCCGGCCCCGGTGATCAGCACCCGCGAGCCCGCCGTGAACCCGGCCTTGCGGGCGGTCGCGATGGCCACCGAGAGCGGCTCCAGCAGCGCGGCTGCCTCAAGCGAGACGTGGTCGGGAACCCGGTGGGCGAAGTGGGACTGAATGGTGGCGTACTGGGCAAAGGCTCCGTCCACCCCGGGCACCGCATAGAACTCCATGTTCGGGCACAGGTTATAGGAACCCGAAAGCGATTCCCGCGATGTGGGGTCCGGCCGCTGCGGCTCGATCGAGACCCGCTCGCCGATCCGCGCCGGATCCACCGCGGATCCCACGGCGACAATGACCCCGGCCGATTCGTGCCCCAGCACGAGCGGCTCGGTCACCTCCCAGTCGCCCAGCTTTCCCTCATGGAAGAAGTGCACGTCCGAGCCGCACACCCCCACCGCCTCGATTCGAATGAGTACCTGATCGGGATCGGGTACCGGAACCGCGCGCTCCTGCAGTTCCAGGGTTTCGGCTTCGAGCAGGACGCTCGCGCGCATCGTTTCGGGGAGGTGGGACATGGTTACTCCTTCATTGGATCTAACTGAGTTGGGTGGGGTGGTCCGGCACCGCCGGGGCCACCACGATGTTGATGCCCTCGGCACGCAGTGCCGAAATCTCCGCCTCGGACATGCCGGCGTCCACAATCACGACGTCGAACTCACTGAGGTCGGCCAGGGCGTGCAGGGCACGTCCCTTGAATTTGGTGTGGTCCACCAGCAGAATCTTGGTGCCGGCGGCATCCAACATCGCGCGCTTGGTGTCCACGGTTTCGGGGGCTTGGAAATACAGGGTGCCGTCGGTGATCGCCGGTGCCGACATGATCAGCACGTCGCCACGCAGCTTATGAATGGCGTCGTTAGTCATCCGGCCCATAAACGATCCGCACCAGTTGTGGAACGTGCCGCCGAGGGCGATCAGCGAGATTCGGGGCATCGTGCCCACCTCGTTGACCACAAACAGCGAGTTGGTGATGACGGTGAGTGGGGTGCGCTCACGCAGCAGCGGAACGATTTGCAGCACGGTGGTGGAATCATCCAGGAACACCGACTGCCCCGCTTCGACGTACTCCAGCGCGGTGGCCGCCATCGCCCGCTTGGTTGCCAGACGCTGACCCTGCCGATAGACGATGCTGGATTCCACCAGGGTCGAGGCGAGAGCCGTAGCTACCCCGCGAGACTTCCGCAGGATTCCCCGTTCGACCAGCTCGTCCAGGTCGCGGTGCACGGTCATCAGCGAGATATCAAAGCGTGCTGCCAGATCCTCGATGCGCAGCGCACCGTGCTCCATCACCGCCTGTGCGATCGCGTCGCGACGGTCATCACGCTTGAGGTTCCGTGCGTTTTTCGCGGTCATTCTCTTCCCCGTTCTCTGCCTCGGCTATCGATTAGCGCTCTCATCCCGCGGATCAGGGGACGCGTGCTCTCGGGAGTCGCCTTCTACCAGGATGCCGCGTAACGCCTCCGGATCGTGCGCAAACCGGCCCAAAAACACGCCGTCTGCGTCGTTACCGAGGTCCGCCAGGACGCCGGGTCCGGCACTTCCCCCATAGATTACCGTGCCGGTCCCGATCCGAGAGTCTCCGGACACCGCGGCGCGCAGAGCCCGGCATACGGCCCGCACATGGGCGGGATCGGCGGGGGTCTGCGCCCCGATTGCCCACACCGGTTCATAGGCCACGACGATCTCCTCGATCGGTGCCGAGAGCAGCGCGAGCGCCGAACCGAGTTGGCCCAGGCTCGCGGTGATCGCCTGGTCGATATCGCCGCGCTCGGTCTCTCCCACGCAGAGGATCGGTACCAGACGATTACGCCGGGCGGCCTCAACCTTTCGGGCCACGGTTTCCGCGTCCTCCCCAAAGAGTGAGCGCCGTTCGGCATGACCAATCTCCACGTACCGGCAGCCCAGCTCGTCGAGGGTTTTCCCACTCACCTCGCCGGTGAACGCGCCCCGGTCCTGCCAGTAGAGGTTCTGCGCGCCCACCTGAACCGGGGTGCCCACGGCAATTTGCAGCGCCGCCTCCAACGACACAAACGTCGGCAGAATCACCACGGTGGTGCGGCCATCGCGGACACCGGGATCGGTTCGGGCGATATCCACGACCGCCTGGGCCCACTCCCGCGTCTCCTCGTGTCCGAGATACATCTTGAGGCTCACCCCGATGAACGTCTTACCGTGCCCCACGCTCACGCCTACGACTCGGGGGTCGAGCCGGCATGGGAATGCTCGTACTCGGTGATCTCGGCCACCTTGTCCGCCGAGGCGGAGGCGACATCGAAGCGGTAGTCAAGCCATTCTCGGGCAAGCCGGCGGGCGAGTTCGAGACCGATCACGCGCTGGCCAAAGGTCAGAATTTGCGCGTTGTTGCTCAGGACCGCGCGCTCCACCGAGAAGCTGTCGTGGGCGGTCACCGCTCGAATCCCCTCGACCTTATTGGCGGCGATCGCCACCCCCAGGCCCGTGCCGCACACCAGCAGCGCGCGGTCGGCCTCGCCGCGGGCGACCATCTCGGCGGCGGCAATCGCGATGGTCGGATAGGCGCTGCCTCCGGCCGCGTCCACCCCCACATCGAACACCTCGGACACACCCTCGTGTGCCGAAAGATCCGCCTTGAGGACCTCCTTATAGTCGAAGCCGGCGTCGTCCGAGCCGACCACGATACGCAGCGTGTTGGTCATGAGTTCTCCTTGATAGCGGTGGTCTGAGGGGTTGCCGCGCGGGCAATCGCGGTGGCGATGAGTGCCAGCGAGATGGCACCGGGATCGGGGGTGCCGAGTGCCTTTTCCGCGTGCGGGCGGGCTCGGCCCATCCGCGGCAGCAGGTCGGCCGTGGCGCGGGCCACGGTGGTGGAGTGCGCCGAGGCGGCCACGGCGGCGTCCTCCAGGGATGCTCCGGAGGCCACCTCGGCGGCAAACGATTCGGCGAGGGCGACCAGGGCGTCCACCATGGTTTTGTCACCGGGCTGGGCACCGCCGACCCGCATCACCGCATCGCTGGCGGCGGTCACCGCCCGGGCAAGCCGCGCGGCATCGGGCACCTCGGTGTCGCCGAGTTCCCGGCCCACGGAGGTGAGGATCGTCCCCCAGAGCGCACCCGAGGTGCCGCCGGCGCGGTCGGCCCAGGCATCCCCGGCGGCGCTCAGCAGGGATGCGAGCCCCGCACCGTCGGCGAGCGCGGCGTCCACCGAATCGGCGGCCGCGCGAGATCCGCGCTGCATGCCGATGCCGTGGTCGCCGTCTCCGGCCACCGCGTCGAGGCGGCCCAGCTCATCGACGTGCTCATCCACGGTGTCGGCGATCACCGCGATGAGACGGCCGGCCAGCGGGGCGAGCGCCCGGGACTCGGCACTCGCCTCGGTGGTCCGGGTGACGGCGGCGAGCGCCTCCGCCTCGGTGACCCGCTCCCCCACCACGAGCGCGTGGCCCTTGCGGTAGGCGGGGGCGTGAGCCGGGGTAGCCCAGAGCGCTTCGAGTTCGGCATCCACCCAGAACACGCTGAGCGAGACCCCGGCCATCTCGAAGCTGGTGACCAGCTCGCCCACCTCGGGTTCCACGATGGTGATCGCGTCCCGTTCGGCGAGCAGTCGAATCTCCCGGTACAGCACAAACAGTTCCTCGTGCTTGACCGAGCCCAGGCCGTTGATCAGCACAACCGCCCGCGCACCCGTCCCCGCGGGGGCTTCGGCGCGCACCCGGTCCCACAGCAGCGCGGCGAGCGCATTCGCGGGCAGAAGATTGTCTTCCCCGATTCCCGGTTCGCCGTGGATTCCCATGCCCACGGCCATCCGGCCCGCGGGAATGGTGAACAGCGGCTCCTCGGCACCGGGCAGGGTGGCCCCGCCAAACGCTACGCCCAGGGTGCGTACCCGCTCATTGGCACGCTGTGCAAGCGCGACCACCTCGGCCAGGGACGCCCCGGCCGCGGCGGCCGCCGCGGCAATTCTGAAGACCGCCAGATCCCCGGCCACCCCGCGGCGACGCTCCCGTTCGGAGGCGTCGGCGCTGGAGATGTCATCGGTCACCCGCACGGTTTCGCAGGGAATCCCCTCGGCCCGCAGCCGGTCCTGAGCCTGGGTGAAGTTCAGCACGTCGCCGGCGTAGTTCCCGTAGCTCAGCAGCACTCCGCCACCGTTTTCCACGGACTTGGCGACGGTATAGATCTGCAACGCCGAGGGCGAGGCAAACACGTTACCGAGGGCCGCACCGTGGGCCAGGCCCGCCCCCACCAGGCCGCCGAAGGCCGGGTAGTGGCCCGAACCGCCGCCGATCACCACGGCGACCTGGCCGGCCGGGGTCCGGGTTGCCCGGGCCACCCCACCGGGGACCGCCCGCAGAATATCCGAATAGAGGTCAACGAATCCGGCGGTGGATTCCTCGGCAAAACTCCGTGCCGAGTTAAAGATGTAGGCCATGCCTGGCTCCTTAGGTTAGAGGGGATCGGGAAGACTTCGCGCTATCCCTTGCGCTGGAAGTCCACCCACTCGCTGGCGGTTTCCTTGGTCACCAGGAAGCAGTCAAAGCTCTGCTTTTCGTCCTTGACACCGGTCTTGCCGGTCTTCAGGAACTCGTCGATCTGCTTCACCACGGCGGTGGAGAAATCCACCACCGGCTGCACCACGGTGTAGGCGAGTTCGCCGGCGCCCACGGCGGTGACCGCATCCGGGGCACCATCAAAGCCACCCACCACCACGCGGTCGAGCATGCCCGCCTGCTTCAGGGCGGCGATCGCGCCGAGAGCCATCTGGTCGTTCCCGGAAATCACGCCCTTGATGTCGGGGTGAGCCTGCAGCATCAGCTGCATCTTGTCGAAGCCCTTCTTCTGATCCCAGTCGGCGGTTTCCTGCTGGACCAGTTCCAGCTCGGGGAACTGGCCCAGGACCGAGGCGTAGCCGGTAGAGCGCACCTCGGCGTTGGTGTCGGTCGAGAGCCCCTTGAGCTCCACGTACTTACCCGAGTTCCCCATCGCCTGGACAAACTGCTGGGCACCCAGCACCGCACCCTGGGCGTTGTTGGAAACCAGCTGGGCCTTTGCCAGACCGGAGGTGTTGATCTCGGCGTTCACCAGGAACACCGGGATGCCCGCGTCGGTGGCCCGGCGCACGTTTCCGATCGAGGAGTCGGCCCCGGCGGGATCCAGCACGATCGCCACGGACTTATTGGAGATCGCCGTGTCGATCAGGTCGCTCTCCTTCTTGGGATCCTGGGCGTGCGAGGAGATGTTGACCTTATAGCCGAGCTTCTCCCCCTCCGCCTTGACCGTGTTGGCCTCGGTGGTCCAGTAGGGGTTATCCAGGGGGGAGGTGACCAGGGAGATCAGGCCACCCTTGGTGTCTTTGCCGTCCGCGGGCTTATCCGAGCCGCCCGCCGCGCACCCGCTCAGGGTGAGTGCGGCAAGTGCTCCGATGGCCAGCGCCTTTGCTGCCTTGCTGCGAAACATGGTTAGTCCTTTCCAGGAGTAGATGCCGCGCCAACCGACGCGGGCTTGGGAGAAACGATGGGGGTCTTGGCCTTGCGGGACTTGTACTCCACCGCGTTGAGCATCACCGCGAGCACGATGACCGCACCCTTGAAGACCATCTGCCAGTACTCGGAGACGCCGATGATGACCAGGCCGTCGGAGAGGAATCCGATCACAAACGCCCCGAGCAGGGTGCCGCGAATGGTGCCCTTTCCGCCCATCAGCGAGGCCCCACCGATGACCACCGCGGCGATCGCGGTCAGCTCATAGGAGTTCCCCGCCTGCGGGGTGGCCGAGGTGAGCTCGGAGGTGAGGATCAGACCGGCGATGGCGGCGAAGGCACCGGAGATCACGTACACGCTGATCTTCACGCGCTTGACCGGGATTCCCGAGAGTTCGGCGGCCCGCTCATTGCCTCCGGAGGCGTAGAGCCAACGGCCGAAGGGGGTCTTGTTGAGGGCAAAGCTCGAGCCACCGGCGATCAGGATCATCACGATCACACCCACCGGGACAAACAGGATGGTGTTGAACCCCACCCAGTCGAACCCGGTGTTGCCCAGGGTCTCGGATCCGCCGAGCTTGGGGAAGGTCAGACCGTTGGTGATCAGCAGCGCGATACCGCGGACCACGTACATCATGCCCAGGGTTGCCACAAACGGGGCGACCCTGAATTTAGAGACCAGGATGCCGTTCACGCTGCCCACCAGCGCACCGATCACAATCGAGATGATCACCACTACCCAGACCGCGGGATAGGCGACGGCCTCCCAGAAGGGCAGGTTCACCCCCTGCAACAGGTAGCCGGCCACCACACCCGAGAGGGCCACGGTTGAGCCCACCGAGAGGTCGATACCGGCGTTCAGGATGACCATCAGCATGCCGATCGCCAGGATCGCGTTGACGGCCACGTGCCGGGTCATCACCACGAGGTTATCCATCGTGAAGAAGTTCGGCGAGAGCGAGGAGAAGATAATGATGATGACCAGCAGCGCGATAAACGCCCGGCCCTCAAGCAGCAGGTGCCCAATCGATTTGCCCTCGGGCAGGAGTCCCCGCTTGGGCGAGGCGGCGGTGCGTGTCATTTCTCGGTTCCGTTCGTTGGTACGGTGTCGATCGCCTCACCGGAGGCGGCCATAATGTCTTCCTTGGTTGCCGTGTGCGAGCTGAACTCGGCCGCGAACTCGCCGCGGCGCATGACCAGCACACGGTTGGCGACGCCCAGGCACTCGATCACCTCGGAGGTCGTGAAGACCACCGCGAGGCCGGTAGCGGCGAGCTGGGCTAGCAGCGCAAACACCTCGGTTTTGGCACCGATGTCGATGCCGCGGCTGGGCTCATCCAGGAGCACCACCCGGGGCGAGGTCTGCAGGACCTTACCGATCACAACCTTTTGCTGGTTCCCTCCAGACAGGGAGGTAATCGGCGCATCGGGTCCGGCGGTTTTGATAAACAGGTCGCGGATCGAGGCCACGTTGCGCCGCTGCTCGGCCTGTGTACCCAGCACCACCCCGCGGGTGATCGCGCCGAGACTGGCCAGCGAGAGGTTGCGACCCACCGAGAGCGCCTGAATCATGCCGTCACGCTGCCGGTCCTCGGGGACCAGGGCGATGCCGTGCTCGATCCGCTGGGCGATGCTCATGCCGTTCAGGTCCGTGCCGTCCACGGTGACGGTGCCCGCCGCGGGGTCATCGCGCCCGGCGAGCGCCTCCAGGAGTTCGGTGCGGCCGGCCCCCATCAGGCCGTAGATGCAGACGATCTCCCCGCGGCGCACATCGAGGTCCACCCCGCGCACGGCCAGGCGTTCGGGATTGGAGCGGTCGGCCACGCTGAATCCGCGCAGGCTCAGCGCCACCTCGCCGAAGCCCGCCTCGTCTGGCGGAGTTCCCAGGTCAAAGTTTGCTCCGACCATCTGCCCGACGATCCAGGGCAGGTCGATATTTGCCACCGGTTCGGTGGCCACCAGGTTGCCGTCGCGGAAAACCACCGCATAGTCAGAGACCTGCAGGGCCTCCTCGAGGTGGTGGGAGATGTAGACGATCGCAACCCCGTTGGCGGTCAGATCATCAATGACCCGGAACAGGACCTCCACCTCGGAGGCCGAGAGCGCCGAGGTCGGCTCATCCATGATCAGGATGCGGGCGTTTTGAGACAGGGCGCGTGCAATCTCCACGATCTGCTGCTGCCCGATGCGCAGTTCCGACACCGGGGTGGCCGGGTCGATGTCCTCCTCCAAGCGCGTCATCAGTTCGCGCACCACGGCCGCCTCGGCGGCGAAGTCCACGGTGCCCGCGCGGGTCAGGATTTCCCGACCCATAAAGATGTTGTCGCGCACGCTGAGGTTCGGCGCGAGGCTCAGCTCCTGATGGATGATCGAGATACCCGCGGCCGCGGCGGCCCCGGTCGAGTCGAACGCCACCGGCTCGCCGTAGAGTTCCAGGCTGCCACCGGAGGGCTGCTCAACCCCGGAGAGAATACGCATCAGCGTGGACTTGCCCGCACCGTTCTCCCCGAACAGGGTGGTCACCCGGCCCTTGTGGATCTCGAAGTTCACACCCTTGAGCGCGCGGGTACCACCGTAGTTTTTGGTGACGTTGTGAGCCCGCAGGATCACATCCCCCACCGCGAAATCCTCGGGGGCGCGGACACTCACTGGGCCACCTCGATCGCTACCGGGGTGATCAGCAGGAAGCTCGGGTTCAGCGGCTGAAAGGCACCGGTCACGGTCACGGTTTTGCCCGGCAGACCCGCCGGATCCGTCTTGTCCAGCAGCTCGGTTTTCATCTGCTGGTTCAGCTTGTCACCCACGCTCTGGAAGTCCAGCTGGTTGGTGAACATCGCAAAGCCGATCTCCCCGGTCGCGTCGCGCAGGGCGGTGCCCATGAGCGCGGGGCCGGTCTGAACCGCCACGGTGGTGCCCTCGGGCAGACCCTCGACGGTGAGCGGGAGCTGGCCGTTGGCGGCCCGCTCCCCGGCCACGCCGGTGACCGTCACCGAGTAGGTCGCCGTGGGACCCTCGCCGATCGCATACTTCTTGGCGGCGGCAACCGGATCCTCGGCCAACGCCTGGGCGACCTCGGCAAGCGTAACGGCACGCTCGGTGATTCCCTCCACCACCACGTCACGATAGTGCTCGCTGGCGTAGGTGCCCGGGTCGATGCCGTCGGCGGTGGCCGCGGCCACATCCGCGGTCGAGATGACCCGGGTACCGAGGGCCATCAGGCCGATCAGAACCACGACGGATCCGGTGAGGATCCAGGTCCCGCGGCGCGATTTTTTGGTTGAAACGTGTGACACAGAATTTCCTGACTCGTCGGTGAGTGTGGGGTGCCGAAAGCCCTAGAGGGCGAGCAGTTCGCGCGACTCGGTGTCGTTCGGGCGAATCTGGAGCTTGCGCCCGGTTCCGGCGCGGAACTTCTCGAGGGCCGCGGCGTAGTCCTCCAGGGTGAAGGTGTGGGAGATCATCGCGGCGGCATTGATCGCTCCGGCCTCAAACATTTCGACCGCACGGCCGAAGGAGTTGAGCACGGCCATCGTGCCCACGATGTTGATCTCGTCGCGGTACACACGGAACGGTGAATACTTGGCGTGAGCCTCGGCGGGGGCGACCCCGAAGTGCTGGAAGGTGCCGCCGGCCTTGACCCGGGGCAGGGCATCCTCGATAGCGGCGATGACGCCGGTGCAGTCGATCACCACGTCCCAGTTGGTCCGCTCGGCGTCGTCGGCGCGGGTCAGGGTGTGCTGCACCCCCACGTCGCGGGCCGCCTGGAGACGATCCTCGTTGAGGTCCACGATGGTGACGCTCGCCGCCCCCGCGCGAGGGGCCAGCTGAGCCATCAGGAGGCCCATCGTGCCCGCACCGTAGATGAGGTAGTGCTCGCCCATCTTGCGTGGCAGAATATCGTAGCCGCGGATCGCACAGGCGAGCGGCTCGATCAGCGCGGCCAGGTGGATGTCGGTGTCCGGACGCAGCACAAACACGTTGGCGCGCGGCACCGAGACGAATTCGGCGGAGGCACCATCGCTTGCGACAACACCCAGGCCGTTCCAGGCACGGCACAGGTTGCTGCGGCCGGTAAGGCAGTACTCGCACTCGCCGCAGGTGGTCGAGGGGTTGATGGCGACCTGGTCACCGATGGTGAGATCGTGCACGTCGCTGCCCACCTCGGTCACGACGCCGGTGGCCTCGTGCCCGGGGATCAGCGGGTAGACGGTGCCCTCGAACTCGCCATCAAACACGTGGGTGTCGGTGCCGCAGATGCCCACGGCGGCGACCTTGATAATGACGTCCTTGGGACCGGCGGTGGGGGTGGGAACCTCGGTCAGGGAGAGTTCGTGTTCCCGATCAAAAACAATTGCTCGCATCGTCGTTAGTGCCTTCCCGTCGCCGGGTCTGCTTCGACCGGCAACGCTCGCGGGGTGAAACGCCACCGACTCTGGGGACGTCTTTGACTCCAATGTGTTACATCGTTCCCACAACATAACACAGAACTCTGTTATATCTAACATTCATACTGTGATTTATATCGTGAAACGAGATATATCTCCGGTTCGGCGGGCAAATATCACATGACATTCGAAAACATCACATGGATCGTGTGATGTGCAATACGGTGCGCGCACGGCACCCGTGCACACGCACACGAAAAAATGGTTAAGCTCGGAGGTGAAGTCTTGCGACGGTGAACGCGGCGATCCCGCACCACCACGCGGGCCCGCACATCACACCCGCAATACATCCGCCACCTGACCGGCCCCGCTGGCGGCCGCACGGCGCAAGGAGTTTTACCAATGTCGGTTCCCGAATCGTTTTCCCTCAGTGGGAAAACTCGTGACGCCCTAACCGCCGCGCAGCTCTACTATCTGCAGGATCTGACCATGGATGCGATCGCCGCCGAGCTGCATACCTCGCGCTCAAGCGTCTCGCGTCTGCTGGGCCATGCCCGCGAGACCGGCCTGGTGGAAATCCAGGTTCGCTCCCCGCTGGATGCCCCGCGTCAGCTGGAAAACGACATTCGTCAGCAGTTCGGCGTGGTCGCCCACGTGGTCTCGGTCCCCGACCAGATCAGCGACGTGGATCGCCTCGACCGGGTCGCGCTCTATGCCGCCCGCATCCTCGGCGGCTTCTTCGACTCCAACATGTCGATGGGTGTGGCATGGGGTTCCACCATGAGCGCGGTCTCCCGCAACCTCTCATCCAAGCCCACCCACAACTCGCTCATCGTGCAGCTCAACGGTGCCGCCAACCCGCGCACCACGGGTATCGCCTATGCCAGCGAGATCCTGCAGCGCTTTGGTGCCGCGTTCGGGGCGGCGATCCAGCAGTTCCCGGTGCCCGCCGTGTTTGATGATCCCAACACCAAGACCGCGATGTGGCGTGAGCGCAGCGTGAGCCGCGTGGTGGAGCGCCAGAACGCGCTGGACATTGCGGTCTTCGGTCTCGGCTCGACCTACTCCGACGTCCCCAGCCACCTCTACGTCGCCGGCTACATCGACGATGCGGACCTCGCCGTGATGCGCGAGGACGGGGTTGTCGGTGACGTCGCCACCGTGTTCTATCGCGAGGATGGCAGCAGCGACAACATCGCCCTGAACTCCCGCTCGTCGGGCCCGAGCCTCGACGTGCTGCGCGGCATCTCCCGCCGCGTCGGCGTGGTCTCCGGCGCCGGCAAGCTGCGCACCCTGCGCGGCGCCCTGGCCGCCGGCCTGATCACCGACCTGATCGTGGACGCCGGCACCGCCCGCCGTCTGGTCGACCAGGGTCCACTGGACGCCTAGCCCGCCCGCAGACAGAGACGCTCCCCTCGAGTTCGAGGGGAGCGTCTCTGTCTGCGGCCACGGCGGCCCCGAGCAGCCGCCGGAAAAAAGTCTCGGTGTGTCGGAATACTTCCACCGGGCAGTGCGGTTGACCTACGATAGATAACAAATAGTGCTCCGGGGTTGGTGAGAGTCCAAACCGGCGGTGAGAGTCCGCGAGCCCGTTCTTTTTCGGAAGGAGGGGTTGAGCCGGTGAAATTCCGGCACCGACGGTTATGGGTCCTGCGGGATTCGAGTCCGGATGAGAGGTAGCACACGCGGATTTGACGACCCCTCGTCAGGTGCGCGCAAATCGGTGACGCTCGCGTCGCCATCCTCCCGGAGTGCGCTCGAGAAAAGGCAACCACTCCGATGATCACCCCAGACCGCCTAGACGCGGCCGTCCTCGACGCGGCCATGGGCCGCGCCCTGGAGATCGCCACCCGCGGGCCCGACGGTGGGCCCAACCCGCGGGTTGGCTGCGTCATCCTCAGCCCCGATGGGCACACCCTCGCCGAGGGCTGGCACCGTGGTGCCGGCACCGCCCACGCCGAGGTGGACGCACTCTCCCACCTGGCACCGGGCGAGGCCCGCGGCGCGACCGCCGTGGTCACCCTGGAACCGTGCAATCACACCGGACGCACCGGCCCCTGCGCGCAGGCGCTGATTGCAGCCGGCGTCGCCGAGGTGTACTTCGCGGTGCCCGATCCCGGAGCGGTGTCCAGCCACGGTGCGCAGACCCTGATCGACGCGGGCATCCCCGCGCGGCTGGGACCGCGCCGCGAACAGGCGGAGGAGCTGCTGGCCGGCTGGCTGCGGGATGCCCGACGCGGACGCCCGACCGTGACCGTCAAGTGGGCCACCAGCCTGGATGGCCGCGCGGCCGCCGCCGACGGGACCAGCCAGTGGATCACCGGACCCGACGCCCGTGCCGATGTGCACCTCGAACGCTCCCGCCACGACGCAATCGCCGTGGGCACCGGAACCGTCCTGGCCGATGATCCCGCACTCACCGCCCGCGGCGAGGAAAACGGTGCGCCGCTGGCCCAGCCGATCCCCGTGGTGTTTGGCCACCGCGAGGTGCCGGCGAACGCGCAGCTGCGCAGCCACCCGCGCGAGCTCATTACCCTCAGCGGCGATGATCTGGCCGCGGATCTTGATGTTCTGTGGAAACGCGGCATCCGATCGGTGTTTGTGGAGGGCGGCCCGAGCCTCGCCAGCGCCTTCATCCGTGCCGGGTTTGCCGACCGCGTCCTGGTCTATGTTGCGCCCACCCTGATCGGCGGCCCGAAGCTCGCGCTGACCGACCTCGGTGTGGACACCATCACCGACCAGCATCGCCTCGTCTTCACCGATGTTCGACACCTGGGATCGGATCTGCGCCTCACCGCCGAACCGGTCGCCCCCGAAACCCCATCCACCCACCCGACGTCTGGAGCCCACTAGTGTTTACCGGAATCATTGAGGAGCTCGGCACCATCACCGCGCTCGTTCCCAGTGCCGATGCCCTGCGCATCACCGTGGAGGGACCGCTCGTGGTCTCCGACGCCGGGCACGGCGATTCGATTGCCGTGAGCGGCGTGTGCCTGACCGTGATCGAGCAGACCGCAACCTCCTTCACCGCCGACGTCATGGCCCAGACCCTCGTTATGTCTGCCCTGGATGGGGCGACCGTGGGAACCCGGGTCAACCTCGAGCGCGCCGCCCAGGTGGGCGATCGCCTCGGTGGTCACATCGTTCAGGGCCATGTGGATGGCACCGGCACCCTGCTTCAGGTCACCCCGGGTGACGCCTGGCGGGTACTGCGCTTCTCGCTGCCGATCGAGCACGCATCCCTGGTCACCGATAAGGGGTCGATCACCGTGGACGGGGTCTCCCTCACGGTCAGCGCGATCTCCGATCCCGCCGAAACGGCCCCCTGGTTCGAGGTCTCGCTGATTCCCGAAACCCTGGTCGCTACGACCCTCGGCGAGCGCCGGATCGGCGACACCGTCAATCTTGAAACCGACATTCTGGCACGTCACGTGGAGCGTCTGCTCGCCGTGAATGCCGCAGTTACTCCCAACGAAAGCCGATAACCGATGAGTCTCTCAACCATTCCTGCCGCCCTCGCCGCCCTGCGTGCGGGCAAGGCAATCCTCGTGGCCGATGATGAGGGCCGCGAGAACGAGGGCGACGTGATTTTCGCCGCCGAGCTCGCCACCCACGACACCGTGGCCTGGGCCGTTCGGCACACCAGTGGTTACCTCTGTGCCCCGATGACTGCGGACATCGCGGACCGACTGGCCCTGCCCCCGATGGTGGAAAACAGCCAGGACCCGCGCAAGACCGCCTACACGGTGACCGTGGATGCGGCCTCGGGCGTGACCACCGGCATCAGCGCCTCCGACCGTGCCCGCACCCTGCGGGTCCTCGGCGATGCCACCAGCACCGCCGAAGACCTCATCCGCCCCGGACACATCGTGCCGCTGCGCGCGGTGGCCGGGGGCGTACGCGAGCGTGCCGGTCACACCGAGGCCGCCGTGGACCTGCTGCGCCTGGCCGGACTGAACCCGGTCGGCGTGATCGGCGAGGTTGTCAACGACGAGGGCGACATGATGCGCCTGCCGGGCCTGCTGGAACTCGGTGTGGAGCACGACATTCCGGTGATCACCATCGCCGATCTGATCGAGTACCTCAACGCCGCCGATGCCGGCACCACCGAGCAGCTGGCCGCGGTTGCCAACGACTCGGCCGTGCACTTCGAGATCGAGACCAACCTGCCCACGACCCACGGCAACTTCAAGGTGCGCGCCTACCGTGACCGCCAGACCGGTGCCGAGCACCTGGCCCTGATCCACGGTGAGCTCACCGACACCGCGATCCTGCGGGTCCACTCGGAGTGCCTGACCGGTGAGGCTCTCGGTTCGCTCAAGTGCGAGTGCGGTCCGCAGCTGGACGCCGCCCTCGAGGAGATCGCCGAGAAGGACGGCGTGGTCATCTACATGCGCGGCCAGGAGGGTCGCGGCATCGGCCTCATCAACAAGCTGCGTGCCTATGCGCTGCAGGAGCAGGGCTATGACACCCTCGACGCCAACCTGGCCCTGGGTCTGCCGGCGGATGCCCGCAGCTACCTGCCCGCCAGCGCGATCCTCGAGGACCTGGGAGTGAGCGCCGTGCGCCTGCTGACCAACAACCCCGAGAAGATCCGCCAGCTGGAAGAGGCCGGCATCCGCGTGGTTGAGCGTCTGCCCCTGGTGGTTGGCGTGGGCGAGGTCAACGAGAACTATCTCCAGACCAAGCGCGACCGTATGGGCCACCGCTTCGAGGGCGAGCCCGGCTCGTTCATCCCGCTCTCCGACTAACCCCTCCCTATCGAACGGAACACATAATGAGCAGCAACGGAATCCCCTCCCTCCAGGTTGACGGCACCGGCCTCAACGTCACCGTGATCGCCGGATCCTGGCACGAGGAGATCAGCAACGGTCTCATCGCCGGTGCCGAGAAGGCCCTGGCCGAGTCCGGCGCCACCTTCACGACCGTGCGCGTCGCCGGGAGCTTCGAGCTGCCGGTTGCCGCCGGCGCGGCGCTGGAGGCCGGGGCGGATGCGGTGGTCGCGCTCGGCGTGATCATCCGCGGCGGCACCCCGCACTTCGAGTTCGTCTCGGATGCTGCGACCTCGGGGCTGACCCAGGTGTCCGTGTTGACCGGCAAGCCGGTGGGCTTTGGCGTGCTCACGCTGGACGATGAGGCACAGGGCATCGACCGTGCGGGCCTGCCCGGCTCGCGCGAGGACAAGGGCCGTGAGGCCGCCGAGGCCGCGCTGCACACTGCGGTCCTGCTGCGCTCGCTCTAACCCTCGGGTAGAAGAACCGCCTCGTGGGCCGCGCCGAAGAGATTCAGCGCGGCCCACTGCAGCAGAATCACGGTTTTGCCATCGCGGATACGGCCGTCGGCGATGGCGGCATAGGCGTCGTCGAACCCCAGCTCCACCCGCTCGATCTCCTCGCCCTCCTCGGCCAGGCCTCCCCCGACCCCGGTTTCATCCTCGGGCGCGTATTCGGCGGCGAAGAAGTGCACCCGCTCGGTGATCGATCCCGGACTCATGTAGAGGTCAAAGAGGTACCGGGGCGCGCGGACCCGCACCCCCAGCTCCTCATGGGTCTCGCGGGCGATCGCCTCCTCGGGGGCATCCCCGTCCAGCAGGCCCGCGGCGGCCTCGATCAACACGCCGTCGGGGTGCCCGTTGACGTAGGCGGGGAAACGAAACTGTCTGGTCAGCAAGACCGTGCGGGTATCGGTGCGGTACAGCAGGATCGTCGCACCGTTTCCGCGATCGTAGGTCTCCCGGGTTTGCCGTCCCCAGTTACCGTGCCGGTCGCGGTATTCCAGGGTGGTGCGGCGCAGCACATGCCACCCGTCGGAGGTTACCTCCACATCGACGATTCGCACGTCGGGATTGCCGGTCAGGTCCCGGCCCACACGATCGAGCCCGGTTCTTCCGCGACCATCGGGGATTCCCTCCCCGGGGACGGCACGGGCGGTACGCTGCGCGGGGTTTTCACTCATTTCCCCACCCTAACCCGCGGATTTATTTCCGCCAGGATGTGTCGCCCTCACGCCGCGGAGTTTCGGGAAACCCCCGATATGGGCGTATATTGGCATTTCCGCCACAATCGGATACCCACACCAATTTAGGCTCAGCGCTCACCCCACCCCCGTGAAACCTGCACCTCACTCTTGATTTACGACGTTTTTGGACGACAGCATGTCAGCAGCAACCACGGGGGATTCGAAGGCCCCCGCAGCCCCCGCCAATCCCCGCTCGCGCGTTATTACCGCGAGCCTGATCGGCACCACCATCGAGTTCTACGACTTCTACGTCTACGCCACCGCGGCGGTTCTCGTATTCCCCACCCTCTTCTTCCCGAGCGCTAACCCGACCACCTCGCTGCTGGCCTCCTTCGCCACCTTTGGTGCGGCGATGGTCGCGCGTCCGGTGGGTGCGATGGTCTTTGGTCACTTCGGTGACCGCTACGGCCGCAAGGCCACCCTGGTCGCCTCGCTGCTGACCATGGGTATCGCCACCTTCCTGATCGGTGTGCTGCCGACCTATGACAACATCGGCTGGTGGGCCGCCCTGCTCCTGCTGATCCTGCGCCTCGGTCAGGGCTTCGCCCTGGGTGGCGAGTGGTCCGGTGCGGCACTGGTCGCGACCGAGAACGCCCCGACCGGCAAGCGTGCCTGGTACGGCACGTTCCCGCAGCTGGGTGCACCGCTGGGCTTCATCATCGCCAACGGACTGTTCCTGATCATCAACGCGATGCTCCCCCACCCGGAAAACCCGGCGCTGCAGTCCGAGGCATTTGTGGCCTGGGGCTGGCGGATCCCGTTCCTGTTCTCCGCGGTCATGGTGATCGTGGGCCTCTGGGTGCGTCTGCGCCTGGTGGAGTCCACCAGCTTCCAGAAGAATGCCGACAGCGGCAAGCTGAAGAAGTCCCCGCTGGCCGAGGTGTTCCGTTTCCACTGGAAGAACCTCATCCTGGGTACCTTCATCATGCTGGCCACCTACGTGCTGTTCTACCTGATGACCAACTTCACCCTGACCTTCGGCACCCGCGCCTCCTCGGTAGAGGTTGCGCAGAAGGCCGCCGAGGCCGCGGGCAAGCCTTTTGATCCCTCAACCTTCTACCCCGGCGGCGGCTTCGGCTACGTCGACTTTGTGCTGATGCTGATCATCGGTGTGGTGTTCTTCGGAATCTTCACGCTGGTGTCCGGCCCGCTGGCCGACCGCTTCGGTCGCCGTAAGACCCTGATCGTGATCACCATTCTGATCATCGGATTCGGCTTCCTGTTCGAGCCGATGCTCGGCACCGATAAGGGTCTGACCCAGGCGTTCCTGATCATCGGATTCACGCTGATGGGTGCCACCTTCGGCCCGATGGGCGCGCTGCTGCCCGAGCTGTTCCCGACCAACGTGCGCTACTCCGGCTCGGCGATCTCGTACAACGTCAGCTCGATCCTCGGTGCCGCCGTGGCCCCGCTGATCGCCCTGCAGCTGTGGCAGGCCGCCGATGGCAGCCCGTTCCTGGTGGGTATGTACCTGGTGGCGATGGGTGTGCTCACCCTGATTGCGCTGCTGCTCTCCCGCGAAACCAAGGACATCAACATCGACAACTAGTCGCGTCCTTCCCGCGGCCCCGTCGCCCCGCCACATTAAGTGTCCGGGCGGCGGGGCTTTGGCATGTGCCGGCCGCTCGGGACCTACTCGGAGCGATCCGCGGCCCGCGTCTGTCCCCGGCGTCCGCCGCCACGCCCATCTTGACGACAGACTGTCGGAACCGCATCGACGCAGGGTCGGGAAAATGCCCGGTCACACGCGTTACCGATGCGTTTGACCAGGCTCTCCCGGTGTTCTACGGTAAGGAAAGCACGCAGTTCCCTCTCCCACCGCATCGTCGCGTGGGAGCGCCGGGATCTGCCGCACCGTTTCATCCCAGTACCCGGCCAGAACGCAGATGCCCACGGCCGCCGAATCACCCCGCCGCGCGCCGATCCACGACCGCGTCCGGCACCAGGAAAGGCCACATGTCCTCGCCCGCACCGTCCCGCTCACCCTTCGCCCGGCGCAAGCCGCAGGAGGGTCCGCGCGCCTCGTTTAGGCAGCTGCTGCCGTTCCTGTTTGAGCACAAGCGGATGCTGTGGTTCATCATCCTGCTCTCGGTCCTGGGAGCCCTGGCTTCGCTCGCCCAGCCGCTGCTGGTCAGCCAGGTCATCGGCCAGGTACAGAAGAACGAGATGCTGGGATCGCTGGTCTGGGCGCTGGTGGCGCTGGTTGTCATCTCCGCGCTCCTCATGGGCTACCAGCACTATCTGCTCCAGCGCACCGGTGAGGGTGTGGTGCTCTCCAGCCGTAAGCGTCTGATCTCGCGGATGCTGCGCCTGCCGGTCTCCGAGTTTGATGCCCGCCGCACCGGCGACCTGGTTTCCCGCGTGGGCAGCGACACGACCCTGCTGCGCGCGGTCCTCACCCAGGGGCTGATCGAGGCCATCGGTGGCGCGGTGACCTTTGTGGGTGCGCTGATCGCGATGCTGATCCTCGATCCGGTACTGCTGGGCCTCACCGTTCTTGTGGTCGCCGTCTCGGTGCTCGTGGTGGTCGCGCTCTCGGCGCGGATTCGCCAGGCCAGCGCCGCCGCCCAGGCTCGCGTGGGTGACCTGACCTCCGCCGTGGAGCGGGCGATCAGCTCGGTCCGTACCGTGCGTGCGGCCGGTGCCACCGAGCGCGAGATCGCCGGGGTTGAGCAGCACGCGACCGCCGCCTGGAAGATGGGCATCCGCGTCGCCAAGGCCTCGGCCCTGGTGGTCCCGGTGGCCGGAATCGCGATGCAGGCCTCCCTGCTGGTGGTGCTGGGTGTCGGTGGATTCCGGGTGGCCTCGGGCGCGATCGAAATCTCCAGCCTGGTCGCGTTTGTGATGTTCCTGTTCATGATGATCATGCCGCTGGGCCAGGCCTTCGGGGCGCTCACCGCGACCAACCAGGCGCTCGGCGCCCTGGGCCGGATCCAGGAGATCATCGATCTGCCCGCCGAGGACGCCCACGACGCCGAAATCGCCGCCGCCCTGAGCGATCCCGGCACCGTCTCGGCCGAGGCCGCGGCGATCGAGTTCCGCGACGTCAAGTTTGGCTACGCGACCGCACCGGCAACCGGGGGCGTGGCCGAGGCCGATGAGATCCGTACCGTCACCACCACCGGCGAGCGCACCGAGGTGCTGCGCGGGGTGTCCTTCACCGCCGAACGCGGCACCCGGACCGCGCTGGTGGGTCCGTCCGGTGCCGGCAAGTCGACGATCCTGGCGCTGATCGAGCGCTTCTACGACCCCCAGGACGGCGCGATCCTCTTCGGTGGCCGCGACATCCGGGCCCTGGACCGCGGCGACCTGCGCGGCCAGATCGGCTATGTGGAGCAGGATGCCCCGGTCCTGGCCGGTTCCCTTCGCGACAACCTGCTGCTCGGTGCCCCCGACGCGACCGATGCGGACTGCGAGCGTGTGCTGCGCGACGTCAACCTCGGCGAGGTCCTGGCGCGTAACAGCGCCGGCCTGGACGCCGCCGTGGGTGAGGACGGCATCATGCTCTCCGGTGGTGAGCGTCAGCGCCTGGCCATCGCCCGCGCGCTGCTCGCCGCCCACCCGGTGCTGCTGCTGGACGAGTCCACCTCCTCGCTGGACGGCCAGAACGAGCAGCTGATGCGGGTGGCCCTGGACGCCGTAGCCAAGGACCGCACGCTGATCATCATCGCCCACCGACTCTCCACCGTCGTAGACTCCGACAAGATCGTGGTTCTCGAACACGGCACCGTGCTGGGCACCGGCACCCACTCCGAACTGGTGGCCTCGGTGCCGCTGTATCGGGACCTGGCCAAGCACCAGTTCCTTGTGTAGCGCGCAGGCCCAACGCCCCGGCCGGGTTTCTCGGCCGGGGCGTTGCGCTTCCCCGAAACCCGACGATGCCCCGCACCGCTGGAGGACGGTACGGGGCATCAATCACTCGGCCGGCTCGTTTCCGATGCGAGCCGCCGATGGGGTGGGCGAGCCTAGCGGCCCGCCTCGTCGCCGAGGTTTTCGGCAAGCACGTCGAGCACGCGTGAGCGCGCCCGTTCACCGGCCGCGCCGAGGCGCGTGCCGATGGTCTCCACCAGCGCCTCGAGGAATACCACGTGCGGTACCCGCGAGGTGTGTTCCAGCTCTTGGCGGAAGCTCGCAGCCGGGGCCAGCAGCAGGGTGATCGCGGCCAGGCGGGTCAGTGGGGTGTTGCGGAACGAGGTGACCGCGATCACCCGAGCCCCGGCCTCATTGGCCTGGGCGGCGGCGCGCAGGCTCGCCTCGTTGGCACCACTGCCGGAGATCACCAGGCAGACATCCTCGGCGCGCAGACCGCGGGCGGCGATCTGCTGGCCGATCGGATCGGCCAGGGTTTCCGCCGGACGGCCGGCCGCGGTCAGGCGCATCGCCAGGTCCATCGCCAGCGGCCCCGAGAGGCCACTGGCGACCACGAGTACCCGGCCCGCGGCGACAATCGAGTCCACCGCCGAGTCCACCTCGGGTTCGCTCAGCACGCTGGCAATCTGCGGCAGGACCTGGGCCAGGGCCACGATCTCGGCGCGGATCCGGCCGAGCGCACCCGCGCCCGGGTCGGCGTCCTCGGTGCGCTGGGCGATCTCCCCGGCGAGCGCGAGCTCCCCGGCCAGCGCGACCCGAAGCTGCGGATAGCCGCGGTAGCCGAGGCTCTGGCACATCCGCACCACGGTCGAGCGGGCCACACCGGCGCGGTCGGCGAGCTCCTGTGCGGTCAGCTCCACCACGCTCTCGGGATCGGCGGCGATAATCTCCGCCGCCCGACGCTCACTGCGCTGCATGCCCGGCAGGGCGGTGGCGATGCGCACGGTGGGCATCGCGGTGGGAATCTCCCCGGTGGAGACAACATCGATGCTAGGCGAGGTCACGGGCGGCGCTCCTCTCGAACGGGACACGGATGCTAGGCGAGGTCACGCGCCTTGCTCCCCTCGGTGATCCGGCGACGAATGGCACCGGAGGTCAGGTCAATGGCGATGGTCACGATGATGACCACGATCAGCAGCGCACCCACGGTGGGCCACTCCCGGTACTGGGTGTACGAGGTGAGCATATCGCCAATTCCACCCACACCGATCAGTCCCAGCACGGCGCTGGCGCGCACGTTGATCTCAAACCGGTAGAGCCAGAACGACACAAACTCCGGGGCGGCCTGCGGCCAGATTCCCCAGCGCACGGTCTGCCAGCGGCTTCCACCGGCGGCGTTCACGGCCTCGATGGGTCCGGGATGCACACCCTCAATCGCCTCGTATCCCCACTTACCCAGGGTTCCGATGCCGTTGACCGCGAGCGCGAGCGCACCGGTCAGCGGGGTGAGTCCGGTGACCGAGAGGATGACGATGGCGATCACAATCTCGGGAACCGCGCGGATCAGCGAGAACAGCCCGCGCAGCGCGAGCCGCACCGGGGCCGGGCCGATGCCGCGGGCGGCGAGGAAGCTCAGCGGGAACGAGATCACGATACCCAGCAGGCATCCCACCCACGCCATCTCGACGCTGCGCCAGGTCTGCCAGAGCGCCTCGGGGACCTTGTCCCAGGCGGGGTTGGAGAACATCAGCCACAGGTAGCGGGCGATGTCGGCGGGAAGGTTTGCGGTGCGCGCCCAGTCCACCTTGACCGACCAAAAGACCAGCACCACCAGGAGGGTGATGGCCACGGCGACGACCGTTCGCCAGGGTCGGCGCGGCTTGGCCGGCGGGGTGACCAGGCGCGCGGGGGCGGTGCGTGTGGTCCGCGGCGCGGTATTCAGGGCTGTCATTTCAAACGCTTTCTAATCGCCGCACTCGCCCAGTCAATCAGCACCACAACCACGAGAATCTCGAGGATGATCAGCGCGAGCTGGTCGTAACGGTAGAAGGTACGCACCGCATCGATCAGGAGGCCGAGGCCACCCGCACCGACGAGTCCCAGCACGGTCGAGGCGCGCACGTTGAGCTCAAACGCGTACAGCGCCTGGTTGATAAACGGTGGCCAGATATCCGGCAGCAGCGCCGCCCGGTTGATCTGAGTCTGGGTACCGCCGGCCGCACGAGCGGCCTCACCGGGACCGGGATCCCCGGACTCGATCGCCTCGGACACCAGCTTGACCACGATGCCCACGTTGAACAGCACCAGCGCGATGATACCCGGCAGTGCGCCCACCCCGACCATGGCCACCAGGACCGCGGCGTAGAGCAGATCGGGGACCGCGCGCACGATGTTGAGGACGGTGCGCACGAGTCCGCGGGTGATCCGGTTGGGATTGGTCAGGCGGGCTGCCCACATGCTCAGCGGGACCGAGACGATCGCGCCGATCACCGAGGCGATCACCGCCATCTGTAGGGTCTCGATCAGCGGTTCGATCGTGCGCGGGAAGAACGACCAGTCGGGCACCAGCAGCTGGCCGATCTTCTCGGCACCGTTGCGCCAGTTGCGCACAATGGCGTCGAGGGAGAAGTCCACGCCGATGCCGGGGGCCAGGGTCACCGCGGTAATGGCCGCGATGATCGCGATGGCCAGCCAGATCTTCCAGCGTCCGCCGGGCTTGGCCGGGAGACCGGGATACTCTGCTGCACTCACGCGGGCGTCCCGGCGGGAGCCCCGGCGTCAGATGCGGTCGTACCGCCCAGCAGATCCTGGTCGCCACCCTGGACGGAGCCTGCGGTCGTACCGCCCAGCAGATCCTGGTCACCGATCGGGCGTCCGTAGATCCGCTCGAAGTCGGCATCGGTGGCGGTGGCCGCGGGTCCGTCGTAGACGATCTCCCCGGCGCGCAGCCCGATTAGCCGCGTGCCGTAACCGCGGGCGAGGTCGAGCAGGTGCAGGTTGACCAGCACGGTGATCCCGAGCTCGCGGTTGATCCGGCGCAGGTCGCCCATGACCGCGTGGGCGGTCGGCGGGTCGAGGCTTGCGACGGGCTCATCGGCCAGCACGATGCCGGGCTCCTGAGCGAGGGCGCGGGCGATGGCCACACGCTGCTGCTGGCCGCCGGAGAGGTGTGCTGCCCGGTGATATACCCGTTCGAGCATACCGACGCGATCCAGCGCCTCGAAGGCCAGCTGTCGATCCCGCTGGCGGTATGCACCGACCAGGGTGCGCGGCACCGAGGTGTGGGCGAGGCGCCCTACCAGGACGTTGTTGAGCACCGTGGTGCGTCCGGCGAGGTTGAACCCCTGGAAGATCATGCCGATCTGTCCACGCAGGCGGCGCAGTTCGCGGCCGCGGGCGAGGTCCATCCGGTGCCCGCCAACCTCGAGGGTGCCCGAGCTAAGCGGCACCAGGCCGTTGATGGTGCGGATCAGGCTGGACTTGCCCGATCCGGAGAGACCGACGATGGAGACCATCTCGCCGGCTTCGATGTCGAGGGAAATCTTCTTGAGGCCCACCACACCGTTGGGGTAGCGAACCACCGCGTCGCGCAACCGGATGGACCAGGGGGCGGAGGCCGCGGTCGCGGCCCCCGCCGGGGTTTCCGGGGAAATCCGGGTCACTACTGCAGTCCGAGGGTCTTTGCGGCACGGGCCACAACGTCGAGGGACTTGGGGTCGGCCGGGGCGAGCTTGGTGATCGAGTAGATGCTCTGCAGCACCTTGGATCCGGCTTCGGTGTTGGAGTAGTCGGCCAGTGCCTTGGCGATCTTGTCCTGGAGCTTGGGCGAGAGGTCCTTGCTCAGGGTCACGCCGTCGTTGGGGATTTCCTGGCTCAGGGCGAAGACCACAACCTTCTGGCCCACGTCCGGGGTGTCCTTCTTGACGATGTCGCGGGCATCCCAGAACGAGAAGCCGACCTCGGCGTCACCGTTGTAGACGGCGAGTACGGAGGCGTCGTTGGCGGTGACCGGGAGCTTGTTGATGTCGGTGTCGATGTTCAGTCCGGCCTCCTTGAGTGCCAGCATCGGGTAGATGTAACCGGCCGGGGATCCCGGGCCCAGAACCGCAACCTTAGCGCCCTTGATCTTCTTGATCTCGTCGAGGCCCGCCGGGCCCTTGAGGGCGTCGGCACCGTTGCAGTACAGCTTGCCGTCGCGCTCTACCGGCTTGTCCTTGCAGTACTTATCGGGGTTGTTGGTCATGAACTGGGCGGGGTAGCTGATGTTGCCGTTGCGCTCGGTCTGCAGCACGGTCTTGGCACCGTACTTGTCACTTGCCTGCCACAGCTGCAGCGAGGGCAGGAAGCCGATCTGAGCCTGGCCTGCACCCATCGCCTCGACGGCGGCCTGGTAATCCTTGGACACGACGCCGTGGACGGTGATGCCGAGCTCCTTGGTCAGGAAGTCGGTCAGCGGGGCGGCGGTGTCGACGAGGCCGGACTGGTCCTGCGAGGGAACCAGCGCGAGGGTCAGCTCGGTGGGGTCCTTGACGGCTTCGGGTGAGGCGGATGATCCGGAGCCGGCGTTAGCCGAACAACCGGTCAGGACGATGGCCGCGGCACCGATCAGGGCCAGGGCGCTCAGGGACTTCTTCAGCATGGTTATGCCTTCCAATATGGGGGTGTGAGAGGGAGGGGGTAGAGGTTTAGTGAGCGGCGATGAATTCGCCGCGGGCCCAGGCGAGCATCTCGGGGTAGAGGCTCTCCAGGCGTTCGGCCGCGAGGTCGGGGGTGGCCTCGGCGGGACGCCGGGTGCCGACCAGGGCCGTGTGGTGGCCGCGCTCGCGAATCGGGGCGAGGTCGTTTTCCCAGATGTCGCCGATCGAGAGGACCGGTCCGCGTTCGGCCGCGGCGGCCGATTCGGTGGCGGAGGCGTTCTGGTCCCTGGCCTCGGCGGTGAATCGCTCGGGCAGCGGGCTGGCACCCAGCTCATCGAGGATGGCCGGGAACCCGGCGGGTTTGCCGGCCTGGGTGACAACCCGGTCGAACAGCGGCGCGAGGCCCAGGGTCTGCAGGACCCGGTCGATGCCCGCGGCGGGGGCGTTGGTGACCAGGACGATCTCGGCGTGGGTCCGGGCCTGTTCCAGGAATTCCCGGAATCCGCGCGGGGCGAGGATCGGTGCCTCGGCTCCGCCGAGCACGCTGCGTGAGTGCAGGTAGGCGGCGGAGAGCTGCTCTTCGCCGACCCCGAGGAGGCGGGCGGCTCGGGCGACCCGGTCGTAGCCGTCCAGGGCTTCGGGATCGGTGTGCTCATCCAGGACCCGGGTCAGGAAGTCGGCGCGCTGTTCGGCGGGGATTCCGGTGGCCGCGGCGACGGCGTAGGCTCGAACCGGACCGGTGCCGAGGGCAACGGTGCCATCAAAGTCAAAAATCAGGGTGGGGGTGGGGATCACAATTCTCCTTGTGGACGATGCGTCCAGACTAAGAAGTTAAAATGGACGAAATGACCACGAGTGGGTGAACGGGTCGTGAACGTGTGACGGCCGATCGGCGTGAGCGGGCGGTCACCCAGCATGCTCCACCTAGCATGAGTTCATGAAGCACTTCTTCGGCACCGCGGCATCGCGCACCACCGCCCTCGCGCCGTCCCCGACCGACGGGTCCGCGGCGCACTCCACGCTGCGTACGAACCCCACGGACACCGCCGCCCTGCACGCCCATCTGCAGGACCTTTCGCTCCACCTCACCGCGCTGGCCGAAGCCACCCCGCTCAGCCTCGCCGAGGACCTCTTCCGCGTCCAGCCCTGGCTTGCAGACGCCCTGGATCGCGACCGCGCCGCCGGCGTCTTTGCCCACTGGGGCCGATCCACCGCGGTCGATGAGAACGTGGCATCCGCAGTGCTCGCCGCTCCGGTCCTCAACGTTCTGAGCGCTCGCGCCGGGCTGCCCGCCACCGCGCCCGAGGCCAACGCCGGTCTCCTACACGTATACGGCTACCTGTATGCTCCGGTGCAGACCCCCTATGGCACCAAACGCGAACGGTGGATCGACGGCGAGCTCGCCGGAGCGCTCGGTCTGCCGGCGACCCATTTCCGTCCCGAGGATGGAGAATCCACGCCTCTGGCCCGTCTCACCGAGGTGCTGCTGCCGCTGTTCTCGGGCGGTCCGCGCCGGGGCGACCTGCTGCGCCTGCGCGAGCAGATCACCCCGGATTTGGCCGCCCACACCCTGCTCTATCAGGCACGCCCCGGCACGGCCGGGCCCGCGGCGCTGGCCTACGCCCTCGAGGATTCCCGCGGCATCCACCTGGTCACCGCGTTCCCCTACGCAGGCTCGGCGGGCGAGCTGTGCTCGGTGCACGTATCGGCACCGCCGCGACTGCGCTACAACGCGCTGGCATCCTAAACACCACACGCCGGGCACCCTCCCCCTGGGTACCCGGCGTGATCGTGGGTTACACGCGTGCGGCGTCGCGGGCCCGGCGGACCCCCATCGCAAACACCCGAACCACTAACGCGATCATCCGAACGCCCGGGCGATCCGAATGCGCGCCTCGGCCAGCTGGCCCGAAAGCTCCAGCGGCAGCCGGTTTCCAACCCCGCCAAAGAACTCGGCCTCGCGCTCAACCTCGTAGCGCCACTCGACCGGGTCCACCGTCAGCAGCCGGCTGAGGCGGTCCGCGTCCAGCCCGTCCGCCGCAATGTCCGCAGCGAGCGGGACCGCACCGATGGCCGTCTCGTTCGCCTCGGCCTCTCCGGTGATACGTCCGGCGATCCAGGCCAAAACCCGCGCATTCTCGGTGAATCCCGGCCACAGAAATCCACCCTCGGCGTCGCGCCGGAACCAGTTGACCCGGTACATCCGCGGGGCCAGGTCGGGATCCAGCTGCTCGCCAATGCGCAGCCAGTGCGCCCAGTGATCGGCCACGTGGTAGCCGCAGAACGGCAGCATCGCGAAGGGATCACGGCGCACGATGCCGGTGGCACCCTCGGCCGCGGCCGTGGTTTCGCTGGCAATCGTGGCACCGAGGTAGACCCCGTGCGCCCATCCCCGCGCCTCGGTGACCAGGGGCACGGTGCTGGCGCGACGGCCGCCAAACAGGATCGCGTCCACCGGCACGGCCTCACCGATGTTCTCGGCGGCGGTCGGGCAGTGCTCGGCGGCCACCGTGAAGCGGGCGTTGGGGTGTGCGGCCGGGGTCCCCGTGGACGGATCCCAGGGGTTACCCTGCCAATCGAACAGCCCCGCGGGTGGCACGTCGGTCAGGCCCTCCCACCACACATCCCCCTCGGCCGTCAGCGCAACGTTGGTGAAGATCGTGTGCGCGGCCAGCATCTCGATGGCAGCCCGGTTGGTCTTGGCATTGGTGCCCGGTGCGACCCCGAAGAACCCGGCCTCGGGGTTGATCGCCCAGAGCCGACCATCCTCACGCGGCTGGAGCCAGGCGATGTCGTCGCCGAGGGTTTCCACCCGCCAGCCGGGCAGATCCGGGCGCAGCATGGCCAGATTTGTCTTGCCACACGCGGATGGGAATGCCCCGGCGATGTGAAAGGCACGCCCCTCGGGCGAGATCAGCCGCATGAGCAGCATGTGTTCGGCCAGCCATCCCTCGTCCCGCCCCTGAACACTGGCGATCCGCAGCGCAAAACACTTCTTTGCCAGCAGCGCGTTTCCGCCGTAGCCGGAACCGAAGGACCAGATTTCGCGGGTCTCGGGGAACTGAACGATGTACTTCTCCGGGTTGCAGGGCCAGGCCACATCGGCCTCACCGGGCAGCAGCGGCGCACCCACCGAGTGGATCGCGCGCACCCAGTCGGCACCGCGTTCGATCTCGTCCAGCACCGCGGATCCGGTCCGGGTCATGATGGTCATCGAGAGCGTCGCGTAACCCGAATCGGTGAGCTGCACGCCCACCCGAGAGAGCGGACCGCCCACCGGCCCCATGCTGAACGGGACCACAAACATGGTGCGTCCCCGCATGCTGCCGGCAAAGCGCGCGCTCAGTTCGGCGCGCATCGCGGCGGGTTCATGCCAGTTGTTTGTCGGGCCGGCGTCGGCGGGGTTCTCGCTACAGATAAACGTGCGGGATTCCACCCGCGCCACATCGTCCGGGTTGCTGCGGGCAAGGAACGAGTCGGGACGCAGCTCGGGGTTCAGCCGGATCAGCTTGCCCTCGGCAACCAGTTCGTCCTGCAGCGCGGTGACCTCGGCCGGTGTTCCGGTCCACCAGACCACGCGGTCGGGGCGGGTGTGCGCGGCGATCGTGGCGACCCACTCGGCGAGCGCCGCGGGCACACCGACGGCCGCGGGATACGTCACGGCGTCTGCGGCCCCGGCCCCGTCTTGGGCGGTGCCACGGACCGGTTCGGTCCCGGTTTGGGTATCGTGTCGCTGGTCGATCATCGTCATCTCACGGTCTCCTTCGGCCGAGTGGATGCGGTGTAAGTTTCACCACTAACCCCATCCTGAGGCGATAAATCGAAGAAAACGGCTGTAATTTGGTGTTAAGAACCGTGATTCTTTCCCTATGATGAAGAGATGACCGGTATCTCCGCAGATCTTGCGACCCTTGGCAAACGGATCCGACACTTCCGCACCGCCCGCGGCCTGACCCTCGATCAGCTCGGGGAATCGGTGGGCCTGGCCGGGAGTCAGCTCTCGCTGATCGAGAACGGAAAGCGTGAGCCCAAGCTCTCCTCCCTCCAGCAGATCGCCCAGACGCTGGGCCTCAATCTGGCCGATCTCCTCACCTCGGAGGCTCCGTCTCCGCGGGCGGCGCTGGAGATTGAGCTGGAACGCTCGCAAAAGCTCGGGGTCTTCACCGAGCTGGGGCTGCCGCCCATCCGGGTGACCCGTGGCCTGGCCGACGACGCCCTGGCCTCGATCGTCGGTCTGCACCATGAGCTTCAGCGTCGCGCGACCGAGGCGGTGGCCACCCCCGAGGAGGCCCGCCGGGCCAACACCGAGCTGCGCGAGAAGATGCGGGCGGTGGATAACTACCTCCCCGAAATCGAGAAGATCGCCGAGGAACGGGTGCGCGCCAGTGGCCACGTGGCCGGCGCGATCACCCACCGCACGGTGTCGATCATGGCCCAGCAGCTGGGACTCGAGCTCATCTATGTCAACGATCTCCCCCACTCGGCACGCTCGGTGACCGACCTGGAAAACGGTCGGATCTATCTGCCCCCGGCCTCGATCCCCGGCGGGCACGGCCTGCGCTCAATGGCACTGCAGGCGATGGCCCACCGCCTGCTGGGCCACACCCGACCCACCTCCTACGCACAGTTCCTCCTGCAGAGGATGGAGATCAACTACTTCGCGGCCGCCTGCCTGATGCCACAGACCGCCGCCGTCTCCTTCCTCCAGGCCGCCAAGCGTGAGCGCAACCTGGCGGTGGAGGACTTCCGCGATGCGTTTGGTGTGACCCATGAGGCCGCGGGCATTCGCCTGACCAACCTGATGACCTCGCAGCTGGAAATGCCGCTGCACTTCCTCCGGGTGGATGAGCAGGGCGCGGTGGCCAAGGTCTTCGCCAACGACGGGCTCCCCCTCCCCTCGGACATCACCGGTGCCGTCGAGGGCCAGATCATCTGCCGACACTGGGCCGCCCGGGCCGCGTTTGAGCGCACCAACCGGACCACCGAGTTCTACCAGTACACCGATACCCCGGCGGGGACCTTCTGGTGTGCCACCCAGACCGGGTCCACGGATGCGGGTGAGTTCTCGATCTCGGTGGGCGTTCCGTTCAACCAGTCCAAGTACTTCCGCGGGCGCGAGACCTCGATCCGCGCGACCAGTACCTGCCCGGACGCCGCCTGCTGCCGCCGCCCGGCGAAGGACCTGGTGAACCGCTGGCAGGACAAGTCCTGGCCCAGCGCACGCCTGCACGCGCACATCCTTTCCCCGCTGCCCAGCGGCACCTTCCCCGGGGTGGATGATACCGAGGTGTACGAGTTCCTCGAGCGGCACGCGGGCTAGGTACGGCATGCTGATTCCCACCGAACCAAGCGTCCCGACCGAGTATGTCACCACCGCCGATGGGCTGCGCCTGGCCACCTATCGCTACGGGGATCCGAGCGATCCCACGGTGCTCGCGGTCCACGGCTTCGCCTCCCACGCCTTTTTGAACTGGGAGCTGAGTGGATGGACGCGTGAACTCACCCGCGCCGGTTTCTCGGCCCTGGCCTTCGACCTGCGTGGGCACGGATCCTCCGATGCCCCCGCCGACCCTGCCAGCTATTCCCTGGGCCTGTTTGCCTCGGATGCGCGCGCGGTCCTCGCCCACCACGGGGTTCCACGCGCCCACTATCTGGGCTATTCGATGGGCGCTCGCACCGGATGGCGACTGGGCCGAGAGAGCCCCGAACTGCTGCACGACCTGGTGCTCGGCGGCATGCCCGAGGGCGACCCGCTCACCACCTTTGATGCCTCCGCGGCCTATGCCTACCGCGACCACGGCACCCCGATCGCGGATCCGCTGACCGCCGGTTATGTCCGTATGGCCGAGGGGGTCCCGGGGGACCGTCTGGACGCGCTCATCGCCGTGGTGGAGGGGGTACGCGGCGGCGAGCACGCGGCCCTGGGTGCGGCCCCCACCCCGCCGATGCTGCTGGCCACCGGAGAGAAGGATGCGGTGGCACCGGGTAGCCGGGCCCTTGCCGCGGATGCCGGGGCGGAGTTTGTGGAAATCCCCGGCCGAGGTCACCTCAACGCCGTGGGTGCCCGCGCTTTCAAGGACGCGGCGGTCGAGTTTTTGCTGCGCCATCGCGACCAGCTTGAGGATCGCTAGCCCCGCGGAATAACCCGCGCTAGTCCTCGTCCAGCTCGCGCAGCAGCTCGTCCAGCTCGTCCCCGCCGGCCATCAGCGCGGTAATCCGCTCGATGCTGGCCTCCTCACGCGGGAAGGCACCGATGGTGCGACCGCGTCCCAGGATCAGGAATCGATCGGCCACCGGCATCGCGTGACGCGGGTTATGGGTGATGAAGATGACCCCGAGTCCGCGCTCACGCGCGTGCCGGATATGACGCAGCACGAGGGCCGACTGCTTCACCCCGAGCGCCGCGGTGGGCTCATCAAGCATGAGGATGCGCGCACCGAAGTACACGGCTCGGGCAATCGCCACGCTCTGGCGTTCCCCGCCGGAGAGGGTTCCGATGGGCTGATCAACATCACGCAGGTCGATGCCCATCCCGGCCAGCTCCCGCCGGGTGATCTCTCGCATCGTGGCAATATCCAGCCGACTCAGCGGACCCCATCCGCGGGTGAGCTCCTGGCCGAGGAAGAAGTTGCGCCAGATCGGCATCAGCGGCACCACCGCGAGGTCCTGGTAGACAGTGGCAATGCCGCGCTCCAGGGCCTGCCGGGGCGAGGTTAGCCGCGTGGGGATCCCGTCGATCTCCAGGGTTCCCGAGTCCGGGGCGTGGTTGCCGGAGATGATCCCGATCAGGGTGGACTTGCCGGCACCGTTATCGCCGAGCACACAGGTCACCGAGCCGGCGTGCACCTCGAGGTCCACATCCGTCAGGGAAATCACGTTGCCGTGGGTCTTGCCCACGCCGGTCAGCTTCAGCAGCGGGGCGTTCATCGGATCCTCCCTCGGGCCGCGCGGCGCTGCAGATAGACGTTGAACACGGTCGCGGCCAGGAGCATCGCGCCAAGGAAGAACTTCAGCCAGTCGGGGCTCCACTCGGCGTAGACCACACCCTTGAGCGCCATCCCGTAGATCAGTGCGCCGATCGCCGCGCCGATCGCCGAGCCGTAGCCGCCGGTCATCAGGCAGCCACCCACCACCGCGGCGATGATGTAGAGGAACTCGTTCCCGATGCCCTCCCCCGACTGCACGGTTTTAAACGCAAACAGCTGGTGCATGGCCAATAGCCAGGCGCAGAAGCCCACGCCGATGTACAGGCCGATCTTGGTGGCGCGCACCGGGACTCCCGAGGCACGGGCCGCCGCCGGGGCACCGCCGGATGCAAAAATCCAGTTACCCACCCGGGTGCGACGCAGAATCCAGGTGGCGATGATCACCAACGCGATCCAATAGAACACGGTGATCTTGATCGTAATTCCGAACACCGGCACGTCGGCGGCAAAGATCTCTCGGCCCAGCTCATAGCCCGGCGCGGCCTCGATCGAGGGGGTTGCGACCCCGCCGGTCAGCATCCGGGTGACACCGAGGTTCAGACCGGTGAGCATAAAGAAGGACGCCAGGGTCACGATGAAGCTCGACAGCCGGGTCCGGGTGAGGAGCCACCCGTTGAGCGCGCCCACGGCGAGCGCGGCGATCAGCGAGAACAGCACCCCCCACCAGATGTTGCCGCCAAACCAGTAGGCAATCAGCGCGGCGGTCAGGGCGCTGGTGGTCACGGCCACGCCGGCCGAGAGGTCCACCTCGCCGCCGATCATCAGCAGCGAGACCCCGACGGCCATGATGCCCACGGTCGACGCTCCGTACAGGATGGTGGCCAGCGATGCGGGCTGGGTGAAGACCGGCGATACCGCGGCGAACACCACAAACAGCACCAGGGCCGCGGCGAGCGCCCCGATTTCGGGTCGCACAAACACGCGCTCAAACAGTCCGCGTCCGCGCACCCGCTCGTCGAGAATCAGATCACCGGTACTCAAATTAGCGGGTACCGTTCTTGGCGAAGCCGGCAATCTTGTCGGCGTCGGCGGAGGTCAGGATCTGCGGTCCGGTCAGCACCGTCTTGCCGCCGCCGAGGATGTTGCCGTTGGTCTTGTACAGCCACAGGTTATCCAGCGCCTCATACCCCTGCAGGTAGGGCTGCTGGTCCACGATGAACGCGATCTTGCCCGCCTTCATCGCATCCACCGCATCGGCGCTGAGGTCGAAGGTCGCCAGTTTTGCCGAGCTACCGGCGTCGGCGATCGCGTCGATCGCGGTCATCGCGAACGGGGCACCGAGGGTGACCACATAGTCGATGTCGGGACTGGTCTGCAGCTTGGCGGTGATCGTGGAGGCCACGTTGGTCATATCCTGACCGTTGACGTAGAGGCGCTCGATGCTGCCGGTGAAGGTCTTGGCCAGGCCGTCGCAGCGGGCCTCATGACCCACGTTGCCCTGCTCATGCACCACGCACACGGCCTTTTTGGCACCGAGCTCGTCCAGCTTGGTTCCCGCAGCCTCGCCGGCGATGGTCTCATTCTGGCCGAAGTGGGCGAGCACGCCGAGGGCCTGCCAGGCATCCTCACCGGAGTTGATCGACACCACCGGAATACCCGCGGCCACGGCCGCCTTCACCGAGGAGGCGACGGCGTCGGGCTTGGCGAGGGTCACGATGATGCCATCAACCTTCTGGTCCACCGCCTGATCCACGAGCTGCGCCTGGCGGGCACCGTCGGGGTCGGAGGAGTACAGCAGTTCGGCATGGTCCTTCTTCGCCGCGGCCTCGGCACCCGAGCGCACGATGTCCCAGAACGTATCGCCGGCGCCCGAGTGGGTGATCATGGCAATTTTCAGTTCGGGTCCGGACGCGTCATCCTTCGCTGCCGCCCCGCCCACACCGGCGGGCCCCCCGCATGCCGCGAGGGTGAGAACGAGTCCGGCACCGGCAAGGGTGGTCAGGGCGCGGCGGGTCCAGGGGCGCAGGGTCACGGTGGGCATGTCCTTTAGTTAGGGGAGTCGAACGCGCGGGGCAAGACGCGTGCGGGGGCGTTTCGATCCTACCGTCGTGGGCACGACCGGCGACTCGATCCGGGATCCTCGGGTCATCCGTGCACTCCATCCGAGGCCATCCACGGCACGCCTCGATGTTCGTTTCCTGGAGGCTGACAGAAGTGGACGCTAGGATCGGGGCAATCCGAACCTATGCCGCGCGGTCGCGGCGGGAAGCGAGACCCCGTGGTGGACTCACGATACGACCCCGCATTCCAACGCGGGTATGCCGACTCGGCGGGCATCCGTGAACCCAAAAAATCCCAGGCTGAAACGGAAATCTCAGGCAACTTCGCCGCACCCGAGCCGCACCTTCCCGCACCTTCCTCGACGGCACCGGTAACGCGTACTCAGGAGCCCGCCCCGGCCGCGCGGGCCTCCGTACCCACCCCCTCGGTCCCGGCCACGCCGGCGGCCACACATGCCGGATCCCCCCAGACCTGGGGCCAGCCCCCGGAGGACTTCCTGGACGGTGCGGAATATGTGAAGCCCAAGCGGCGTCGAAATCCGTGGCTGATCACGCTCTGGACCGTGGGCATTGTTGCACTCGTCCTGGGTATCTACGGCGTTTTTGCGCAGAGCCTGATAAATCTGTCCGGCGGCTACTACCAGGAGTCCTTCCCGGACACCCCCAACCCCTGGGAACCCGTCCACGAAACGCTGCGATCGCTGTCTTATCCCTTCACCATTCTCGGCTTTCTCGGGGTCTTCGCCGCGCTAGCCGTCAATGCCCTGCGCTTTGACCGTATTCACGCTGTGCCGGTTCCGGCCCCCATCGGTCGCGTCTACCCCGAAGACCTCGGATGAACCAGCACCCCACCGGCCACGCCTACCCGGAAGATCTCACATGAACCAGCACCCCACCGCGTCACCCCCGCAGACCGCGGATGCCTTTCAGAGTTCCGCCGAGCGCATCCTGGAACGCGTAGAAACCGTCATCGATGGTAAACCCGAGGCTGCCCGGCTCGCGCTGATCGCGCTCCTCGCCGAGGGACACGTGCTCATCGAAGACGTGCCCGGGGTGGGGAAAACCGCGCTCGCCCGTGCCCTCGCCGCGAGTGTGGACTGCACCGTGGGGCGCATCCAGTTCACCCCCGATCTGTTGCCTGCCGACATCACCGGTGTGTCCATCTACGATGCCGGACGCGGGGAGTTTGAGTTCAAACCCGGGGCCGTCTTTGCCCATATTGTGATTGCCGATGAGATCAACCGAGCCTCCCCCAAAACCCAGTCGGCGCTCCTGGAAGCCATGGCCGAACGTCAGGTGACCAGCGATGGGCACACCCACGAGCTCCCCCATCCCTTTACAGTGATCGCCACCCAGAACCCGCTGGACATGGAGGGCACCTACGTGCTGCCCGAGGCTCAGCGGGACCGCTTCATGCTGCGGATCTCGATGGGATATCCGGATGCGGACGCCGAGATGAAGATGCTGCGCCAACGCGACACCAGCAACCCGCTCGACTCGATCACCTCGGTCATCAGCCGGGCCGAACTCGAACAGCTCATCTCCTGGGCCCAGCACGTCTTTGTCTCCCCGCTGATCGAGGCGTATACGGTGGCTCTGATCCGGGCCACCCGGGAACATCCGGACCTCAAGCTTGGTGCCAGCCCGCGAGCGACCCTCCAGCTGGTGCGCGCCGCGAAGGCCCGGGCGGCCCTGGATGGACGCGATTTTGTCCTCCCCGATGACATCGCCGCGCTGGCCATTCCGGTGCTGGCTCACCGTCTGATCCCGGCTCGACGGGGTACCGGCGAGCACGACGTCCACACCGGTACGGCCATCGATGAGATTCTGCGCGACATTCTTCGTGCCACCCAGGTCCCGCACTCGGGGCAGGTGATCTAGCATGGCACGCGCGCCGCGGCGGCACCCCCGACACAACGCGCGCTTCGCCCTCACGTCGCGAGGGTGGGGACTGCTCATCGTGGTAATCCTGCTCTTTGTGTCGGCCACCTCACTGGGCTCGGTGCAGCTCATGGCCGCCGGCCTGCTGCTTGCGGCACTGCTCCCCTTCGGGGTCCTCATTGCCCTGTGGCCGATCGGATCGGTGCGGGTCGAACGGGTGCACCCGATTTCTACGTTGACCGCGGATGATCGGATGCACATTCGAGTGCGTCTGGATGGCCCCGGTGCCCGTCGCGTGGCGGTCTCCGACTGGCACGATCTGCTTCCCTCGGCACTCCCCCGCGACGAGCTGGTGCCGGAGACACCCACGACCCGCGTGGTCCTGCCCGGCGGCGGATCGGCCTATACCGGTGGCACCACGGTTCGTGCCCAGCGCCGCGGTGTGCACACACTCGGTCCGGTCGAGGCACTCATCGGGGACCCGTTTGGCCTGGTCCGCGTGCGTCGGCATTTTGGCGGCACCGATCAGATCACGGTCCTGCCTCGTCCGGCCACCCATGTGCCCTTCGGAGGCCTGCGCACGCAGGGTGCGGACGGCCAGGCCGGTCGGGTCTCCAGGCGCGGCGAGTCGGGTCTGGACGATCCGATTCCGCGCGCATATCGCCCGGGGGATTCCATTCGTCGTGTCAATTGGCGCGCGAGTGCGCGTCACGGCGAGCTGATGGTTCGTCAGGAGGAGTCCACTCCGTCGCCGACGCTGTATGTGGTCCTCGATACCGATGCCGAGCACTGGTTCAGCCCGCCGGCGCGTGCTTCGTTTGAGCCCATGTATGAGTGGGCGGCCGGGGCACGCGATGGGTACGATCCGCTGTTTGAGTGGGCGGTCTCGCTTGCGGCCACCGCCTCGATTGACGCGGCCGCGCACGGTTGGCGTCCCGTGCTCTGCACCGGCGGCACCGTGGTGACCACGCGTGGCCGCGAAACCACCAGCGCCTCGGCCGAACCCGCGCTGCTGGCGTTGGCCCGTGCCGAACCCTCCGCCCACTCGGTGTCGGTGAGTGCGCTGCACTCGACACTCTCGCGACGGCATGCGGTGATCGCGGTTCTGGGTCGGGTGACTCCCGCGGTGGCGGCCGAGTATGCGGCGCTGTGCGCCAAAATTGATTCCGGTACCGCCCTGCTTGTCGCCGAACTTCCGATCGAGACGCGTTCGATCCTCGAGACGGCAGGATGGGTCTGCGTGGACATGCCCTCGCCGGAGCCCGTCCGGCTGCCGCGTGAGGGGGCGAAACGATGAGGCCCGAGTCCGTGCCCACGTCACGCCCACGAACGATGGACCGGCTCAGACCGAGTATCCAGGCCGTGGCAACCCTGCTCCTGGTGGCAACCGGTCTGGGTGGTTTCGGAAGCATCTTCCTGGGCACGACGTGGATCATGGTCCCGTTGGTCATCGCCACGCTCATGTACGGCGTCATCCTGGCCCTCAGATTCTGGATGGATCGCCCCGCCGCGCGCAGCTCTCGTGTCCTGCGCGCGGTGGTTCCGTGGGCCGCCGGCGCGCTCACCGGGCTCGCCGGGCTCACCCTGGCGTTCAGCCCCGGGAATGCTCTGCTGGGCATTCTTCCGCTACCCGGGACGCTGCTCTCATTTGGCTCGCTCACCTCGGCCGGGTTGGATGAGATGCTCTCGGGAGCTGCCCCGCTTCTCCCCGGCGACGGTTTCCGCTTTCTGATCACACTCGCCGTTCTGCTGATCGCCTTTGTCTCGGCGGCGCTGGTCCTCATCGCGGGCCTTCCGCTGTTCGCCATCCTGCTGTCGGTGGCCGTCTACGCGGCGCCTCAGCTGGTCATCACCCCCGGGCTGAATGTGGCCTCCTTCACCGCGTTTGCGCTCTCGATCCTACTTCTGCTGACGCTCACCCGCCCGGTATCCCCGTCCGCCGAACACGGTGGATGGTTCCGTCCCATCGCGATTCCGGTGGCCGCGATCGCGGTCATCACCGCGCTGACCGCCGCCCCCGCGCTCACCGCCACCGTGGGCAGCAAGCCCCTGGCGATCGGCAATCAGGCGGGGCCATTCGAGACGGGTATCAACCCGATGATCACCCTCGGCGACGACCTCCGTCGTGGTGCCAACACCGTCGCGCTGACCTATGTGACCACCTCGGAGATCCCGCTCTATCTCCGCGTCTTCACCATCGACGATTTGGATCGCACCCTCTGGCAGCCACGCCCCTTCGAGGCCGCGCCAAACTCCAGCGTCGTGGAGTTCCCCGCGCCTCCGGGCCTCGACGCGGAGACACCAACCGCCCGAGTCACCACCACAATCTCCATCGATTCCCTGTCCACAAACTGGCTTCCGCTGCCGTACGCACCGAATGCTGTAACCAACCTCATCGGCGACTGGAACTGGGAGCTGCCGGGGTTGGCTGCCTACAGCAACGAAACCAACACACGAGCCGAGCGATACACCGTCACCAGCACGCAGGTTGAGCCCAGCGCCGAGCAGCTACGCGCGGCTGCGCCGGGAAGTACCAGCGAGATCGATCCGCGGTACCGTTCGCTTCCCGATGATCTCCCGGCCTCGATCACCGCGGTCATGAACGAGGTGACCGCCGGTGCCACCACCGACTATGACCGTGCGATGGCGCTGCAGGACTACTTCCGCAACGACTTCACCTACTCCGAATCTGCCCCGGTAGAGAAGGGGTTTGATGGGTCGGCAGGCGAGGTTATCGCGAGTTTCCTCGAGCGCAAAACCGGATACTGCGTTCACTTCTCCTCCGCCATGACGGTCATGTCCCGGCTGATGGGGATCCCCGCGCGCATCGCGGTGGGCTATCTTCCCGGCACCGCCGATGGGCTGAACGATGACGGCCAACAGACATATCGTGTCACCTCACAGCAGCTTCATGCCTGGCCGGAGCTCTACTTCGAGGGTGCCGGGTGGATCTCGTTTGAACCCACCACGAGTCGCGGGGTCCCCGCGCAGTTTGCGCAGGCGGCTCCGAATCCGACAACCGCTCCCACCACGGCACCCACCGCCGCTCCTACCAGTGCCCCGAGCGCGGCCCCCGTGCCCACAGCGGCCCCGGCTCCGTCGGCCTCCAACAGCCCCACCCAGGCCCCCGGAGAGTCCTCCACGGGCACGGCGTCGACGCAGTTCGGCGTAACCGTGCTGGGTGTCCTCGTTCTACTCGCTTTGATCTTCGGTCAGGCTCTCGCCCGAATCTGGCAGCGCGAGCGACGCTATCGTCACGGTGCCCGTGCCGGTACCCCTGCGGGTGCAGCCTGGGCCGAGCTGGAGGCGACAGCTACCGACCTCGGGCTCGCCCCGATCGCGGGCGAAACAGCACGCGATTTCGCAGCCAGGCTCCAGGCCACGATGTCCACCGAGCAGTCCGGCTGTGCGGACCTCCTGCATGCGCTCGAGGGGGAAAGCTACGGCCGCGGCGCGACGCGGGCACAGGTTCAGGGTGCCGGAGGGGGAAGCTACGGCCGCGACGCAACGGGCGCACCGGTTCAGGGTGTCGGAGGTTTCCGGCCGATTGTGCGGGACATCGCCCGCACGCTGCGTGCCACCCGGCCCGTAACGGTTAGGCTCCGGGCGTTCTTCTTCCCGGCCTCCCTGCGCCGCGGATAAGTAGGGCGCGCGCACCGGGTACGCGCCCTACCCACGCCAGACACACCCTGCCCTCTCGCGGGCACACGCCTCCAAGCAGTACGTGCCGATACCGATACCGATACCGAGCCTCCCTGGCCTCCGCAACATACGTCCGCGCGGAAGCGGCCGGGCTCTCCTGACTCTGTCTGGAGCACTCGCAGGTGTTAAACACAAAACCCCACACGTCCCAGGCTTGGCAACGGTAACTCACCAACAGCCCGACCAGCACCTTAAACACCAAAGGCCTCGCCCCCGTTCAGGGCAAGGACATAGCCGCGGCAGCACACCCCACAGTCCGGGTTAAACAGTAAAAGCCTCGCCCTGTTCAGGGCAAGGCCATAGCCGCGGCAGCACACACCCCGCGAGCCGCGTTAAACAGTAAAAGCCCCACCCGCATCCAGGGCAAGGCCACAGCCGCGGCAGCACACACCACCGCCGGGTTAAACAGTAAAAGCCCCACCCCGTCCAAGGGTGAGGCCAACACTCACAACACTCAGCACCACAAATCATGCCGTTAAACAAGGAAAGCCCCGACCGTGAAACGGTCAGGGCTCTCAACCTGCAACACACAACATGTGTTGTAAAGAAGTCCGGCGGTGACTT